>NZ_JAAKXB010000003.1:0-411110 GCF_029479985.1 Aeromonas sp. A600620 | reverse complement strand
CCCGAGCGGCCAAAGGGATCAGACTGTAAATCTGACGGCTCTGCCTTCGAAGGTTCGAATCCTTCTCCCTCCACCATCATTCAGAAAACCCGGCCTAGTGCCGGGTTTTCGCATTTTTGGCCCATCGCAATTCATTCTCCCTCTGCACTGCCAACCTTTATCACGGCTTGCCCGCGGCCGATCGAGCAATACAAAACGGGAGGCCTGCGCCTCCCGTTTAGATTCATATCAGCCCTGTTACGGGATGAAGCGTTACAGAGTAAAGCGATAGAAGATATCGACCGCCTGAGCCACCCCGCTCATCGCCTGCAGATAGAGCCGTGGCAATACCTCGTAGCGCAGCTTGAACTCGGCGATGGGGCTGAAGACCCCGACCCCGTACTGGAACTGCAGGCCCGGCAGCAGATATGCAGACAGAGTCACCTGGGTGTTGTCACCACTGCCCGCCGTATCGAGGGAGACATCGCTCATCCCCAGCGACTCGCCGATGCTCGACACCACACCGTTGGCCTGACTCACCGCACCGGCCACCAGCAGACCGTTGAAACCGCCATCCTCACCGCCGGTCTGCAACCCTTTGCCGCGCAGCAGATAGGAGAGCTGTTCCGACTGCGCCATCTGCGGTTCGGAGTAGACAGTGATCTCAGGCTTGCTGGCAGGGCCGGTCACCCGCACCCCGACCGTCACCTGACCCTCGATGGTATCGGGATCCCGGTTAGCCTCGATGTTGAGGAACGGTCGATCCAGCGGACCGGAGAAGAGGATCCGCCCCTCCTTGATGATGAGGTTCTGACCGTAAGCCTTGAAGCGGCCATTGGTCAGCACCAGCTGGCCGTTGCCTGCCAGCGGCTTCTCGGGATCCTGACGGATATTGAGACCGCCGGAGACATCGGTCTTCAGCCCCATGGCATCAAGCTTCACATCGTTGCCAAGGCGGATCGCCACCTTCATCGCCAGCGGCAGGCTGGCCTGCTTGGGAGCCGGGGGCAGATCGTCATAGACCACAGTCACATCGTCGGAGACCGCCACCGCCGAATCCGGCAGGCTCTTGACCAGAATGCGCGCCCAGGGAATATCCACCTGACCGGTAATGCGGGTCTCCTCACCAAGCGACACCGCGATATCGGGCGAGACTCTGACCCGGCCCATGCCCGGATATTGCGCCTCCAGATCCTTGCCCTGAATGGTGAGGCTGCCGCTGACCGGCATCTTGGCCCAGCTGAGCCAGCCGCCCAACGCCAGCGGCCCCTTGCCCACCAGCATGGAGCCATCGAGCTCGGCGCGATTGCCCTCGATCTTGAGGCGGGTCACCAGCTTGGTCAGGGTCACCATATCGGAGTGAGTCTGCACCTCACCGTCACGCAGGTTTAGCTGACCAAACAGCAGGGGCGCTGCCAGGGTGCCGTCGAAACGGGCATCGGCGGAGATGATCCCTTGCAGGGAGCGCACCTCAGGGATGAGCGGCGCAAAGGTATTGAGCTTGAGATCGTCAAACTTGAGCTGACCACCGAGCAGACCGCGACCGGCGGGCTCCCTGATCAGCAAATCGGTATCGATATTGCCGATCTGCTTGGAGGCAAAATCGAGGCGAATGGCCGCCTGCTGCCGCTCGAAATCCAGGGCCAAAGCCAGCTGCTGATAATCAGTCTTGAGACCATCAGCCACAAAAGTGCCCGGCGTGGTGCGCACCACCGCATGCAGGGTCGGCTGATTGCCACGCCAGCTGGCACGGCCATCGGCCGAGAGCATCGCCTGCCAGCGGAAGTTGTCCGGCAACCAGGGGCGTAGCCGCTTGAGATCAAACTCGCTCAGGGCAAACTCCAGAGTGCCCTGTGCAGCGGAGACCTGACTCCCCTTGACGCAGAGGCTGGCCCCCTGGGAGCCGAGGCAGATATCCCCCATCGCCAGCCGCTGACGCGGCAGATCGAGATCCAGTGCCCACGGGGAACTCAAGTCCCAACGGCGCAGCGGGGTTTTCAGCCGCAACTCGGAGAGCGCCCCGCGCCAGTGATCCCCGCGCACGCCGCCACCCAGTTTGAGGTTGGCCGCAACAGGGTCACCCTTCATGGTCAGGCTCAACAGATGCTGACTGATATCGCCGCTGAGGTTCAGGGCCAGCTGGCTGAGCTTGGTTTCGCCCTGTTTCAGCTGCGCCACCAACAACGCGAGCTCACCGGCCGGTTTGGCACCGATCGCCGCATTGCCCTTGAGGCTAATGCCCTTCAGGTCGGTGCCGGCATAGTAGAGCCGGTCGGAGACGAGATCCGCATCGATTTTTGGCGTCTGCTGATTGCCACTGACCTTCACCTGTCCCTTGATATCCCCTTTCAGGCCGGGATAGATGCCCCCCAGCTGGGGAGCCTGCAGGTTGGCATCGAGCCTCCACTGGGCGCTGCTGATACTGCCCTTGGCCTGCAACTGGTTGGGGCCACTTTGCAGCGAGAGCGCCGGGATCAGCCACTCCATCTTGTCGTTGCCGCTAAGCTCCCCCTTGAGGGCCAGCGGGTACTGGTTGAGTTTGCCATCCACCTTGAGCTTGGGCAGTTTCAGCTCCCAGTGGCCCGCCTCGTTCATCACGAAACGGCTCTCCAGCTCACCGGCCAGCGTCCCTTTCAGCTCGGGCAGCAGCTCGGCCGGATTGATCCCCTTGAACAGGGTGGTTCCCTGCCACTCAACCCCCTTGTTCCAGGCGAGTTTGCCATCGAGTTTGAGCTCCCCCTTGAGCGCATTGAGCTGCAAGGCGATCTTGCTGAGCCGCTCCAGATCCCCCTTGCCGTCCAGCGCAAGCTTGAAGGGGGGGACATCGGTCCCCTTGCCGGAGGTATTGAGGGCAAACTGGTAGCCGGAGAGCTTGCCCTTGGCGGTCAGGCTCCCTTTGTCCAGCCGATAGCTCGGCTCATCTTTGGCAGGCTTATGAAATGGCCAGCCGAGGCTCTTCCAGTCGAGGGTCAAATCAAAAGGGAGATCCGGGTCGAGAGCGGCCAGCGAGCCCTTGAGATTGGCGGAGACCGGCCCCTTGGCCGACAACACCAGCCCCAGCTTGCCGACCGAACCGCTCAGCGCCAGCGTGGCCTGCTCACCCTGCAACTCGCCATCCAGCAGCCCCTTGCGGGCCTTGGCATCCAGCGTCACCGCCAGTGGGTAGTCGTCACTGAGCTGGATGTGCCCCTTGAGCGCCAGATCGGCCATGGCATGGCGCAGCGAGAGCTCGCGCACCTCGATGCGATCGTCGGCAGCGGTAGCCGAGAGCAGCAGCTTGTCGAGCCCTTCAATCAGCTCGCCCTGCTTATATTGCACCCGGGTCGCACTGACCCCTTCCAGCTGGATGGGGAAAGGAAGGTGAATGGCGGGCAGGAGAATGGGGGCTGCCTTTGCCGTATTCGCAGCTGGCGTCCCTTTACCCTGTTTGGCTGTCTTGGCGCTGGCCTTGTCGTTGCGCGCCACCGCAGCACCGGCTTGCTTCTCGTTAGCGGCCGGCTGCTTGGCAGATTTGGCTGCGCTGGCGGGTGCCGCATCATCCAGCGTCACCTTCAGGTTATCGAGCACCGGGCCGCGCACAATCAGCCCCTTGCGATTGAGGGTGGCGCCGATATCGAGGGACCCCAGGGTCACGGCCACGCCGGGCACCGCCAGATCGAGGTCAGCCACCTTGAGGCTGTCGACCTGAATTTTGAGGGGGAGCGGATGCCAGACAAAAGGCTCCGACGGCTCTTCCGGTGCAGGCTCCGAGTCGGCCACCTTCACCACCGGATGAGTCACTTCAAGCGATTTGATCCAGAGTTTGCCCTGCAGCAGTTTGCCAAGATCCCAGTCGAGCACGGCGCGATCCACCGTGACATCCACCAGCTCATCCTGCCAACCCGCCCCTTCCAGAGTCCAGCCATAGCCAAGCTGACCGGCCACCAGCTCCCCCTTGAGAGAAGGCAGCGCTCCCTTGGCCTGTTGCCACAACCACTTGTTGCCCTGATGGGTAAAGCCCAGCAGGCTGACGCCGATGAGCAGCAGGAACACCAGCCCCATCAGCCAGAGAAAAATGCGTTTTAGCCAGATCACAATGCAGACCCCCGCGCAAGATACAGCCGCAGCGGCCAAAGAAAAAAGCGTTTAGACAACATCATAATTCAGGCCCCAATGCGAAATGCAGCCGCAAGGGCTTGTCCTCTTCCGATACCCCGACCGCCAGATCCAACCTGACCTGACCGATGGGGGTGACCCAGCGTACACCGACACCGGTACCTATTTTCCAGGGTTCGCTGTAATCGGTGGTGGAGGTGCCGCCATCCACAAACATGGCCCCCAGCCACTTCTCGCTGAAGCGGTAGTTGTATTCCAGACTGGCCACGCTGGTGTAACGACCACCGGTCAGCTTGCCATCCGGCCCGGTGGGGGAGATGCTCTCGTAACCAAAGCCGCGCACCGTCTGATCGCCACCGGTAAAGAAGCGCAAAGACGGCGGCACCAACGAGAAGCTGTCACCTATGATGGCCCCCTGCTCGGCCCGCATCAGGAATCTGTGGTTATCGCCAAGAGTTCGCAGCCACTTGCTGCGTCCCCACACCCGCATAAAGCTGATGTCGGAGCCCCATCTGGGATCGGAGAACTCCAGCGTCAGCTGCTGGCGATCCCCCCAGTCGGGCACCAGAGTACCGCGCACCCGCAGTCGGGACCAGGAGACCCCGGGGATCAGCAACAAGCTGTTCCCCTCGTCGGCACCCTGGGTATAGATCTCGTTCTCCAGCCGGATAAAAACGTCCCGATCCCAGCTCTCCGGCCGCCGCGTCCAGCGGTGCACACCGATGGTAGTGAGATCGGAGCGGGTATCGTTGTTGTCCTTGTACTGGTAGCCGGTCTGGATAGAGTAGTAGTCCCGCAGCGGGTTACCCACCGGGATCTGGTAGTCGAAGCTGAGCTCTGCCTCCGGCGCCGACACCTTGGCGGTGGCAAACAGGCGGTGGCCGTAGCGGTTGACCCAGGGCTTCTCCCAGGTGGCACTCATCCGCGGCCCCACGTCGGTGGCATAACCGATACCTGTCTCGATTTCGTGATCGATCCGGTTATCCAGCGTCACCGCAATGGGCACCCGATAGTTGCTCGCCTCGCTCAATACCGGCTTGATATCGACCTGACGGAACAGCTTGGTGGAGGAGACATCCTGTGACATCTCGGCCAGACGGATGGCAAGATAGGGATCGCCGCTCTTGATGTTGATAAGCGGGCGAATAAGGTGAAGCGC
The DNA here is from genome assembly GCF_029479985.1 of Aeromonas sp. A600620. Taxonomy (NCBI): domain Bacteria; kingdom Pseudomonadati; phylum Pseudomonadota; class Gammaproteobacteria; order Aeromonadales; family Aeromonadaceae; genus Aeromonas; species Aeromonas sp. A600620. Next base: position 405,877 of record NZ_JAAKXB010000003.1, on the reverse strand, counting down.
TTCGGGGGTGGCATCGTAGCGGATCTCGCCAAAACGGTAGCGATGGCCCGATTCGAACAGAATAAAGATCTCCGCCGTCCCCTTGTCCGGGAACACCTTGACCTGACTCTTGCTCAACTTGGCATCAAAGTAACCGCGGGCCAGCCCGAGGCTGCCCAGATCGGCCTTGATGGATTCATATTTGGCGTGGTTGAGGGGCTCGCCCTCTTTGAGGGGCAACTTGTCCAGCAGGGCGCTGTAGAGCTCGTCGCTGCCCGCATCCCCCTCCAGCAGAATATCGAGGCGGGAGACGATGACCGGCTCCCCCTTGTCCACCTCAATCACCACTTTGGACGGGGTTTTCTTGTCGCGACTCAGGGTGATTTTCGGCTGGTAGTAGCCATAAACCTGCAGCGCCTTTTGCACGCTCTCGGTAATTTTTGCGCGGGCCGGGCGGTATTGCCGCTCCTGATAGACCGGCAGGGCATTGAGGTAGGCTTCAACGTTATCCTTGTTCTCCCCTTTCAACCCCTTGACCTGATAGGTGAGCTTGGCGGCAAACGCGGGCGAAGCCAGCAGCGACAGCAACAGGCCCACCCCCAGTACCCGCAGGCCGCGGCGAAACGCAGGGCCGGACAGTGAACACCCTGCCAGCAGGGATGAAATGCATCCTGTCAAAGGTCAATATTCCTGAATCTGTGGTGAAGGAAACCAGCGCCCTTTCGGGCCAACCCCGAATGCGGCGCAGCACGGCATGCAGGGCATGGCCGTGACACAAAAATGCGCGCCAGAAAAATGGCGAACCTTATCCTAACATAGGCATCGGCCAGCGACAGCGCAGCACCATTGGCAAATTCGCCATATCTTTTAAGAGGTTGACCACAAATCACACATTTTGGTGACAATGACGCCGCCCGCTTTCCCGATGGAAGCGAATTGACCTGCCCTCAATAAGGCTCACCCCACCATCAGGCACCATTTGTCACCTCTCCTCCTCTCTTTGCAACCAGAAACCCACCACGACAGAGTTTGTCGGCATAGCCCCACCCTCACCGTTTAACCAGCCCGGCACACGCCAAAGCCCGCCGTAGCGGGTGATTAAGAATTGCTCGTTCAGCGCAATCGAATTATCCCGCTGCCTTTGCGAACGTCCCTCCCTCACACTTGAACCATCAACTGAAGGAGACACATCATGCATGCACGTAGCGAACAGATGGCTGACTATATTGCCGATCGTCTCGAGTTCATCACCTTCCTCGCCTGTTGCAGCGCCCTGCTGGCCCTGCTGACCGGCATGAGTGGCCAACAGGCGCTGGCCTTTACCGCCCTGAACCTGCCGTTTGGCCTCGGCATTTTGCTGGGGATGGCGATGCTGGCCCCCCTGCCCGTCCACTGGCGGCTGCCGGGGCTCACCTTGCTGCTGGCAGGTTGCGCTCTGATGACCCTGCAACTGGGGGGAGAGTGGCTCAATCCGCTGGCCATCTGGAGCCTCTACGCCCTGCTCGGGCTGGAGATCATCTGGCAAGCGCGTCCCCGCGCCGTGCTGGCCACCCGCGCTCGCCAATAACAGGGCCGACGAGCGCCGATAAATGGCAGGCAGTGATGGCTGACGCCGGTGGCAAATTGGGGTACTCTTGCGCCCCCATTTGTCACCACACTTGGCATTAACAACCTTCGCCATCACTCCCAGGAGCGCCCCGATGAAAAAAGCCTGTGCCCAGCACATTCTGGTCAAGACCGAAAAACAGTGTCTGGAGATCAAGGAGAAGATCGAGAAGGGAGCCGACTTCGGCCAGATGGCCAAGCGCTTCTCTACCTGTCCCTCAGGCAAGCGTTTTGGCGATTTGGGAGAATTTTCCAAGGGAGATATGGTGAAAGCATTTGACGATGCCGTATTCAAGGGTGAACTGCTCAAGGTGCTGGGGCCGGTGCGCACCAAGTTCGGCTTCCATCTGATCAAAGTGCTCTATCGCAACTAAGTCATCGCAACTGACCATTTTCTCGGTGAAGCTCCCGTCAGGCGGGCTTCACCGACCTCTGCATTCCCCTCGCAAAACTGACCAAAACCACGCCAAACTCGCATCAATTTACTAACGTTATCAGGCAATTAAGTTTATCCTTCTCGGCATTGTCCACATTCGACGATGGATCCCGTGCTATGCCCCGCTCTTGCTTGTGGCCCCTGCTGGCCTGGTTACTCCCGCTCGCTGGCGCCCTCGGCAGCCGCTTTCATCTCTGGCCTTGGTGGATCGGTTTTGCGATCTGTCTCATCGGAGCCCTTGTCTCCCTGATCTTGCTGGTACGCCTACCCTGGAGCCGCAACCGCTACGCCAGCGGCCTTGGCGCCTTGCCACTGCTGCTACCGCTGACCTTTGTGGCACAGGCGCTGCGCATGCCGCTGATCAACGATGTGAGCACCGATCCCTATAATCCCCCCCAGCTGCGCTGGGCGGCAGAGCTGAGAACCGCGCAGGATCTGCCAATAAATAGCGCCCCGCTGAAAGCAGTTGAGGCAAAACCCGGTCCTCTCTTTACCCATACCGCCCCCGAAGAGGTGGTTATTGAGGCTGAGGAGCTGATGCAGGAGCTGGGCTGGCAGGTACGACCCAGCCCCGACGGTCTGGATGCAGTGGTCACCACCGGCTGGTTCGGCTTTCAGGATGATGTGGCGCTGCGGGTCTTTGCTGGCCCCAAAGAGACCCGCATCGATATGCGATCAGCCTCCCGTCAGGGGCAAAGCGATCTGGGCACCAACCGGGCGCGGATCGAGGATTTCCTGACCCGCCTGAACGAGCGCCTCGGCCAGGCCTACAAACCCAATTTGAAACCGTAAGTGTGAAACAACAAGAAGGTAACTGATGCGCGTTGAGGTCAAACCCGACCGGGAATATGCCTGGTTTATCCGCCCCTTTTTCTGGCTGCAAAAGCGCAACTATGGTCAGGTGCTTATTCCGGGCAAATGCTGGGGCCGCTCGCCGCGCCTCTTTGCCGCCGTCGCCACCCTCTATGGCGTCATCAACCGCAAGCGCTCCCCCATAGATCCCGTGCTGCGCTCGCTGGTGACGGTGCGGGTCTCCCAGCTCAACTGGTGCCGTTTTTGCGTCGACATCAACGCCATGACCTTGGTAAAGAGAGCCGGTTCCAGCGAGAAAGTGGAGGCGCTGGCCAACTGGCGCGAAAGCCCCTTGTTTGACGAGCGGGAAAAAGCGGTGCTCGACTATACCGAAGCGATGACTGGCCTCGATGGGGTGAGCGATGAACAGGCTGCCCGCCTCAAGCCCTGGTTCGACGACGATGCCATGGTGGAGCTGACCGGCCTTATCGCATTTCAGAACATGTCGGCCAAGTTCAACGCCGCCCTCGATATCGCGCCGCAGGGCTTCTGCCAGCTGCCGGTGCAACCGGAACGCCCTGCCCAGCCAGACAGCAAGGACGCCTGATGAACCGGACCCGCCTGCTGCTTGCACTGGTGATGGGGAGCCTTATCGGCACCTTTTTTGCCCTCGATCTTGGCCGTTACCTCACTCTGGACGCCTTGCAGGCCCAGCAGGCGGCAGTGGCGCAATGGGTCGACGGCCACTTTGTCTCGGCCAGCCTGCTGTTCGTGCTTATCTATGTGCTGAGCACCGCCCTCTCCCTACCCGGCGCCAGCTTGCTCACCCTGGGTGGCAGCGCTGTGTTCGGCGTCGGCTGGGGGCTACTGCTGGTCTCTTTCGCCAGCACCCTAGGCGCAACCCTGGCCTTTCTCAGCGCCCGCTTTCTGCTGCGCGACTGGGTCGAGCGGCGCTTTGGCGACAAGCTGGCCACCTTTCAGTCCGGCATGGCGAAGGAGGGGGCCTTCTATCTGCTCAGCCTGCGCCTCATCCCCATCTTCCCCTTCTTTTTGGTCAATCTGCTGATGGGGCTCACCCCCATCAGAGTCAGCACCTACTACTGGGTCAGCCAGCTTGGCATGCTGCCTGGCACCTTCGTCTATGTGCTGGCGGGCAGCGAGCTTGGCCAGTTAACCAGCACCGGAAATATCCTCTCCCCCGGCCTGATGGTCGCGTTGACCCTGCTGGGGCTGATGCCCTGGCTGGTCAAGAAGTTGACCACACACCTCGCCCAGCGGCGCCTGCTCGCCCCCTATCGCAAACCCGCTCGCTATGACTACAACCTGCTGGTGATCGGTGCCGGGGCAGGTGGGCTGGTTACCAGCTATATCGCGGCAGCGGTGAAGGCCAAGGTGGCGCTCATCGAGAAGCACAAGATGGGGGGCGATTGCCTCAACAGCGGCTGCGTCCCCTCCAAGGCGCTGATCCGAAGTGCCCGCTTTGCCGCCGAACAACGCCGGGCCAGTGAACTGGGCTTTGGCCCAAGTCAAGCCAGCGCTGATTTCGCTGCCGTGATGGAACGGGTCGCCCGCGTCATCAAGGAGGTCGAGCCCCACGACTCCATCGAGCGCTATCAAGGGCTTGGAGTGGAATGCATCGAGGGGGAGGCGCGGCTGGTCTCTCCTTGGGAGGTGGAGGTTAACGGCCAGCGCCTTGCCAGCCGCCATATCGTTATCGCCACCGGCGCCCGGCCGCTGGTGCCCAAGCTGCCGGGGCTGGATCAGGTGCCTTACCTCACCTCGGATAGCCTCTGGCAGCTGCGTACCCCGCCGCGCCGCCTGCTGGTGCTGGGCGGTGGCCCCATCGGCTGCGAGCTGGCCCAGAGCTTCGCCCTGCTCGGCATTCCCGTGACCTTGGTGGAACTCTCGGAGCAACTGCTGCCCCGCGAAGAGAGAGATGTAGCCGACGCCCTTGCCGGGCAGATGAGCCGAGATGGCGTGCAGCTACTCACCGGCTGGCGCGCCGAACGAGCCGACTATCTGCCCGCAGCCGAGGGGGATCTCCCCATCCGGCTGCAACTGCGCCGGGGCGATGAGACACAGGTGGTGGAAGGGGATCAACTGCTGCTGGCACTGGGTCGGGTCGCCAACGTCAGCGGCTTCGGGCTCGAAGCGTTGGGGGTCGAGCTGGCCCCCCGCGGCACCATAGCGGTCGATGGCTTCCTCACCACCAACTTCCCCAGCATACTGGCGGTGGGAGACGTAGCGGGCCCTTACCAGTTCACCCACTTCGCCGCCCATCAGGCCTGGTATGCGGCGGTCAATGCCCTGTTTGGCCAGTTCAAGCGCTTTCGGGCGGACTATCGGGTCATTCCGGCGGCCACCTACACCACGCCGGAGATTGCCCGGGTCGGCCTCAATCGCAAGGAGGCCGAGGCGCAGGGGATTCCCTTCGAGGTGACCCGCTTCGAGCTGGCCGAGCTGGATCGCGCCATTGCCGATGGCGAGCGCCACGGTTTTGTCGAGGTGCTGACCGTACCGGGCAAGGATACTATCCTTGGCGCCACCATAGTGGGCACTCACGCCGGTGAGCGGATTGCCGAGTTCGTGCTCGCCATGCGTCACCGCCTCGGCCTTGGCAAGATCCTCGGCACCATTCACGCCTATCCCACCCTGATGGAGGGGAACAAATACGTGGCGGGTGAATGGAAACGGGCCCACCAGCCCACCCGGGTGCTGGCGTTGCTGGCCCGTTATCACCGCTGGCGCCGTGGCGCCTGACAATCAGAGAAACGTTTATGCTCAAGCCATTCTCACAACTCAAATCACAGCTCAAACAGCGGCTAAACGCCCTGCTGTGCGCCCTGCCACTGCTGGCCAGCGGCCCGCTGTTAGCCACTCCTGATGACAACTGGCAACGGACCCTTGAGGAGGCGAAGGGACAGACCGTCTACTTCAACGCCTGGGGCGGCAGCCCGGAGATCAACGCCTATCTGGTGTGGGCCGGGCAGGAGCTGGCGCGCGACTATCAGGTCAAGCTGGTGCAGGTGAAGGTGGATGACATCGCCCAGAGCGTCAGCCAGTTGCTGGCCAACAAGCAGGCGGGCAAGCAAGCTGGCGGCCCCATCGATCTGCTCTGGGTCAACGGCGAGAACTTCAAGGCGCTCAAGGAGCAGGGGCTGCTTGGCGCTCCCTTTACCGCCGAGCTGCCCAACATGGCACTGGTCGACAGCACCCTGCCGGTGAGTGAGGACTTCACCCTGCCGGTGGAAGGACTGGAAGCCCCCTGGGGCATCGGCCAGCTCAATCTGATGGTCGATACCGAAGAGGTCGCCAGAGCGCCCACCTCGGCTGCAGCCCTGCTGGCGTGGGCCAAGGCCCATCCCGGCCGCTTCACCTATCCCAAGCCGCCCCAGTTCCATGGCTCCAGTTTTCTCAAGCAGATCCTGCTGGAGTTGACGCCAAACCCCGCCCCCCTCTATCGGGAGGCGACCGAGAGCGATTTTGCCCAGCTCACCGCCCCGCTCTGGGCCTGGCTCGATGAGCTGCATCCGGCACTCTGGCGCAAGGGCAAACTGTTTCCCACCAGCGCCGCCGAAACCCGCCAGCTACTCGATGATGGCGAGCTGGCGATGGCCATCAGCTTCAATCCGCAGGAGGCGCAGAGCGCCGCCCAGATTGGCGCCCTGCCCCCCAGCGTGGAAGCTATAGCCATGGAGAAAGGGGCGCTCACCAACAGCCATTTTCTCGCCATCCCCTTCAACGCCAGTGCCCGTGCGGGTGCCAAGGTGGTGGCCAACTTCCTGCTGAGCCCGGCGGCGCAGGCACGAAAAGCCAATCCGGCTTTCTGGGGTGATCCCAGCGTGCTGCGGGCCGATGCCCTGCCTGACTCCGCCAAAGAGCAACCGGCACTTCGCTTCAAAGCGGTGGCCGAGCCTCACCCCAGCTGGCAGCTCAAACTGGAAGCGGCCTGGGCCGAACGTTACGGTCACTGATGAGTGCCTCTGGTCACCCGCTTTCCCGCTCCCGACCGTGGCGCCAGTTGACACGCCACCCCAGTATGAGTACGGGGATGGCGGTCATTTATCTGGCGATCTTCGTCATCCCATTGCTGGCGGGGCTGTGGCAACTGCTGGCGGAAGGGATGACCGCCTCTCATCTCGCCTTGCTGCTGGCCCAGCCTGGCCTTTGGCACTCCGCTGCACTGAGTCTGTGGATTGGCGCCGCCTCGACCCTCTGCACTCTGCTGTTAACCGCCCTGCTGCTGGCTCACAGCGACAGCCGGGCTTTCGGGCTGCTCCGCCGCCTGCTCTCGCCCATGCTGGCCATGCCCCACGTCGCCTTTGCCATCGGTTTTGCCTTTTTGCTCGCCCCCTCCGGTTGGCTGCTGCGGCTCATCTCGCCAGCTCTGACGGGGTTTGATCTCCCCCCCGACTGGCAGACCATCCGCGACCCTTGGGGGCTCGGGCTGATTGCACTGCTCGTTTTCAAGGAGACCCCCTTTTTGCTGCTGATGGCGATGGCCGCACAGCAACCCATCTTGCTGGCACGCCAGCAGTGGCTGGGGGCGAGCCTTGGTTTCAGCGCCCCCCAGATCTGGTGGCGCCTGCTGCTACCGGCGCTCTGGCCCGCTCTGCGCCTGCCCATCTATGCGGTGACGGCCTACGGTGTGGCAGTGGTGGATCTCGCCCAGCTGCTCGGGCCTGACACCCCCGCCCCGCTGGCGGTGCGGTTGTGGCTCTGGTATCAGGACCCGGATCTACTCTGGCGTGGTGCCACCGCCAGCGGCGCCCTGCTTTTACTCGCCATCACGGCGTTGCTCATCGCTCTGCTCAGATTACTGGAGTGGCTTCATAAAGAGATGGGCAAAGGCTGCTGGCTCGATGGCAAACGGGCGGCGCCCCACTTCTTTGCCAACCGGCTCGCAGCGGGCTTTGCCTTCACCCTGATCACCCTCAATCTGGCGGTGCTGGCGGTGCTGCTGCTCTGGTCACTGGCGCGCCGCTGGCCCTTTCCCGCCCTCTGGCCCAGCCAGTGGAGCAGCCACTACTGGCTGGATCTGCTGCCAACCCTGCTGCCGCTGCTGACAACCAGCACACTGCTGGCGCTGGTGAGCGGCTTGCTGGCACTGGGAATGGCGGTGCTGAGTCTGGAGGCACAAGCCGGGCGCCGCCCCTGGCCGCTCTGGCTTATCTGCTTGCCGCTGCTGCTGCCACAGGCCAGCCTGCTGTTTGGTATCCGGCTCGGGCTGGACTGGCTTGCACACGGCTCGATAAGCAGCGGCATTGGCTGGGGCTGGGTGCTCTGGAGCCAACTGCTGTTTGTCTTTCCCTATGTCTATTTGTGCCTGCACGGCCCCTATCGCCAGTTCGACCCGCGGATCACCCAGAGCGCCCTGCTGCTGGGGGCAACGCCATGGCGAGCCTGGTGGCAGGTCAAAGCGCCGCTGCTGGCGCGCCCGCTGCTGTTTGCCTTCGGTGTCGGGGCGGCGGTGAGTCTGGCCCAGTATCTGTCGACCCTGCTCTTTGGCGCAGGCAGAGTGGTCACCATCACCACCGAAGCGGTGGCCATCGGCAGTGGCCTCAACCGGCGGCTGGCGGGACTCTACGGCCTGCTGCAACTGCTGCTGCCGCTCGTTATCTATCTGCTGGCGCTTTGGCTGCCGGCGCGGATCAATCCGGCGCTCAAGGGGGGCTACTCACGATGAACTCTGATGATGGAAACAGCCATATGCTGAGCACCACGCCTCTTCGACTTTACCTTGATGAAAATCTGTTGCTTTCGCTCCCCGCCCTGCAGGTGGTCCCCGGCGAAGTGTTGACCCTGATGGGGCCAAGCGGCTGTGGTAAAAGCTCCCTGCTGGCGGGGCTGGCGGGGGTACTGCCCGGCGCGCTGACAGGAAATGGCCCGATCCGGCTGGAGGGGGAGGTAAGGCTCGGCGAGCGGTTACTCAACACCTTGCCACCGCAGGCGCGGCGCATCGGCATGCTGTTTCAGGATGACTTGCTGTTTGACCATCTGACGGTGGCGGAGAACCTGATGTTCGGCATGCCAGCGACCATCAAGGGAAAACGCGCGCGGCGGGAAAAGGCGCTGGCCGCATTGGCACAGGTCGCGCTGGCGGATCAGGCTGACAAGCTGCCGCTGCTGCTGTCGGGGGGTCAGCGGGCGCGGGTCAGTCTGCTGCGAGCGCTGTTGGCCGAACCCGATGCCCTGCTGCTGGACGAGCCCTTCTCCCGCCTCGACAAGCCGCTGCGGGCCGCCTTTCGCGAGCTGGTATTCGCGCAGATCAAGGGGCTGGCCATCCCCGCTATTCTGGTGACCCACGACGAAGAGGATGCACCGGGCACCATACTCAATCTCACCGAATCCTGTTTTTAACCGAGGAGTTCACCTTGTTTGACCGCCACCTGATCCCCGTGATCCGCAGCCCCCTCACCCAGCTTGCCAAACCGCTCTGCCGTGCCGGGGTCAGTGCCAATCAGGTGAGCCTCACCGGTTTTGCCATCGGCATGCTGGCGCTGCCGCTGCTGGCCTTTGGCTGCTATCAATGGGCGCTTGCGGCGATCCTGCTCAACCGCTTGCTGGACGGGCTCGATGGTGCCGTGGCGCGGGAAACTGGCATCACCGACTGCGGCGGCTTTCTCGACATCACGCTGGATTTCATCTTCTACGCCGCCGTGGTGCTGGGCTTTGCCCTCGCCGCACCCGCCAATGCGCTGCCCGCTGCCACCCTGCTGTTTGCCTTTATGGGCACCGGCTCGAGCTTTCTGGCCTTTGCCATCATGGCGGGCAAGCGGGGCATCGACAATCCGGTCTACCACCACAAATCCCTCTACTATCTGGGCGGCCTCACCGAGGGGAGCGAGACCATCGCCCTCTTTGTGCTGATGTGTCTGTGGCCCGCCACCTTCGCCCCGCTCGCCTACGGCTTTGCCCTGCTCTGCGCCATCACCACCCTGACCCGGCTCTGGAGCGGCTACCACACCCTGCGTCACCCCCCGCGCTAAACAGCGCAGCCATCACCGGAGGGCTAATCCATCGCACGATGAATTGGTGGCCAACGAGGCGCACGGAACACTTGCACGGGGATGACAATGTTTTACCATGACGACACTTTTGTCAGTCTCTTTGAGAACCCTATGCGTCGCCTTGCCTCTCTTCTCACACTGTCGTTATTCCCCCTGCTCGGTGGCTGCAGCAGCGCCCCGGCCCCCAAGCCCGTGGTCGTCCCCCAGCCCAAGAGCGCCTTTATCAACCAGACGCCGTCGCGCAGCCCCGTTTACAGCCAGGGGGTGAGCAAAGGGGACTTCGCCAATCGTCCCAACGTGGACCGATTCGTCCAGAAGATGGTCGAGAAGCACGGTTTTGACAACGCCCAGTTGCATCAGGTGCTGGCTCAGGCAGAGCGCTACGACTGGATCATCCGCCTGATGGATGCCCAGGCACCGACCACCGCCAAGCCCACCGGTCCGACCGGCGCCTGGAACCGCTATCGCGCCAAGTTCATCACCCCCGACAACGTGCAAAACGGCGTCAACTTCTGGCGTGAATACGCAAGCGAGCTCAACCGGGCGGAGCAGATCTACGGGGTTCCGCCGGAGATCATCGTCGGCATTATCGGGGTCGAGACCCGCTGGGGCCGGGTGATGGGCAAGACCCGCATTCTGGATGCATTGGCCACCCTGGCGTTTGATTACCCGCGCCGCGCCGAGTTCTTCACCAGCGAATTGGAAGCCTTCCTGGTGATGACCCGCGACGAGGGGATAGATCCTGCCGAACCCAAGGGCTCCTACGCGGGCGCCATGGGCTATGGCCAGTTTATGCCCTCCAGCTTCCAGCGCTATGCGGTGGATTTTGACGGCAACGGCCACACCAACCTGTGGGATCCGGTGGATGCCATCGGCAGCGTCGCCAACTACTTCAAGGCTCACGGCTGGGAGAAAGGCCAACCGGTGGCGGTGCGCGGTCAGGGCCAGCTGCCCGGCTATGAGCACGGCTTCCAGACCCGCTACCCGGTCACTACCCTGCGCCGCGCAGGGCTCACCCCCACCAGCACCCTGGGCAATCACAGCGAATCGAGCCTGCTGCGCCTCGATGTCGGCACCGGCTACCAATACTGGTACGGCCTACCCAACTTCTACACCATCACCCGCTACAACCACAGCACCCACTACGCCATGGCGGTGTGGCAGCTGGGGCTGGCGGTGAAAGAGGCCAAAGGCGGTTACTGAATCATTTGCTTATAAACGCGAGGCAGGCCTGTCCAGGCCCGCCTCGTCTGCACTCCACACGGCGCCTACTGGCACCGTGTCGGTTTAAAGCATCCCGGCCGCGGCCAGTCTGTCCAGCTCAGCGATCAGCTGGGTCGGCTCTGCGCGTTGGGTGTAGTCCACATTGACGAAGTGGTAGCGCACCACCCGATCCTGGCCAAGGATATACGTCGCCGGGACAGGCAAAGTAAAACTGTCATCCCCGTTGCTGGCCGGAATATCGATACCAAAACGCTCATAAATTGGGCGCAGCACCTCGGGCAGCTCGAATACCAACCCCAGCGAAGCCGACACCCGGTTGCCTTCATCGCTGAGCACGGTGATCGCCAGCTCGTTGGCGGTGAGAGTGTCCTGCGCGGTTGTTGGCATCTCGGGAGTCAAACCGAGGAGGGTGACCCCCCGTTTCACAAGCTCGGGCAAAGCGATATTGAGTGCCTGCATCTCGAGATTGCAATAAGGACACCAACCACCTCGATAGATGTTGAGCACCACAGGCCCCTCAGCCAGATAGTGGGAGAGCGGGCGCACCACCCCGTGCTGATCGGGCAACGTAAAGTCAGGAAACTGATCGCCAGTGACAAATGCCCCTTGTCCCAGTCCGCTCGCCCGTAGCGCTTCTGTTACCCCCTCCATCACCGCCAGTACATCACCAGGGACTTTAGTTCGCTTTATCGCATCGTACTCTTTGATTTTTTGCTCAAGTGTGGGCATGATTACCATCCTTTCTGTAGTGGTCACTACAATATCAAACAAGCCACCAACACTGGTCAAGATGTTTTTTAGTGATCACTACAAAAAGACAACGCAAGCAGGAATCGAAATGGCAAGACCGGCATCATTTGACAGAGAACAAGTTCTGGAGATTGCCCTCAACAGCTTCTGGGAAACTGGCTTCAGCAACACTGGCATCGCCACACTCGTTGACAGAATGGGGTTGAAGCCCAGCAGCCTGTACGGCGCCTTCAGCTCAAAAGAGGGATTGTTTATCGAAGTGTTGCAGCGCTATTCAGCACAGAGTCTGGCGCAGATCGAACTGTTGCTGGCCTCGGCAGATTCTCCCCTAGCCGGTGTGCGAGCCCTGCTCGATGCTGTAGCTCGGGATGCCATAGCCAGCGAGACACATCGTGGCTGCCTGCTGGTCAATACCCTGCTGGAAGTGGGGCGCCAAAATCCAACGATTCAGCATGAAGCCAGCGTGCACTTAGCCGAAGTGGAAAAGCGGGTGGCCAATAACTTGCGCCAGGCACAAGCCGTTGGAGAACTGGCCGCCGAGCGCGATATCGACACCCTCGCGGCTTTGTTGATGACTATGGTGTGGGGAATGCGCGTACTGGGTCGCACCCATCCACCTGCCGCCAAGGTACAGGCAGTGTTGGCCCAGATACAGGCCATGCTTTAAGCCACAGACCAGCAGCCCCTCGCACAATTCGTAGCCACCACAGAAAAACAGAGGAGCCGATTTGGCTCCTCTCTTCACCTTGTCTTTAGCCCGAGGACCCGGGCGCTGACGTGATGCGCTGCTTAGACACCTGCCTTAGCCAGTGCCGCGGAGACGATCTGCTGGGCTTCCTGCTGGATGAGGTCGAGGTGCGTGTCGCCCTTGAAGCTCTCCATGTAGATCTTGTAGATGGACTCGGTGCCGGAGGGGCGCGCCGCGAACCAGCCGTTCTCGGTCACTACCTTGAGACCGCCGATGGCGGCATCGTTGCCCGGCGCCTTGGTCAGCTTGGCGATGATGGGCTCACCCGCCAGGGTGGAGGCTTCTACCAGTGCCGGATCCAGCTTGGAGAGCACCGCTTTCTGGGCGCTGTTGGCCGGGGCGTCGATACGGCGATAGCTGGAGCGGCCAAACTTGGCTTCCAGTGCGTCGTAGTGGGCCTGCGGATCCTTGCCGGTCACCGCCAGAATTTCCGCAGCCAGCAGCGCCAGAATGAAACCATCCTTGTCGGTGGTCCAGACGGTGCCATCTTTGCGCAGGAAGGAGGCGCCCGCGCTCTCCTCGCCACCAAAGCCGAACTCACCGCTGTAGAGGCCATCCACGAACCACTTGAAGCCGACCGGCACCTCTTTCAGGGTGCGGCCAATCTCGCCGGCAACCCGGTCAATCATCGAAGAGGAGACCAGCGTCTTGCCGACGGCAGCATCGGCAGACCAGCCGGTGCGATGGGTAAACAGATACTGGATCGCCACAGCCAGATAGTGGTTCGGGTTCATCAGGCCGGATTTGGTGACGATGCCGTGACGGTCGTAGTCAGGGTCGTTGCCAAGGGCGATGTCGAACTTGTCCTTGAGGGCGATCAGGCTGGCCATGGCGAACGGGCTGGAGCAATCCATCCGGATCTTGCCGTCTTTATCCAGGGTCATGAAGGAGAAGGTCGGGTCGACCTTGTAGTTCACCACCTCGATGTTCAGACCGTAGGTCTTGGCGATGACGTCCCAGTAGGCGACGCCGGAGCCACCCAGCGGATCGACACCGATCTTGATGCCTGCATTCTTGATGGCATCCATGTCCAGCACGTTCTTCAGATCATCCACATAGGGGGTGACATAGTCGTGTTCGACCACGAACGGGCTCTTGAGCGCCTCGGCGAACGGCATGCGCTTCACGCCGGCCAGACCCGCTTCCAGGATCGCGTTGGCACGGTCCTCGACCCACTTGGTGATCTCCCCTTCGGCGGGGCCACCGTGAGGCGGGTTGTACTTGAAGCCACCATCTTCCGGCGGGTTGTGGGACGGAGTGATCACCACGCCGTCAGCACGGGCAGCCGGTTTACCTGCATTGTGGCGCAGGATGGCGTGGGAGATGACCGGGGTCGGGGTAAAGCCGAGGCCAGCCTGAATGCGGGTTTCAACGCCGTTGGCGGCCAGCACTTCGACGGCGCTGGCAAAGGCGGATTCGGACAGGGCGTGAGTATCCATGCCGACAAACAGCGGGCCAGTGATACCGGCCTGCTGGCGATACTCTACCAGGGCCTGGGTCACCGCCAGAATATGGGATTCGGTAAAGGCACTGTGCAGGGCGCTGCCACGGTGGCCGGAAGTACCGAAGGCAACTCGCTGCTCGGGGCGGCTCATGTCCGGCTTGTTAAGGTAGTAGGCGCTGACCAGACGGGGAATGTTGGTCAGATCGCTTAAACGGGCCGGTTGACCGGCGTGGGAATGCTGAGCCATGGCGTTTTCCTTGCGTAATGGCGGCCTTGCCGGGCAAGGCCTGAGTCTTGAAGAATCGTTAAATTGCGCCACACACCTGCGCGACCACCTCGTCGCCATAGCCCATGCTGGCCATCAGCTGGGCCACCATGTTCTGCTTGCGGCTGGTGTTGGTGTTGGTGATCACCCAGAACGGGGTCTCCGGTACCGGCTTGGGCTTGGTGGTGCTACCGCTGGCACGCAGAGCCTCGGGATCCTGCGAGAAATAGACGCGCTTGCGCCCCTTGATTTCGGTGGCCTGGGTAAAGCCTTCCGGGTTATCCCGGTAGAGGGTACTGAGCACCAGCATAAAGCGGTTGATGGACTTCTCTTCTTTTTGCAGCTCACCGGAATCGAGCAGGGCTTGCAGCCCTTGTTGGGTGGCTACCGTACTGGGCTGCGCGACGGCAACGGGCTCGGCAACCGGCACACCTTGGTTAGCAGGCTGTTCCAGCAGACGGCGCAGAATATCGGAGGCACTCTCACCAATGTGCCGGGTCTGGCTGGCGATATAGAAGTAGAGATCGTCATCAAGCTCGATGGTTTTCATAGGGATGCGCTGGACTCGTCGAAATTCGGATGCGGCGATTATACATAGGCAAACCCGACAGCCCAAGCAAGGGGCTGGCAGATGTACATGAATCTCATCGAGAATACGGCATAATAGCGGGCCAAGTGTGTGATCAGCCGCACTGATAGCCGATCCGGACAGGATTTTTTAGAAAAAAAACCACATAAAATCCCAATCCATTGGACGAAATCCTTTTCTTTCCAGTGCGTTAAATAAAACAGCGATACGCACCCACGACCGACAAGGTGTCATTTTGCAACAAAACAGCATATTGAACTTCAAGGAACAGGGTCAGGGCCCGGCGGTCATTCTGATCCACGGCCTGTTTGGCAGCCTCGACAACCTCGGCCTGCTGGCCCGTGCCCTCGGCGAACACTATCGGGTGGTCAGCGTCGATCTGCGCAACCACGGCGCCTCCTTTCATAGCAGCGAGATGAGCTATCCGGCCCAGGCAGCCGATATCCTGACCCTGATGGATCGGCTGAATATTGCCGAAGCGACCCTGATTGGCCACTCGATGGGAGGCAAGGTGGCGATGCAGGTCGCCAAGCTGGCGCCTGAGCGGGTGACCAAGCTGGTAGTGGCCGACATGGCGCCAGTCGCCTATCCCCATTCCCGCCACCAGAATGTGTTCGCCGGACTCAACGCCACCCTGCATACGCCGCCGCAAAGCCGCAGTGAAGCGGAAGCCATGCTGGCGCAGCATATTGAGCTCGCCGGGGTGCGCCAGTTCCTGCTCAAATCGTTCGCCAGAGGCGAGCATGGCTGGGGTTGGCGCTTCAATGTGCCCGCCCTTGAGCAAAACTACGCCAACATCATGGGCTGGCCAGAGGATGAGCATCGCTTCGAGGGGCAGGTGCTCTTTATCAAAGGGGGGGATTCTGACTATATGCAGCCCCAATACAGCGAGACGGCACTGGCCCAATTCCCGGCGGCAAAGGTGCGTGTCATCGCGGGTACCGGCCACTGGCTGCATGCGGAAAAACCGGCTCTGTTCAACAAATTGGTTGTGGATTTCCTGTCGACAGGCGGTTAACAGTTTCAAATCCTTTGTGATATAGTGCGCCGGTCATAAGGAGTGTGCGCAATCCATGCTAAGTGAACATATCGACCTGATCGAAAGTTTGGGCCTCAAGTTATTCTTTGTGGCCATTTTCATATTGATTGGCCTGGCCATTCAGGACGTGCTCAAGCGCGGCAACGTGCCCCGTTTCGGTCGTTTTATCGTCTGGTTGGTACTGTTTCTGGGTTGTGCGGGTTTTGTCGCCAAGGGGCTGATCGAACTGGGCTGGGAAGGCTCAGGACTCGGCTAACTTATTTTCATCTGTGATGTATGGCCAAACAGCAAACTGATCGAACAACACTGGATCTGTTCGCAAATGAGAAGCGCCCCGGCAGGCCAAAGACCAATCCACTCCCCCGCGAGACCCAGCTCAAGATCAACAAGCGTAACCAGCTTAAGCGCGATCGGGAAAATGGGCTGAAGCGGGTAGAGTTAAAGGTGGAGGCCGAGTTGCTGGAGCGCCTGAACCAACTTGCGTTACAACAGAACATCAGCCGAGCCGAGCTGATCCAATCTATCCTGAAACAACAGATTGAGTCCGCCTTTGCGGTGGACATTGCAGTCTGAGCGTTGAGCATTAACACCAAATACGGGTAACTAAACACTATGGCAAGTGTAGGTCTGTTTTTTGGCAGCGATACCGGTAACACCGAAGCTGTCGCCAAGATGATCCAGAAAGAGCTGGGCAAAAACCTGATTGAAGTCCGTGACATCGCCAAGAGCAGCAAGGCCGACATCGAGAGCTTTGATCTGCTGATGTTCGGCATCCCGACTTGGTACTACGGCGAAGCCCAGGCCGACTGGGACGACTTCTTCCCCGATCTGGGCGAAATCGACTTCACCAACAAGCTGGTCGCCATCTTCGGTTGCGGTGATCAGGAAGACTATTCCGAGTACTTCCTCGACGCCATGGGCACCCTGCGCGACATCGTCGAAGCCAAAGGCGCCATCATCATCGGTCACTGGCCGACTGCTGGCTACGAGTTCGAAGCCTCCAAGGCACTGGTCGATGACAAGCACTTTGTCGGTCTGGGTATCGATGAAGATCGCCAGCCGGAGCTGACCGCCGAGCGCGTCAAGGGCTGGTGCAAGCAGCTGCACGAAGAGATGTGCCTGGGCGAGCTGGAGTAATCCGCCTCCCCTCATACCTCTGACAACAAGGGCCCCGACGGGGCCCTTGTTGTATCTGCTTGTTGCGATGCCTGCCTTTATTCTTCCCTGTTATTCACCTCTGTGCTCCGGTTTGGCCCGCACATAGAGGGTGCGCTTGACCTGCGCCACCAGCTCGCCGCTCTTGTCCTGTACCGTCACCTCGAATTCGGGGAAGTGCTTGTTGCCACCTTCGGTCGCCGCCACGATTTCGGCCAGCTTGCCCTCGGTCAGGTTGAACTCGGCCACCAGCTTGCCCTTGCCCGGCTTGATGTAGTTGATGCTGCCCGCCTTGTCCCAGACGTAGTAGCGATTCTTGAAGTAGCCCATCAGCATCAGCGGATAGATGGGGTCCGTCATGGCAAACATGCTGCCGCCAAACTGGGTGCGGTTGGCGTTCTTGTTCCACCAGCGGGATTTGAGGGTCACCCGGCAGTAGCGAAAGTCATCGCTCAGGGTCTCTATCTTGATACCGGCGCCCCAGAAAGGGGGCCAGGCGTTGAGTGCGCGGCGCACCCAGGCCGCATTGTCAAAAAGCCAATCCATGGATCTCATCCGACCAGAATATGAAAGTTACATCTTATCAACATCTGCCATGCCAGCAAGTCGGACGACACGATTGATTATTTCAATCCAGCCGGCCATTTATGGCTAAACCCCTTGAATTGCTGGGTTTATTTTTAGGGAGGCTACGACCTATAATGACAGGCCAAGCGAGTTCAAGGTTGCCATTCCTGCGGCAGTCCATCAGAATAACCCCACCTTCGAGAATGCGAATAAGTAGAATATGGCAGACAACAACCAAGCGTTAAAAAAGGCCGGGCTCAAGATCACCTTGCCCCGGGTCAAAATCCTGGAAATCCTGCAACAGCCGGACTGCCAGCACACCAGCGCCGAAGATCTCTATAAACGACTGATCGACCTGGGTGAAGAGATTGGTCTCGCTACCGTCTATCGCGTTCTCAACCAGTTTGATGATGCCGGTATCGTTACCCGTCACCACTTCGAAGGTGGCAAGTCGGTATTCGAACTGGCCACTCAGGAGCATCACGACCACCTGGTTTGCCTCGACTGCGGCAAGGTGATCGAGTTCTCCGACGAAGTGATCGAACAGCGTCAGCGCGAGATCGCCAAGAAATTCAATATCCGTCTCACCAACCACAGCCTCTACCTCTACGGTCATTGTGCTACCGGTGAGTGCAAGCACGACGAATAAGTCGCACGTGACTTGCAGATAACGGACAATAAAAAAGCCAGCATTAGCTGGCTTTTTTATTGTCCGGCGCAGGCCGCTGGCAGCACACAGGGCAGGGTCTCCCCTGCCCCATCGGCTTAGCCTTCTACCTTGCCCCAGGAGTCGCGCAGGGCAACGGTGCGGTTAAACACCAGATGCTCCGGGCTGGAGAGCTTGTTGTCGGCGCAGAAGTAACCTTCACGCTCGAACTGGTAAGCCTGCTCCGGCTTGGCGTTCTTCAGGGATGCCTCAACACGGGCCCCCTCGATGATCACCAGAGATTCCGGGTTCAGCGCTGCTTCGAAGTCATCCTCGGCGCCCGGGTTCGGCACCTTGAACAGACGATCGTAGAGACGCACTTCGGCTGGCAGGGAGTGAGTGGCGCTGACCCAGTGGATCACCCCTTTCACCTTGCGGCCATCGGCCGGATCCTTGCCCAGGGTCTCGGGGTCGTAGGAGCAGTAGATGCAGGTGACCTTGCCATCGGCATCTTTCTCGATGCGCTCGGCCTTGATCACATAGGCATTGCGCAGACGCACTTCCTTGCCCAGCACCAGACGCTTGAACTGCTTGTTCGCCTCTTCTTTGAAGTCCGCTTCATCGATGAAGATCTCGCGGGTGAAGTTCAACTCGCGGGTACCCATCTCGGCATTGCTCGGGTGGGCCGGGGCAGTCAGCACTTCGTCGGCAGCCAGGTTCTCGATGACCACTTTCACCGGATGCAGCACGGCCATGGCGCGCGGTGCATGCTCGTTGAGGTCTTCGCGGATGCAGGCTTCCAACATGCTCATCTCGACGATGTTGTCCTGCTTGGTCACACCGATGCGCTTGCAGAACTCGCGGATGGAGGCCGGGGTGTAACCACGACGACGCAGACCGGAGACGGTCAGCATGCGCGGGTCATCCCAACCATCGACGTGCTTCTCGGTCACCAGCAGGTTCAGCTTGCGCTTGGACATGACGGTGTATTCGAGGTTCAGACGAGAGAACTCGTACTGACGGGGGTGGCAATCGATGGTGATGTTGTCCAGCACCCAGTCATACAGACGACGGTTGTCCTGGAACTCCAGGGTACAGATGGAGTGGGTGATCCCTTCCAGCGCGTCCGAGATGCAGTGGGTGAAGTCATACATCGGGTAGATGCACCACTTGTCACCGGTCTGGTGGTGGTGGGCAAACTTGATGCGGTAGATAACCGGATCACGCATCACCATGAAGGGGGATGCCATGTCGATCTTGGCGCGCAGGCAGGCGGTGCCTTCGGCGAACTCGCCGTTCTTCATCTTGGCAAACAGCGCCAGGTTCTCTTCCACGCTGCGATCGCGGAACGGGCTGTTCTTGCCGGCTTCAGTCAGGGTGCCACGGTACTCGCGCATCTGCTCGGGCGTCAGCTCGTCCACATAGGCCAGACCCTTTTCAATCAGCTCGATGGCGTAGCCGTGCAGCTTGTCGAAATAGTCGGAGGAGTAGCAGATCTCGCCATTCCACTGGAAGCCGAGCCACTGTACGTCCTGCTTGATGGACTCTACGTACTCGATATCTTCCTTCACCGGGTTGGTGTCATCGAAACGCAGGTTGCACTGGCCCTGATAGTCGCGGGCGATGCCGAAGTTCAGGCAGATGGACTTGGCGTGGCCGATATGGAGATAACCGTTCGGCTCGGGCGGAAAACGGGTATGCACGCTGCTGTGCTTACCGCTGGCCAGATCTTCATCAATGATCTGACGAATAAAGTTAGTTGGGCTGTTCGCCTGACTCATGGCTCACCTCAAAAAAGCGTCACTGGCGGAAGTTGTGCCGGCTGGCACCCTCATCCCCCCGCCGTCAAGCCGGGTATGATCCCTTATTACGGGCGCTGTCTCAACCTGAATTTGGCACTTCCGGGCCATTTCCCGGCCATTGCACCGCTAAAAACGGCGTGGCTTGGCACATTGCACACAAAATGCATAAAAAAGCCCCGCACTGGGCGGGGCTGAAAGTGATGAAAAACACAAAACAGACAATTACACACAACAAAGGCTCACACGCACAGTCAACCTTTCCCAAACCCGATGCGCCATCGCCCTTGGGAAAGGCGGGTCTTGCGACCCACCTCATGTTAACGGTTGACTGCTATCAGTTCAGTTCGGTGACGCGGCTGGTGCGCTTGCCATCGAAGCTGGTGGTACGCAGGTAGACCTTGCCATTCACGCTCGGCTTGGCCGCGGCGTCATAGGCACTCCAGTTGGTACCGTCCAGGCTGTACTGGATGGGCAGACCCGGCAGATCCACGTTCGCTTCCAGCACACCGTTCACTACCTTGGCACCCGGTACGGAGAGGCGGTATTCAACACCGGCCTGATCCAGTTTCGGCAGCACGCGCTGACCCAGTACGTTGGCAAACTGGTTCCACTCTTTGTTGAGGGTGGCCTTGTTGACGAACTTGGTCTCGCCGGAGAACTCGCGACCCTTCACATAGTTCAGCTCGAAGCCACCTTTGTGCCAGGCACGCTCGGCCACGGAGAAGATACGCGGGTAGACCATGTACTCGTACTGAGCATCGGTACGCACGGTTTCACTCCACTGCTGACCGGAGATCCCCTTGAACTTGACCGGATCCTGGTCACCTTTGGCCACGAAGGCGTTGCCGTCGCGGTCAACCGAGGTCTCGGCGTTCTGCGGCAGGTTTTCCGGGGCGAAGGCAAACACCTTGCGAGTGTCGTTGAAACGAGTTGCCCAGTAGTAGCCACGCTCAGCCGGGTGTACTTCGTTCGGGAAGTCGAAGTAGAGGTAATCCGGGTTGGACAGCACCACTTGGTAACCCTTGTGGGCCCACTTCATCGCTTCGTTGAAGCCACCCCAGTAGAGGGTTTCCCAGAAGTTGACACGGGTGTTGTCGGTGGCGAAGTCCTTGGCACCGCTGGCATACTTCAGACCGTCTTCCCACGCCTGCAGGGTAGAGAAACCGCGGTCTTTGACCATCTGGCCCACTTCCTTGGCGAAGTAAACCGGCAGCTCGCCCACTTCCTTGATCTTGCCTTCGTCGATCATCTTCTGGCACATCGGGGACTTGCCAAACGGCTTGTCCTGCTTGCTGGAGTCGACGTTGCCTTTCCAGGCGACCAGCTCTTCTTTCTTGGTGACGGCCGGATCCTGATAGCCACCGCCCTGCATGATGTTCTTCGCCTCATCACCACCGTAGTGCCATGCGGTCAGCGGCTGACCGGCGGCCTGGTGCATCTGGGCAACTTCATCCATTACCTTGGCCACGAAGGTGGCAGCACCCGGCTGGCAAGGGTTGATGAAGGACATCTTGTCGTAGAACTGGACGGAGGTGACGTTGGAGGTGTCAGCCGGGTCAGTCAGACGGAACTGGTTAGCTTCCGCTTCTTTGCCTTCCGCCATCAGACGCTTGTAACGCGCTTCCATGGAGACCACGGCAGCACGAGCGTGGGCCGGCATGTTGATCTCGGGGATCACGGTCACTCCGCGGGCCTTGGCATAACGCACCAGATCCACGTAGTCAGACTTGCTGTAGAAACCGGAACCCTGGTTGTCGCTGGTCGGGCCGGAACCCAGTTGCGGCATCAGGCACTTGGTTTCGGACTCGTCGTGGCAACGCTGGCTACCGACCTGGGTCAGCTCCGGCAGACCCGGGATCTCCAGACGCCAGCCTTCATCGTTGGTCAGGCCAAGGTGCAGCACGTTGAGCTTCATGGCAGACATCTGGTCAACCAGCTTCTTCATGGTATCCAGACTGCGGAAGTGGCGGGCCACGTCGGTCTGCATGCCACGGTATTCAAAGCGCGGCGCATCCTCGACGGTCATCGGGCTCACCAGCTTGTCATCAACACCCAGCAGGGAGATCAGGGATTGTGCACCCCAGAATGCCCCGTCGATGTCGCGACCCTGGATCACTGTGCCCTTCTGACCGATGGTCATGTCATAGCCTTCAGCCTCCTTGAGCTTGCTGCCGAGCTTGATGGTCACCGGGTAGCCGGTGTCGGAGAGGGTAACACCCAGCTTGGTCAGTTGAGCCTTCAGGGCCTCGGCGCGATCGCTCGGCAAGTCCAGGGCATTGAGTTTGATGGTGGAGAAGTCAACCTGCGGACCCGCTTTGACTACCTGCTTCATCGGGGTCGGCAGGATCTGGTTGTCAATCTTGCCAGCCGGCAGCAGGGTGCTGGTCTGGTTGGCCGCGAAACGGGTCTCGCTGTTCATCAGGATGTTCTTGTCATCCTTGGTACGCTTCCAGCCATCAGCCGGCATCGGCTTCTCGTAGGTGCTGGCATCATTGATGTTGCTCATGCTGGCCAGTACTTTCGGCTCGGCACCTTCGCTGGCGACATACCAGTTCGGCATGATGTCAGATTCGAACAGTACCCAGTATTCCACCACCAGCGGCACTTCGACCGTGGCATCCTTGGCAAAGCCCTGGAACTTCTCGGTTGGCGTCAAACGATAGAGATCGCCGGTCAGGTGAGTGATGGTGAACTGGTCGTTATCCACACGCTGGATACGACGGATGGAGGAGACGTAGATGCTCCAGTCTTTGGAGGTCACGTCCGCACCGGTATTGGTCAGGTGCAGCTTGGCAACGCCACAGCTCGCCCACTCGGAACCGAGCGCCTGGCAATCGAGGCCGGCACCGGCACCGTCGTTGGTGACCACTTCATACTTGACCACCAGGTTGTTGGCGAGGGAGTCGACCACAGCCTGCTTGGCGGCATCGGCTGCCTGGACCTGGCTGACAAAAACGGTAGACATGGCAATGGCTAACAGAGAATGTTTCAAGTTCATAACTGCTGCTCTCATTTGAAGTAAAGGTTGGATTTTCTTGGCTTTTTTATATGGGGCCCCTGAGCGGGGCCCTTAGTTATGTCAACAATGGACTTAGACTTGAGGTGAGCGAGTCGCTCGATTAACGCAGGGCTTTCATCTCACCGGCGATGATTTCAGCCAATGGGCCCAGAATCACCTGCAGGTTCTGCTCACCGAGTTTGACCACACCGGCTGCCCCCAGGGCTTTCAGCTTGCGCTCATCGACGATGCTGCGGTCTTTCAGAGTCAGACGCAGACGGGTGATGCAGGCATCGATGGAGACCAGGTTCTCTTGACCACCCAGCACTTCCAGGTATTGCTTGGCCAGCTCGGTACGGTTGGTAGATTGAGCGGCAGCCGGAGCAGTCTCTTCGTCATCTTCACGACCCGGGGTTTTCAGGTTCAGCTTGGCAATCACTACGCGGAACACTGTGTAGTAGAGGCCGAAGAAGACCAGACCCTGAGGGATCAGCATGTACCAGTTGGTCGCCAGCGGGTTACGGCTGGAGAGCACCATATCCACCAGACCGGCACTGAAACCGAAACCGGCCATCCACTGCATGGAGGCAGCGATGAACACGGAGATACCGGTCAGTACGGCGTGGATGACATACAGTACCGGCGCCACGAACATGAAGGAGAACTCGAGCGGCTCGGTAACACCGGTGAAGAAGGAGGCAAAGGCAGCTGCGATCATGATGGAAGCAACTTTCTCTTTGTTCTCTTTCTTGGCGGAGTGGTAGATGGCCAGAGCGGCACCCGGCAGACCGAACATCATGATGGGGAAGAAGCCAGCCTGGTACATACCGACCACGCCTTTCACCTGATCCAGGCTCTTGCCAGCGGCCAGAGCGGCATCGATGGTAGCCTGACCACCCAGGAAGTTCGGGATGTCGTTGATTCCGGCCACGTTGAACCAGAACACGGAGTTCAGGGCGTGGTGCAGACCGATCGGGATCAGCAGACGGTTGAAGAAGGCGTAGATACCGGCACCGGTAGAGCCCAGGCTCACGATGGACTCACCGAAGGAGACCAGACCACCGTAGATTGCCGGCCATACGGCCATCAGGATGAATGATACGACGATCATCACCACGGAGGTTACGATCGGTACCAGACGACGACCGGAGAAGAAGGAGAGTGCCTTGTGCAGCTCGACGCTGCTGAAGCGGTTGTACAGCTCAGCGGCGATAACACCACACAGGATACCCACGAACTGGTTGCTGATCTTGGCAAACGCGGCAGGAACCTGCTCCACCGGGATGCTCTTGATCTGGGCCACGGCACCCGGGCTCAGCAGGGTGGTAACGACCAGGAAGCCGACCAGACCTGCCAGAGCAGCAGAACCGTCTTTATCCTTGGACATACCGTAGGCGACACCGACTGCGAACAGTACGGACATGTTATCGATAATGGCTGCGCCCGCTTTAATCAGGAAGGCAGCCAGCGCACTGTCACCACCCCAACCATTCGGGTCAATCCAGTAGCCAACCCCCATCAGGATCGCGGCGGCAGGCAATACCGCTACCGGCACCATCAGGGCACGGCCGATCTTTTGCAAATAACCGAGAATGTTCACGGTTCCTCTCCTTAGTTAATGTTTTTCTAGAAATTAAGTGCTTATCACGTTTGACGCATAAGCCAACAAGGCTTGATTGGCAGTCTAGGGCTTTTATTTCGCTGCGCAAATTAATAAACCGATAATCGTGATCGTTATCACCCAAACAAGATAAAGGTGGTGGATAGATGTGGCTTAGTTCGCAATCTTTATTTACGCTATAAAACAACTTGAATCCGTCTTAGCCAATTGCCACCGCCAAACCGGTCGCAACCCGACACAGAGGTATCCCATATGCGCCTGATCCCGTTGAAATCTGCCAGCCAAGTAGGCCTGTGGTCTGCTCGTTACATCGTTGACCGCATCAACGCGTTCAAGCCAACCAGCGATCGTCCTTTCGTACTGGGCCTGCCCACCGGTGGCACCCCGCTCAACACCTACAAGCGCCTGATCGAGTTGCACAAAGCCGGTGAAGTGAGCTTCCAGAACGTGGTCACCTTCAACATGGACGAGTACGTCGGCCTGCCGGAAGATCACCCGGAGAGCTACCACAGCTTCATGCACAACAACTTCTTCAGCCACATCGACATTCGTCCCGAAAACATCAACATCCTCAACGGCAATGCCGAGGATCTGGTGGCCGAGTGCAAGCGCTACGAAGACAAGATCAAGTCCTACGGCAAGATCCACCTGTTCATGGGTGGTGTGGGCAACGACGGCCACATCGCGTTCAACGAGCCGGCCTCTTCCCTCTCCTCCCGCACCCGGGTCAAGACCCTGACCGAAGACACCCGCATCGCCAACTCCCGCTTCTTCGGTGGCGACATGGAGCAGGTGCCCAAGCTGGCCCTGACCGTGGGTGTCGGCACCCTGATGGATGCGGAAGAGATCATGATCCTGGTCACCGGTCACGGCAAGGCTCTGGCCCTGCAGGCCGCCGTGGAAGGCAGCGTCAACCACATGTGGACCATCTCCACCCTGCAACTGCATCCGAAGGGAATGATGGTGTGCGACGAGCCCTCCACCATGGAGCTCAAGGTCAAGACCGTTCGCTACTTCCAGCAGCTGGAAGCCGCCAACATCGGCCGTCTGTAAGGAGTCGTCATGTACGCATTGACCAACTGCACCCTCTACACCGGCAGCTGCGTGCTGACCGGCTACGGGGTGCTTATCGAGGGCGACAAGATTGTCGCCATCTCTCACCTGGCCGAACTGCCTGCAGGCATCGAGCTGATTGATCTCAAAGGCGCCAACCTGACCGCCGGTTTTATCGATGTGCAGCTCAACGGCTGTGGCGGGGTGATGTTCAACACCGACATCACGGTCGAGACCCTGGCAACCATGCAGGCGGCCAACCTCAAATCCGGTACCACCAGCTTCCTGCCGACCCTGATCACCAGTCCGGATGCGGATATGAAGCAGGCCGTTGCGGTGACCCGTGATTACATGGCTGCACACCCCAACGAGGTGCTGGGCGTTCATCTGGAAGGGCCTTACACCAACCTCAAGCGCAAGGGGATCCACCCTGCCGCACAAATTCGCCAGCCAGCGGACGAGATGATCGACTTCTTCTGCGCCAACGCGGATGCCATCACCAAAATCACCCTGGCTCCGGAGCGCAACGAGCCGGCCCATATCCGCCGTCTGGTGGAAGCGGGCATTCTGGTCTCGGCCGGTCACACTGCCGCCAGTTACGATCAGGCGATGGCCGGGTTCGATAACGGTATTCGCTTTGCGACCCACCTCTACAACGCCATGACTCCGACCCTCAACGGTCGCGAGCCGGGCGTCGTGGGCGCCATCTACGATCGCAAAGATGTCTATGCGGGCATCATCGTCGATGGCCACCATGTGCACTGGGCCAACGTGCGTCTGGCTCACAAGGCGCTGGGGGAGCGACTGGTGCTGGTCACCGATGCCACCGCAGCAGCCGGAGCGCCGGAAGGCTTTGAGAAATTTGATTTTTGTGGCACTACCGTCTTTTTACGCGATGGTCAGTGTGTCGACGAGAATGGTACACTCGGCGGTTCCTCCCTCACCATGATTGAGGGGGTGGAAAATCTGGTCAAGCAGGTCGGATTACCGCTCGATGAAGCACTGAGAATGGCCAGCCTCTACCCCGCTCGCGCCATTGGATGGGACTCACGTCTCGGTAGTATCCAGGTCGGTAAAGTAGCCAACCTCACTGTCTTCGATCAGGACTTCACGGTCCGTGGGACCGTGGTTAACGGACACTACACACAACAGTGACATCATGACTGGCGGACAAATAGCAAACGTAGATCTTATCAAGCAGGTCAACAGTGCAGCCGTGTATCGGCTCATCGACCTGCAAGGCCCCATCTCCCGGGTCAAGATTGCCGAGTTGAGTCAGCTGGCCCCGGCCAGCGTGACCAAAATAACCCGGC
Source organism: Aeromonas sp. A600620 (assembly GCF_029479985.1). Classification (NCBI taxonomy): domain Bacteria; kingdom Pseudomonadati; phylum Pseudomonadota; class Gammaproteobacteria; order Aeromonadales; family Aeromonadaceae; genus Aeromonas; species Aeromonas sp. A600620. The sequence goes on along the minus strand of NZ_JAAKXB010000003.1, from coordinate 378,841 downwards.
AACTGATCGAGCATGGCCTGATCAAGGAGACCTCTCCGCAAGCCTCAACCGGCGGGCGGCGTGCCATCTCCCTGACCACCATCAAACATCGCTTTCAGTTTGTCTCTGCCAAGCTGGGCCGCGGCTACCTGCAACTGAGTCTCTATGACCTAGATGGCAAGGAGCTCGACCAGCACGTCATTCAGGTGACCGAGATCGACCAGCAACCCGTGGTCGACATGCTGCTGCGAGAGATTGGCGCCTTTATCGATGCCAACCGCGAACGTTGTCGCAACCTCATCAGCATCGCGCTGACCATGCCGGGTCTGGTCAACCCGGAATCCGGCATGGTCATCTACACCCCCAAGTACCAGATCCGCAATCTGGGGCTGGCGAAGCTGCTTGAGAACCACTTCAACCTCCCCTGCTACGTGGGCAACGACACCCGCTCTCTGGCACTGGCCGAACACTTCTTCGGCGAGTCCCGCGACTGCATGGACTCCATTCTGGTGAGTGTCCATCAGGGGACGGGCTCCGGGATCATCACCAAGGGTCAGGTGTTCCTCGGTCAGAACCGCAACGTCGGCGAGATCGGCCATATTCAGGTCGAGCCGCTCGGCAAGCGCTGCCACTGTGGCAACTTCGGCTGCCTCGAAACCATCGCCTCCAACGAAGCGATCATCGACAAGGTGAAGGAGCTCATCAGCCGCGGCCACCAGAGCGCGCTGCAGGAGAAGCACATCACCATTCAGGAGGTGTGCAAGGCGGCGCTGGCAGGTGATGAACTGGCCCGCAGCGTCATCGAGAACGTGGGTGAGCATCTGGGACGGGCAGTGGCCATCACGGTCAACCTGTTCAACCCGCAGAAGGTGCTGATCGCCGGTGAAATCACCGCCGCCGAAGAGATCCTCTTCCCGGCCATCCGTCGCTGCGTCGAGCATCAATCCCTGCCGAGCTTCCACCGTGGCCTGCCCATCGTGAAAGCCCGCTTCCAGAACCAGCCGACCTATGGCGGCTTTGCGCTGGTCAAGCGCGCCCTGCTGGAGGGAGATCTGCTGCAGATCATCATGGAGCAGAAGTAAGGCACTGACCTTGCGAGATAACAAAACGGCAGCCACTGGCTGCCGTTTTCTATTGTGTGCTTGCTAGCGGTTTAACCCGCCCGACATGGCTTGAACAGGTCCAGCTTGTTGTCGTAAACACGGGTCTGCACATCCATGATCCCCAGCATGGAGTGAAAGAGGTTGTCATGGGAGAAGCGCTGGCTGCTCGCCTCCGCCGCCAGGCAACCCATATCAAGCTGGCGATCGGCCTGTAACTGAGGCGAGAACCAGGTCAGCAGCGGCACCCGGGTCTGATCATCCGGCGCAAACTTGTAGGGCGTGCCGTGCAGATAGAGCCCCATGGCCCCGAGGGATTCACCGTGATCGGAGAGATAGACCAGTCCCACATCGTACTGGCTCTCCAGCGACTTGAGCTTGTCTATCAGCAGCCCCACCACCTTGTCGGTGTAGCGGATGGTGTTGTCATAGGTGTTGACCAGCTCTTCGTTGCTGCAGTTTTCAATGTCGCTACGCGGGCAGTCCGGCATAAAGACGCGCTCGCTGGCAGGGTAACGACGAAAATAGGTCGGGCCATGGCTACCCATCAGGTGAAAAGCCACCAGCTTGTTGCCCTTCATGCCGGCAATCTGCTGATCCAGCCCCTCCAGCAGCACCTCGTCATAGCAGGACTCCCCCTGACAGAGCGCAGGATAGGATTTGGGGAAGATCTCGATGGTCGGTACATTGCGGCACACCCCTTTGCAGCCGCCATCGTTCTCTTTCCACAGCACAGATACACCGGCATGTTGCAGCACATCGAGCAGGCCGTCACGGGAGCTGGCAAGCTGTTCATCGTAACCGCGGCGAGTGAGGTTGGAGAACATGCAGGGCACCGAGACCGCAGTGGCCGTACCGCAGGAACGCACATCTCTGAACGACACCACCCCCTGCTCTTTTGCCGTAAAGCTGTTGGTCGCCTTGCCATACCCGTTAAGGGAGTAGTTCTGGCTGCGCGCCGTCTCACCCACCACCAGGAACATCAAAGTCGGCTTGCTTCCCCGTGCCACCACCCTGGCATCTGTCCCCAAATACTGGTAAGGGATCGGCGTGGCAAACAGCACATCCCGCCCATACTTGTAGAGGCCGTGCACATAGTTGGCTGGCACAATCTCTTTGGCCAGCGACTTGTTGTTGCGCCCGACCGAGGCGTAATCCTGATAGTAAAGTGACGCGACGCCCCCGATAAACAGCAGAGAGATAGCCAGTGCACCCGTCCGCAACGCCAACCCCTGATACCAGCGAGCCGGATAGCGGATCCGCAGTGACCAGAGCACCAGAACAGGCAGCAGCCCGGTCAGCAGAAACCAGAGCGCAACCGAACCATTCAAATAGGCCCCCGCCTCACCGCTGTTAGTCTCTACTATGTTCTGGATCATGCCGGCATCAAAGATGACGCCGTATTTGAGCATGGCGTAACTGACGATGGAGCCACTCAGGATCAGCACGGTAAAAAACGGCTTGAGCACAAACCGGAACGTGAAGGGAATAAACACTGTATTTAGCGCCGCAATCAGCACCAGCGGGATCGAAATGACAAATCCGGCTTTGACGTGACTCAGCTCACTGAGCGCCGTGTAAAAGTGCAACAGGATTGGCCAGTTGAGAACCAGCGCGAAAAAGAGAACAAGCAGCAGATTGGTCTGCAGCACACCGAGGGTTACACGCATAAACAACTCCTACATACCGGCCTGCAGTGCAGGGGGCCGGTCAAGCCAACAAAAACGACGGGGCCAGCGTAGGAAGTAAAACTTAAGAGCAAATTAAGAACCCTCTGATGCTAGTGCGCTTTATCACAGCGCGGGGGGATCCCACTCCCCTTAATGGTTTTTTAGTTGTCTATCCATCGGATTTTGCTAGCTTGTTGAGTAGGCATTCCAGAAATGCAGGTTAACCGATGGCACTGATCCAAGCCTCGATAGAGCAATTGAGAGTAGGCCACTATATCCATCTCCCCACGGGATGGACCAACCACCCGTTTATGTTCAATGCCTTCAAAATCAAAGATCAGCAGCAGCTGGATATCATCCGCCACCTTGATCTGAGCCTGATGATGGTGGATCCGGACAAGAGCGATCTGCCTATCGAGCCACTGTTGCGTGGCGATATCCCCGATGCCGGGCCCGATCTCGAAGAGCTGGAGTCCCTGATTGATGCCGGCCCGCCCCCTTTTGACGAAAAAGCCTTTCGCCGCTCCATGCGCGCCGCCGACAAGGCCTTTGGCCAGTCCATGAGCGAGCTGCGCGATGCGCTCGGGGCACTCAACCTCAAACCGGATGAAGGGCTGGCCAACACCGCCCAGATCGTCCGCAATGCCGCCTTCACCCTTAGTCAGCACGAGGGCCCCCTCGGGCTCCACCTGATCCGTAGTCCCCACACCGATGTCCTGCTGCAGCACAGTCTCAACGTGGCTTTCATTGCCATGCTGATGGCCCGCGAATTGGGGATGAATCCCATCGAGCTGGAAGAGACCGGCCTTGCGGGACTTATCCACGACATAGGTGAACTGAAAATTCCCAGCCAGATCACCCAAAAGCGTGGTGAGCTAAACAAGGCCGAGCAGAACTTCCTCAAGATGCATCCCCAGTACGGATTTGACATGCTGAACCAACTCAATGCCTTTGAGCCCAAAATTCGTCAGGTAGCCCATCTGCACCACGAACGGCTCGACGGCAGCGGTTATCCGCTGGGGATCAAGGGGGGGGAGATCCCGCCGCTGGCGCGGCTGATCGGACTGGTCGACTTCTACGACGAGCTGCTTCATCCCCGCAACAGTGGCACGCCGGCGGCACCGAGTCAGGCCATCAGCCAGCTCTACAAGTTATCCCAGAAGAAGTTCGACCAGAATCTGGTCAAGTTACTGGTGAAGGTGCTGGGAGTATACCCGCCTGGCTCCCTGGTGAAACTCTCAGACGAGAGTATTGCGCTGGTGCTCTCTACCGAGCCCACCATGCCTCTCAAGCCGAAGATCCTGCCCTTTATCAAAGCCCAGCGCCCGGAAGCCGTCGCCATGATCGATCTGCGGGAAGATGAACGCACCATCACTGCTTTTATCAAACAGGAAGAGCTGGATGAGGGACAACGGCAGTTCTTTAACCTGACCCGCCGCTTCTGCTACTACTTTGCATTCTGAGTTATCCCCAGAAGCTGGGGATAACTCATTGGACAAACCGGAATAATTGCTCAAACCCCCATCAGAAGGTTGCCAACTGACCATGTATAAAAAACGCCCAGCCAAGGGGCCGGGCGGAGCATGCCACCTCCGTGTGGCGTATCCAGTGGATACATTCATGCTCCATCCATCAATATCAACCCGCTGCCGCTTACACAAATATCAATTTAACATGCTGATTTGATATGGTTTTATCCACTTGTTCTGGCAAACTGGCGGCCCGTTGCGCCCAGTTGGGCCAACAGAACAAGATCCTGATCACACTTATTCACGGGCTGACTATTTTTTCAGCTGGCTTATGAGGAGCGTTTTTTATGCAGTTGGTCCTCTCCTTGCTGCAACAGATGAGCGTCAGCCTGGTGATCGCCTATCTCTTCTCGAAAAGCCCGCTGCTGCGCCCGCTTGCCAACTATTCCGTGAGACTACCTCACAAGATACTGATATACATCATCTTTTCCAGCTTTTGTATCCTCGGCACCTATGTGGGCCTCGATATCGACGATGCCATCGCCAACACCCGGGCGGTCGGCGCCGTCTTGGGGGGATTATTGGGGGGACCGCTGGTGGGCTTTCTGGTGGGGCTGACCGGCGGCCTGCACCGCTATACGCTGGGGGGATTTACCGATCTCGCCTGCGCCATCTCCACCACCTGCGAGGGGTTGCTCGGGGGCATAGTGCACTGGCGACTGATGCGCTCGGGGCGAACAGATGCTCTGTTTGAACCACGCATCGCCTTCTTTACCACTCTCTATGCCGAGATCATGCAGATGGTCATCATCCTGCTGGTGGCGACCCCGTTCGACAAATCCCTGCTGCTGGTGCGCACCATCGCCACCCCGATGATTCTGGCCAACTCCTGCGGCGCGGCGCTCTTTATCAGCATGATCCGCGACCAGCAGCGGATGTATGAGAAGTTCTCCCGGGTCTTCTCCGCCAAGGCGCTCAATATCGCCAACCGCACAGTGGGGATCATGAGTCAGGGCTTTACCCCGGAGGCGAGCAACAAGATTGCCCGCATCATTCAGGAGGAGACCGGCGTGGGGGCGGTCGCCATCACGGACACCGAGCAGATCCTCGCCTTTATCGGCACCGGAGAAGATCACCACCTACCGGGCACCCCCATTGCGTCAGCCATCACCATGCAGGCCATCGCCCAGAACAAGGTGCTGTTTGCCGATGGCAACAGTCAACCCTATCGCTGCAGCCTCTCCTCCGCATGCCAACTGGGTTCGGTGCTGGTGATCCCGCTGCAGGGGGACAAGGGAGTGATCGGCACCATCAAGCTCTACGAGCCGAAGAAGCGGCTGTTTCTCAAGATCAACCACACCCTAGGGGAAGGGATTGCCAACCTGCTGTCACAGCAGTTGCTGGCCGGTCGGCTGGAGCAACATCAGCGGCTGCTGGTACAGTCCGAGTTGAAACTTATCCAGGCCCAGATCAACCCCCACTTTCTGTTCAACACCCTCAACACCATCAGTGCCATCACCCGGCGCGATCCGGACAAGGCGCGGGATCTGCTGCTGCATCTTTCACTGTTCTTTCGCAAGAACCTCAAGCGCCAGAGCGGCCTTGCGACCCTGCAGGAGGAGCAGGAGCACTGCCAATCCTATCTGGAGATCGAGCTGGCCCGCTTTGGCGATCGGCTGACGGTGATAAACGAGATCCCGCCCCATCTGGCTACACTGCGACTACCCAGCTTCACCCTGCAACCGTTGATCGAGAATGCCATCAAGCACGGCATCTCGACCCTACTGGAGCAGGGGCGCATTCGCCTCTGGACCGATGAGCATCCCACCAGCGTCACCATCCACGTGGAAGATAATGCAGGCACCTGGCAAGCGCACCCCGCTGGCGACGGTCTGGGCATGACCATTGTCGATCGGCGACTGAAAAGCGCCTTTGGCGAGCGCTATGGCGTGACTATTGCCTGCGAGCCTGAGCAGTGGACCCGGGTGTCGTTCACCATCCCCAAGGAGCTACCATGATCCGCACCCTGATTGTCGATGACGAACACTACGCCCGCGAAGAGCTGAGGCAGCAGCTGGCTTGCGATCCTGCCATCGAGATCGTGGGGGAAGCGGCCAACGCCATCGAGGCGCTGCCGCTTATTCAGCGCCTCAAACCCGACGTGGTATTCCTCGATATACAGATGCCCAAGCTGAGCGGTATGGAGCTGGTGGCCATGCTCGATCCCCTGCCCCGCATCGTCTTTGTCACCGCCTTTGACGAATATGCCATTCAGGCCTTTGAGGAGAACGCCTTCGACTACCTGCTAAAGCCGGTGGAACCCGCACGCCTCGCCAAAACGCTGGCACGCCTCAAGCAGGATATCTCCCCGCAGCCCATCGAGCGGCTGGCCCCCACCATCGCACATATTCCGGGCTATCTGCACAACCGGGTCAGACTGCTGCCCATCGCGCAGGTGGAGTATGCCTTCTCCGATCTGGGCGGGGTCCATGTGGCCTGTCAGGGCGAGCTGTTCCACACCCAGCTCACCCTCAAATCACTGGAGGAAAAGAGCCCGCTGCTGCGCTGCCACCGCCAATATCTGGTCTCTCCCAACGCCATCTTCGAGATCCGGTTGCTGGATAACCAGTTGGCAGAGATTGTCACCCCGAGCGGCGCACGGGTGCCGGTCAGTCGTCGCTATCTCAAGGAGCTGAAAGATCAGCTGGGGCTGGACTGAGCCGCGGAGTGTGCGCCTGATCACAGCCGCCGACCGCTCGGCGCGCCAAAGCGCCGCTCGGGGAGTTTCACCTGCCAGTCAGGCGCAACCGTTTTAGACTCGCTCTGCACACTAAAAAATAACAATGCAGGAGCGTAGCAATGATCTGGTTCTTCCTCTGTGTCGGCTTACTTGTGGCCGGCTACTTCATATACGGCAAATTCATCGAACGGATATTCAGCCCGAAACCCGAGCTGAAAACCCCCGCCATCACCATGGCTGACGGGGTGGACTATGTCCCGATGTCGGACAAGAAAGTCTATCTGGTTCAACTGCTCAACATCGCTGGCGTCGGCCCCATCTTCGGCCCCATCCTGGGTGCCCTCTACGGCCCGGTCGCCATGCTCTGGATCGTCTTCGGTTGCATCTTCGCCGGTGCGGTACATGACTACTTCTCCGGCATGCTGTCGGTACGCGCCAAGGGGGCCTCGGTGCCAACCGTGGTCGGTGAACATCTGGGCACCGCCGCCAAGCACTTCATGAACCTGTTTGCCGTGGTGCTGCTGATGCTGGTGGGCGTGGTATTCGTGCTGAGCCCGGCCGGCTTGCTCGCCAACCTCACCTCCACCGATCTGGTCTACTGGATTGTGGCGATTTTTGCTTACTACATCCTCGCGACCATAGTCCCCATCGACAAAATCATCGGTCGCTTCTACCCCATCTTTGGTGCCCTGCTGGTCTTCATGTCCGTCGGCCTCATCGTTGGCTTGATCGTCTCCGGCAAAGGCTTCTACAACACCGGGATGGACTTCTCCAACCTGCACCCGACCGAGCTGCCACTGTGGCCGCTGCTCTTCATCACCATCGCCTGTGGCGCGGTATCGGGCTTCCACGCTACCCAGTCACCGCTGATGGCGCGCTGCATGCAAAACGAGAAGTCCGGCCGTTTCATCTTCTACGGCGCAATGATAGGTGAAGGGATCATCGCCCTTATCTGGTGCACCCTGGGTCTCTCCTTCTACGACAGCACCGAAGCGCTCAACGCTACCATGGCCAACGGCGGTCCGGCAGCCGTGGTACACGAAGTCTCCACCAGCCTGCTCGGTACAGTCGGCGGCATTCTGGCCATCCTCGGCGTGGTGATCCTGCCCATCACCTCCGGTGACACCGCGTTTCGCAGTGCTCGCCTGATCGTGGCGGACTTCCTGAAAATGACCCAGAAGCCGCTGGCCAAGCGTCTGCTGATCGCCATCCCCATGTTTATCCTTGGCTTCATCATCTCCAAGGCTGAATTCGGGGTGATCTGGCGCTACTTCGGCTGGGCCAACCAGACCACCGCCGTCATCATGCTGTGGGCTGCGGCTGCCTACCTCATCAAAGAGGGCAAGCTGCACTGGATCTGCACTATTCCCGCCATGTTCATGACCGCCGTGGTGTTCACCTATCTGGCCAACGCCCCCATCGGGTTCGGGCTGGAGATGGGGACCTCCACCATCATCGGCCTGACTGCCACAGCGGCCATTACCGTGGCCTTCCTGATGAAGTTCCGCCAACCACTGGTTAGCAATCCCAGTGAAGGGTGATGTCTGACTTGAGGTGGTGAAAAAGGGGGCCAAAAGGCCCCTTTTTAATTGACAAAAGAACCAATAAAACAACTCGTTATTCCCTTAAGCTCCTATACAGCACAAGCCCTTAAGATTCCGTGCGACCTGACGATAAATATGTGATTTTAAATTGCTTTCCCGAATATATGAATCAATGATAAAGCTGTGCTTAAAGCCAGTGGAGGTTATACATGTTCCTTGATTATTTTGCCCTTGGCCTGCTCGTCTTTGTCGCGCTGGTCATCTTCTACGGAATCATCGTGATCCACGATATTCCTTACGAAATCGCCAAACATCGCAATCATCCCCATCAGGATGCCATCCATGTTGCCGGCTGGGTCAGCCTGTTTACGCTGCACGTGTTGTGGCCTTTCCTCTGGATCTGGGCCACCCTCTACCGCCCGGATCGGGGCTGGGGCTTTAACCAACGCCTGCAAAAAGATGAAGATGATATCGCGGCCCTCAGAGAAGAGCTGGCTGAACTGAAGGGCCGTCTCAACCATATCGAACAGCAAGAGCAACAGGGATAAATCATGGACCTGCTACTGATCCTGACCTATACGGCACTCTGTGTCGCCATATTCAAAATCTTCCGCATCCCGCTCAACAAGTGGACTGTTCCGACTGCCGCGCTGGGTGGTGTGGTGCTCATCGGCACCCTCATCATGCTGATGAACTACAACCACCCCTACTCCGAGATGGCGCGCAACTACTACCTCTCTACCCCTATCGTACCGCTGGTCAAGGGCCGGGTGGTCGAGGTGCCGGTGCAAGCCAACCAGCCGGTGAAGAAGGGCGATGTGCTGTTTCGCCTCGATGACGAGCCTTTCAGACTGAAAGTGGAGAGCCTGAGCGCTCGCCTCGATGCCAACAAGGATCAACTCAAGTCCATTGACGCCAGACTACGCTCAGCCAAACTGGACAGAGATCGCGCCAGTGACCTGATGCGCCGCGGCGTCGGCAAGCAGCGTGACCTCGACGTGACCCAGGCGAGCGTAGACGAGATCGCCGCCCAGATGGATCAGCAACGCGCCACGCTGGAAGATTTGCAGGCCCAGCTCGATGAAGCCAAATACCAGCTGGCCCAGACCGTGGTCTATGCCCCGAGCGATGGCCATGTGGTGCAGCTTGCCCTGCGTCCAGGCATGATCGCCACCCCGTTTATGTACCGTCCGGTGATGACCTTCATCCACAAAGATGAGACTGCCTATGTTGGCTGGTTCTGGCAGAACAGCATGCAGCGTCTGGCGGTGGGTGATGAGGCCGAAGTGGTGATCGACGGTATTCCCGGCAAGATCTTCAAGGGCAAGGTGACCGCCGTGATCCCGGCCATTGCCGCCGGTAACGTGCAGGCCAACGCTATGCTGCTTGACCAGAATAGCGCCATTCGTCCAGGTCGTATGCCGGTACTGATCTCCATTACCGACCCCGAATGGGCAAAGTATCAGGTAATCGCGGGTGCCAGCGGACAAGCCGCTGTCTATACCGAGTATTTCCACCATGTTTCTGTAATGCGCAAAGTGCTGCTGCGCATGGCAAGCTGGATGAATTACCTCTTCCCCTTCCACTAAGCACGCAATGTATTCAACGGGCCGGCATCATGTCGGCCCGCTGTTTTTTGGCGGCAAGATCCCTATAATGGCGCCATCCTGCCAAGCCCCGCGCCAAACCTGCATGTTCGTTCTCAGACCCTATCAGACCGACGCCGTCAACGCCGTTATCAGCCACTTTCGCAAACACCCGGATCCCGCCGTGGTGGTGCTGCCCACCGGGGCCGGCAAGAGTCTGGTGATCGCCGAACTGGCCCGCAAGGCGCGCGGACGGGTGCTGGTACTGGCCCACGTCAAGGAGCTGGTGGAGCAGAACCACGCCAAGTACGAGGCGTGGGGGCTCAAGGCCGACATTTTTGCCGCCGGTCTCGCCCGCAAGGAGGCAAGCGCCCAGGTGGTGTTCGGCTCGGTGCAGTCGGTCGCCCGCAATCTGGCGGCCTTCGACAGCGCCTTCTCTCTGCTCATCATCGACGAGTGCCACCGGGTCTCGCTCGATGACGACAGCCAGTACCATCAGGTGATCGACCACCTCAAGGCCGCCAATCCGGCCCTCAAGATCCTCGGCCTCACCGCTACCCCCTATCGGCTGGGGCTGGGCTGGATCTACCGGCGCCACTATCACGGCATGGTCAAGAGCCACGGCGAACGGCTGTTTGGCGACTGCGTGTTCGAGCTGCCGCTGCGCTTTATGGTCAAAAACGGCTACCTGACGCCGCCACGCATGGTGGATGCCCCCATCGTCCACTACGACTTCAGCAAGCTGGTGCCGCGGGAGAATGGCCTCTTCAGCGAGGCGGATCTCAACGGCGAGCTCAAGCGTCAGGAGCGGGTTACCCCCCATATCCTGAGCCAGGTGCTGGAGTATGCCTCCGACCGGCAGGGGGTGATGATCTTCGCCGCCACCGTCGAACACGCCCGGGAAATTCACGGCCTGCTTGGCGCCAGAGGCCAGCAGGCGGCCCTTATCACCGGTGAGACGCCGGGGCCGGAGCGCGATGCCCTCATCAACGCCTTCAAGGCACGCGAGCTCAAGTTTCTGGTCAACGTGGCGGTGCTCACCACAGGCTTCGATGCCCCTCATGTCGATCTTATCGTGATGCTCAGGCCCACCGAGTCGGTCTCCCTCTACCAGCAGATCATCGGGCGGGGCCTGCGTCTCTCGCCGGGCAAGAGCGATTGTCTGGTGCTCGACTATGCGGGCAACAACTTCAACCTGTTCGCCCCCGAAGTGGGGGAGCCTCGCCCCCACGCCAGTACCGAGCCGGTACAAGTACCCTGCCCCGCCTGCGGTTTTGCCAACACCTTCTGGGGCAAGACCGACGAGGATGGCAAGGTGATCGAGCACTACGGACGCCGCTGTCAGGGGCTGTTTGAAGATGACGAGGGCAACCGTGAAGAGTGCGACTACCGCTTTCGCGCCAAGATCTGCCCCGGCTGTGGCGCGGAGAACGACATCGCCGCCCGCCGCTGCCAGAGCTGCGATCAGCTGCTGGTGGACCCTGACGACAAGCTCAAAGAGGCGCTCAATCTCAAGGATTGTATGGTGATCCGCTGTGCGGGGCTAACCCTCACAGCCGGGCGCGGCAAACAGGGGGAGCGGCTGGAGGTGACCTACCACGATGAGGATGGATTGACCCTCAGTGAATACTTCGGATTTCACTCCCCGGGCGCACGGCGCTTGTTTCAACAGCACTTTGTGCGTCATCATTGGCCCGCCCCGGGGCTGGAGCCCGAATTTGCCACCCTGGCGAGCGTGCTGGCCGCGCAAAGCCAGTTCCGTCATCCGGATTTTGTCATCGCCCGCAAATCGGGTCGCTTCTGGCAGATAAAAGAGAAAATTTTTGATTATGAGGGTCGCTATCGTACCGCCAACTCGATGACATGATGGCGACCGGCATACATGGCATGAATTGCGTTATCCCGTCGATCCCGCATCGGCGGGTGAAACAAGGTTGAATTATCAGGGTCAGTGCTATCGGTCTGGCCCCTTCGTCACGTTAGAGGATGTTATGCAGCGGCTGTTGATTGGTTTTTGTGCTCTCTTTTCTTCTCTGGCGGCTCATGCCGCCCCGCTGACGCCCCCTCAGGGTGGCCAGTACGCCATCATGGTGCAGGGCAATAACGGCGTCGAGTTCGCCCGCCACGCGGATCAGATGATCGCCCCCGCCTCCACCATGAAGGTGCTCACCGCGCTGGCGGCCCGCCTCGAGCTGGGTGCCGACTTCCGCTTCGCCACTGACATTCAGGCCCAACCCGGTGCCAAACAGGGTGACACCATCAACGGCGATATCTGGATCAACTTCGTCGGCGACCCCACCCTCTCCCGCATGGATCTGCTGGCCCTGTTCAAACAGCTCGGCGTCAGCAGCATCAAGGGCAATGTCTACGTCAACACCGGCGCCTACAACGGCTACGAGCGCGGCAACGGCTGGTCGTGGGGGGATCAGACCCTCTGCTTCGCTGCGCCCGTCTCCTCGGTCATCATCGACAAGAACTGCGCCTACGGCACCATCACTGCCACCCAGATTGGCAAACCGGCGGTGGGCAATGTAGCTACCGGCGTGCCCATCGGCATCGGTGCCGACAACGTGGAAGTGATGAGCTATGGCGACATGGCGCGCCAGTTCTGCGCACTGGAAGTGGACATGGCCAAGGGCAACTTCTACGAGCTCAAGGGCTGCATCACCCCGAACAAGGAGCCGCAGGGACTGCGTTTCGCCATTCACGATGTGGAAGCCTGGGGTTGGGACAACATCCGCTGGGCGATGGACCGTGCCGGTATCAAGCATGATGGCCTGCTGCGGGTCACCCACAAAGCCCCTGAAGGGGCAGAGACCCTCGGCACCCACTACTCGGTCTCCCTGCCGGTGATGCTCGCCAAGATGCTGAAGAAATCGGACAACCTCTACGCCGATACCTTCCTCAAAACCGTGGGCCGTCACTACTACAACAAGCCGGGCAGCTATCGCAGCGGCACCATGGCGGTGCGCGCCATCCTGACCAAGAACGGCATCGATCTGGGCAACGCCACTTTGGCAGACGGCTCCGGTCTATCCGCTCACAATCTCATCAGCGCCCGTCAGATGATGTCGGTGCTGAACTTCATCCAGAAAAATGATGCCGAACTTGGCCTGATCAAGCTGCTGCCAAGCTCTCAGGTGGATGGCACCCTGGCGTGGCGCCGCAGCGTCACCGCCCCCATGATGAAGAACAAGGTCCACGCCAAGACCGGCACCATCACCGGCACCTCCAATCTGGTGGGCTTTATCGACACGGCAGGCGGCCAGCGCAAGGCGTTCGTGATGTTCCAGCGCGGCCTGTCCCAAGATCCGGCCACCCATGAGCGCTACCGTGCCAGCAAGGCGCCGTGGCCCTGGACTGTATTCGAGAAGGGGGTGCTGGAGAGCATCTATCAGCAGCAGCCGATCCAGATCGCCGATGAGAGCTGAGCCAATAGGCCCGCTCGAATCACGGTATCGATAATTTCGGCTTCAAGTCGCCACGAGGCAGGGCTATGCTGTTGCCTGCCTCATATCAACGGCCATACATAAACGGCTTAAAAAACGGAGAGAAAATATGTTTGCAGTGATTTTTGGTCGCCCGGGTTGCCCCTACTGTGTCCGTGCCGTACAGATCGCCGAGCAGCTGACCGAACAGCGCGATGACTTCAAATTCCGCTACGTGGATATCCATGCCGAAGGCATCACCAAAGAAGATCTGGCCAAGAGCGCCGGCAAGCCGGTCAATACCGTGCCGCAGATCTTCCTGGACGAGCAGCACATCGGTGGCTGCACCGATTTCGAAGCCTACGCCAAAGCGAATCTGGGTCTCTACCAGTAATGCCAGCGGGTCATCCCGAGCGGGTTGACCGCCAGATCGTATAAAAAAATCCGGCGCTATCAGGCGCCGGATTTTTTTATGGGCAACACGCGCACATCATCCCCGATCAGGGGGTCACCGACTGGGCGGCAAAGCGCGCAATGATGGGGTTGTGATCCGAGCTGTCGGTGGCCGGTGAACTCACCTCGACCAGATCCAGATTGCGGTAGTAGAGATGATCCAGTGGGCGACCGAAGGCGGTACGGCGCAGGTCAGGCACCGGCACGGCCTCTTGCAGACCCAGCTCGTCCACCAATTTATTCAGCCAGAACTGGCGCTTGTCGCTCCAGGTATTGAAATCACCGGCCAGGATCACCGGCCCCTGATGGCGGCGCACCAAGGCAGTCAAATCGTTGAGCTGCTCGCGGAAGGTAGCCATCCCCAGCTCGAAATTGACCGCATGGATATTGATGACCATAACGCCGTCAGGATCGCCCTGCAGCGGATAGAGGCTCACCAGCCCGGATTTGGGGATGCGCAGCAAAGGCTCGGGGGAGCGCACGCCACAGACGAACGCCTGCGGGGTCTTGGCCACCGTCATTACCCCGAACGACACGCCGCCCTGGGTGAAGGCTTGCAGCTGTTGCCACTGGAAATCACCGGCGCGCAGCCAGTCGAGCATATCGGGACGGGTGGCCGACTCTTGCAGCAGCACCAGATCCTGCCCCTTGGCATAACTGTCCATCCCTTCGCGCCAGTTTTTGCGCTGGCCCTTGTAGAGATTCCACACCGTCACCCCGAATTCACGGGGCAGCGCCGTGGTCGCCAACGCTACCAGCGGCGGACGCTGGCAGTCGAGTCCCGGCACAATCCCTTGAGCTGTGACCAGATGGTTCTGATCCGGCACCTCAAAACAGCCTACCAACCCCAGGGTCAGCAGGGAGGTGCCAAGAATGCGATAACTATTTTTCATTGGCTAACAACCGCCCGCCTTTGCTTTTTGTTGCGACCATCACAAACGTCATCCACGCCGACTAAGCTGATAGTCCCTGTTCCACCCAACCAGAAGGACCTTGTCTCATGGCGAAAGAACTTCGGTACAACGTGACGTTTTATGATCAACAAGGAAATTGTCATCAAGTGGAGCTGTCCACCGTCTACCAGATAAGACGGGACCCTCAATGCGATCTCTGCCTGTTCGACACCCTGCAATATGTGGGCTCGGAAGAGATGCTGGAACGCATGATACGGCAAAAAACCGGGCTTGAGCAGGAAATATCCATCATCAATGCCCGGCTGATTTAATCAGGCACTCACCGGAACCGGGCGGGATTTGCCCTGTTCGTCGATGGCGACATAGGTGAAGATCCCCTCGGTCACGCAGTAACGCTGGGCATCGTTTTCCCGCAGTACCGGCTTGACCCACACCTCCAGCTTGAGCTTCATGGAGCTGCGGCCGATCTTCATGCAGCGGCCGTAGCAGCAGACCACATCGCCCACCTTGACCGGACTGTGGAAGGTCATGCCTTCGACGGATACGGTACAAATACGTCCTTTTGCCAGCTCCTTGGCCATAATGCCCCCACCTATATCCATCTGGGACATGATCCAGCCACCAAAGATGTCGCCATTGGGGTTGGTATCGGCTGGCATTGCCAGGGTTCTCAGCAACAACTCCCCATCGGGGTGACGTTTTGTATCTACCATCATTACCGCCTCTCTCTCATGGATGGCGGCATGATAGGGGGCGATCACCCCCTTGGCAAACCTCAATTGCCCGAGGCGGCGAGCTCGGCAAACCAGTGGGCCGGATCGGGCCAGCGATAGTTGAATCCCATCTGCTGGCAAATCAGCTGACCGTCGATGGGCTGAAATTCACCGGCAGGCTCGATAAAGACCGGCGCGGGCAGCCCCTGCTGGCGCGCCGCAAAGGGGTAAAACTGCTCGCGACGCGGATGCACGGGCGCGCTCAGGTTGAAAACATCCCCGTCCTTGCCCCGCTCAAGCAGCAAGATGCAGGCCGCCACCACATCGTCCAGATGGACCAGATTGACCGACTGGGCGCCGCCATCCAAGGTCTTGCCCGCGAGGAAACGGCCGGGATGGCGATCCGGGCCATAAAGGCCGGAGGGACGCACTATCATCACCGACTCGAAACCGGCCGTCAGCACCGCCTGCTCCGCCGCCAGCATCCGCTCACCACGGGCATGGCGCGGTTTGGGCTGTTCACCCTCCTGCTGCCCCGCCCCCCATACCGAGGTGGCGCTGACAAACAGCACCCGCCGGGTGCCACTCGCGTTGGCCAATGCGCAGGCCTTTGCTACCGCCTGCGGATAGTCATCGGTCTTGCTGGGCGGTACGCAGATAACCAGCGATTCGCAGGGGATGGGCCATGCATCCGACATATGGGCAGAAATCGTCAGCGGATAGGCAGCGATCCCCTCCCCCTGCAGACGGGCCGCCTTCTCGGCGCTGCTGACCGTGACCGCCACCTGCTTGCCTGCCGCCAGCAGAGCCCGCGCCAGCGGCAGCCCGAGCCACCCCGCCCCCAGAATACTGATCGTCCCGGCGATATGTTGTTCTGTCATCGTCCCTTCTCCTGTTTGACGCTATTTGCCCCGCAGCTTACCTGCCTTGGAATAAAAAGAAAGCTTTGGCCTGCAGATAGACAAATGCCGCCAATAGCTGCGGCATATCGTTTCTATTAGTGAGTGATGTCGTAAGTCATATCGGGCGTCATATTTTTTCCAACTCTCTTTTCCTCGATCACTCAACCTTCTTTCCCTGTGCCATTGATGCGAATTAAAAACTGAATATGTAACTTCTCAGTTATCTCGAGAGGGTAGAACCTGTTGCTAGGGTAAACATAACTCCCGGCTAAAGGACTTATAACGCAATAACACAACTACCGCAGCATCTTGGAACTAGAAGAGCCAAACGTTGATAGTTATTCTTGAAGCATTTGTTATATACATTATGACAAACCGTTTTTAATTAAATTAAACACTCTATCAAACAACCCATACATTTTGCTGTCAATCCCTTCCTTGTTAAGTATATTTTGCTCAGATTCAATTTTTTTAAGCTTGAGACCATTTATAGGCGTTAAAACAAACATGCCAGTCAGTTTGTTTTCATTAGAATAAGCCATTATGGCATTTCCTGAGTAAGCTCGAATAAGCACTCGACCTAATTCATCCGAAAAATATTCTTTTTGGTTTGATGCTGAAACATTACCAGCAGCATGCGCAGCGACAGCTAGGTAAAAACATATTAATACAACACGCCCAATCGATGCCTCACCAAATACTTTATATCTCTGAGTTAAACCACCATAACCCCTCGACCACTCAATAACTTTACTTTGAGCATCACTATACGAACCATAATTTTTTATTTCAAAAAATGGCATTATTATCTGAAACCACATATTCATAAAAGGGATAGTCAGAAAGAAAACCTTCTTATACCACTCTGCATCAATAAAAAGACACAATATCACCGCAGGAATAAAAATAACCCCATATGAGTCAAAAATTTTAGCTATTGGTTTATCCGCATACTTATCATTAATAACCGTAGTAACCAGATCTAAAACTTGATAAACCAATCCCGTCAGACCTAGAATAGACAAACATGCTAAAATTATTGACTTAACCTCAACCTGTAGTAACCCTTCTGGAACTTCAAAATATGAGAGATAGCTTCTCTCAAAAATATATGCCACCAAATAGGACATTGCAGTTATAACTAGTCCTGCTATAGCTTCATTACTAAAAATGATATTAGTACTACGTTGTTCTTTCAATTTAAAACCTCAATTATCTACAGAACACATATTGCTTCGTATATCGTGCCCAGTTCTGTCAGACAGTTCAATAAAAATGACATGTCTTTTCAATATTTTACTGTCGACATCTTCAAGATAGCCCTACCCTTACTATCGAATAAATGGAAGCTCTCCCTTTATAGACAATCTATTGTATCACTCCCACCCAATTTTTATAAATTTACAACATTGTAGGTGGTGCATATATTCGTAAGCCAAGAACCCTTTGCTATCAATATAAAAATAGCGGGCCAATGGCCCGCTTGGTTATATTTCACTCACACAATCCTCACACCGGCGGATGAAAATGGCTGGCCTCACGGGTGGCCATCTCCTCGTAGGTGGCCCACTTCTGCCACGCCACTTTTTGCGCCACCTGCATCAGCCGCTGCGCCTCCTCCGGGTGGCTCTGGGCCAGCACCCGATAACGGGTCTCCTCCTGCCGGTATTCAGCGAGGGGGATGGAGGGGCGCAGGCTGTCGAGACTAAAGGGGTTCTGCCCCGATCTGCGCAGTACCGGGTTGTAGCGCATCAGCGGCCAGTGGCCAGAGGCCACGGCGCGTTTTTGCTGAGTTAGACCAAACTCCATATCGATGCCATGAGCGATGCAGTGGCTGTAGGCGATGATCAGCGACGGGCCCGGATAGGCTTCGGCCTCACGTAAGGCCTGCAGCGCCTGCTGCGGATTGGCACCAAAGGCGATGCGGGCAACATAGACGTTGCCATAGGAGATGGCCTGCAAGGCTACATCCTTCTTGGCCAGCGTCTTGCCCCCCGCCGCAAACTTGGCGACGGCACCGAGCGGGGTCGATTTCGACATCTGACCGCCGGTGTTGGAGTAGACCTCAGTATCCATCACCAGCACGTTCACATCGCGGCCGGAGGCGAGCACATGATCGAGCCCCGCCGAGCCGATGTCATAGGCCCAGCCATCGCCGCCGATGATCCAGACCGAACGGCGCACCAGCTGATCAATCAAGGACAGCAGCTCGCGAGCCTTGCCGGATTTCACCTCTTCCAGCCGCTCGCGCACTTGCGCAACCCGGGTGCGCTGGGCGCGGATCTCCGACTCCAGCCGCTGCGGAGCGTTGATAAGCGACTCGACCAACGCTTCCCCCAGCTCCCCTTTCATCGCTTCGAGGGCCGCTACCGCCTGCCCGTGATGCTGATCGGCGGTGAGACGAAAACCAAAGCCAAACTCGGCGTTATCCTCAAACAGGGAGTTGGACCAAGCGGGCCCCTTCCCTTCGCCGTTCTTGGCCCACGGGGTGGTCGGCAGGTTGCCGCCGTAGATGGAGGAGCAACCGGTGGCGTTGGCCACCAGCATGCGATCGCCAAACAGCTGGGTCAACAGCTTGAGATAAGGGGTCTCGCCACAGCCGGCGCAGGCACCGGAGAACTCGAACAGGGGTTCGAGGAACTGAGTGCCGCGCACCGTGGAGAAGTCCACCCGCTCGCGGGCAGGCCACGGCAGGCTTTCGAACCAGCGCAGCGCCTGTTTCTGACCAGCCAGATGGGGCGCCTTGTCCATCATGGCGATGGCGCGCTCGCCTTCATGGCTCTCATCCGCTCCTGCCCGCACCGGACAAGCCTGCACGCACTGGCCACAACCGGTGCAATCCTCCGGATAGAGCTGCAAGGTGTAGCGGCTGTCGGGGAAGCCCTTGGCGGTGACGGGCACCGACTGCGCTGCCTCGGGGGCGGTCGCCAGCCAGTCCTGATGGTAGAACTTGGCCCGCAGCGCCGCGTGGGGGCAGACAAAGACGCAGTTGCCACACTGGATGCAGATATCGGAGTGCCAGATCGGGATCTCGCGGGCGATATCCCGCTTCTCGAAGCGGCTGGTGGCGGTGGGGTAAGTGCCATCCACCGGCAACATGGAGACGGGGATCAGATCGCCACGCCCCGCCAGCATCTCGCCAGTGACCCGCTGGACAAACTCGCTGCCACCCGGTGCCAACGGCAGCGGATAGTCGCTGATCTGCTCCTCACCGGCCGGAATGACCACCTTGCTCAAGTGAGCCAGGGTGTCGTCCACCGCCGCGAAGTTGCGCGCCACCACCTCTGGCCCCTTGCGGGCATAGCTCTTCTCGATGCTCTCCTTAATCAGCGCAATGGCTTCGTCCCGTGGCAACACTCCGGCTAGCGCGAAGAAACAGGTCTGCATAATGGTGTTGATGCGATTGCCCATACCGTTTTGCTCGGCCACCCGATCCCCATCGATGCAGTAGAGCTGGATATTGAGGGCGCGAATACGGGCACGCAGCCGCTCGGGCAGCTGGCCCCACACCTTGTCAGCCTCATAGGGGGCGTTAAGCAGCAGGGTCGCCCCCTCGGCGGCGTGCTCCAGCAGATCGACCGATTCGACAAAGCACCACTGGTGGCAGCCGATAAAGCTCGCCTGCTCGATAAGCCAGGGGGCATCGATGGGCTCGGGGCCAAAGCGCAGGTGGGAGACGGTACGCGAGCCCGACTTCTTGGAGTCGTAGACGAAGTAACCCTGGGCGTGGAACCCCTCCAGCTCGCCGATGATCTTGATGCTGTTCTTGTTGGCGCCCACAGTGCCGTCGGCACCGAGGCCGAAGAAGAGCGCCCGCACCCGGCTGGCAGGCTCCAGATCACCGATGGGGTGCCAGGCCAGACTGAGGCCCGACACGTCGTCCACTATCCCCACGGTAAAGCGCGGACGCGGCGCATCGGATGCCAGCTCCTCGAACACCGCCGCGCACATGGCGGGGGTGAACTCTTTGGAAGAGAGGCCGTAGCGACCGCCACTGAGCCACGGCAGCCGCTTGATAAGGCCGCGCTGCAAGCCGTCGATCAGCGCGCTCTGCACATCCAGCAGCAGCGGCTCGCCACCGGCGCCCGGCTCCTTGGTGCGATCCAGCACCGCCATGCGCCGCACGCTCTGCGGCAGCGCATCGAGCAGCGCCTGTACCGGGAAGGGGCGATAGAGGCGAATGACCAAGACCCCGGTCTTGCGATCCTGTTGGTTGAGCCAATCCACTGTGGTGCGGGCGGTAGCCGCCCCCGAGCCCATCAGCACGATCACATCGGTGGCATCAGGCGCGCCGTGGTACTCCACCAGGCGGTAGTGGCGGCCGGTCAGCTCGCCGAGATTGTCCATGCATTGCTGCACCCGTGCCGGCACCGCTTCGTAGAAGGGGTTGACGCTCTCGCGGGACTGGAAATAGGTATCCGGGTTCTGGGCGGTGCCACGCATCACCGGATGATCCGGGTTGAGGGCCCGCGCGCGGTGGGCGCGCACCCAGTCGTTGTCGATAAGGGCGCGAATTTCATCCCGATGCAGGGCGGTGATCTTGTTCACCTCGTGGGAGGTGCGAAAGCCGTCGAAGAAGTGGATGAAAGGCACCCGGCACTGCAGGGTGACGCTGTGGGCAACCAAGGCCAAGTCCTGCGCCTCCTGCACCGAGCCGGAGGCAAGCATGGCAAAGCCGGTGCTGCGCGCCGCCATCACGTCCTGATGGTCGCCAAAAATCGACAGCCCCTGCGCCGCGAGCGATCTGGCCGCCACATGGAACACCGCCGAGGTCAATTCACCGGCGATCTTGTACATGTTGGGCAGCATCAGCATCAGTCCCTGACTGGCGGTGAAGGTGGTGGCGAGCGCCCCCGCCTGCAGGGCGCCGTGTACCGTACCGGCCGCCCCCCCTTCACTCTGCATCTCCACCACAGTGGGAATGTTGCCCCACAGGTTGGTCTGCCCCTCCGCCGCCCAGGCGTCGGCCAGTTCGGCCATGGTCGAGCTCGGGGTAATGGGGTAGATGGCACACACTTCACTCAGCTGGTACGCCACCCGGGCCGCGGCTTCGTTGCCGTCGACCATGATCAGTTCATGTTTCATTGGGACTCCTGTGGTTGGCGCAACTCGATGGCGTGACAAGGACACTGGTCGTGGCAGGCGCCGCAGCCGGTGCAGCGCTCGGCATCCACCTGATAGCCCTTGCCCGGCCCCAGCTTCTCGATGGCCTGCTCGGGGCAGCTGCCGTAGCAGCCGTCGCACTCGAAGCAGTTGCCGCAGGAGTAGCAACGCGCCGCCTCGTAACGGGCGGCCACCTCATCCAGCCCACCGATGATCTCGCCAAAGTCGTCCCGCGCCCACGCCGGTTTGACCGGCTGATTGCTGGCGGGCGCGTGGGTCTGGAACCAGAGCTGCAACTGCTCCGGCCCCACCAGCGGGTAGGAGAGCATCTTCTGATAGTGGCGACCACGCAGCCAGGCATCCATGTGGCGCGCCGCCTTCTTGCCATGACCGGTGGCGATGGTAACAGTGCGCTCGGAGGGCACCATATCGCCGCCGGCAAACAGCCCGGCGACATCTGTCATCAGATTGCCCGCCACCTGCACCACCCCCTCCTTGTTGACCCGCACGCCGGGGATGCTCTCCAGCACCGAGAGGTCGACCTCCTGACCGAGCGCCAGAATAAGGGAATCCGCTTCGAGGGTTTCAAACTTGCCGGTGGGTACCGGCTTGCCCTCTGCATCCAGCGCCATCACCTCCACCTCGATATTGGTGTTGTCGAGCTGGCGGATGGTGCGCAGCCAGTTGATCTTGATCCCCTCCTCCTCGGCCTCATCGGCTTCAAAGGCGTGGGCCGGCATATGGTCCCGGTCGCGGCGGTAGATGATCATCGCCTCTTCCACCCCGAGGCGACGAGCGGTACGGGCCGCATCCATGGCGGTGTTGCCGCCGCCGTAGATGGCAACCCGCCGTCCCAGTTTTGGCGGTGGCAGTCCTTTCTCTTCGGCAAGACTGGCCTGCTCGAGGAAACTCACCGCATCGAGGATCTTGCCCGCTTCCCGGGCCGGAATATCGACCCGCTTGGCCAGATGGGCGCCGATGGCCATAAAAATGGCGTCAAAGCCCCCCTCGTCGCGCTCGCGCAGCACATCCTCCACCTTGTGGTTGAGGGTCAGGGTGACACCAGCCGCCACGATGCGGGCCACCTCCCGATCCAGCACGTCGCGGGGCAAGCGGTAAGCGGGAATGCCAAAACGCAGCATGCCGCCGGCAAGCGGCCCCGCTTCGCGGATCTCCACCTGATGGCCAAGCCGGTTGAGGTGCCAGGCGCAGGAGAGGCCGGAGGGACCGGCACCGATCACCAGCACCTTCTTGCCGCTGGCTGGGGCCGGTGGCGCAGGCAGCCAACCACGGGCCAGCGCCTCGTCGCCGAGGAAGCGCTCGATGGCATGGATGGAGACGGATTCATCCACCTGCCCGCGGTTGCAGGCACTCTCGCAGGGGTGATAGCAGACCCGGCCATGAATGGCGGGCAAGGGGTTCTCTTCGATCAGGGTCTGCCAGGCCGCCTCAAAACGGCCGGCCTGCGCTAAAGAGAGCCAGGCTTGGATATTTTCTCCGGCCGGGCAGGCGTGATTGCAGGGTGGCAGGGCCGGCCGCCAAACGGGTAGCCGGGTACGCACCGGGCCTGTTCCCGTTTTCAGGGAGAGATCCGGCAATGGGGTCATGTCCAGTTGTTTGCTCATACATTGCTTTCTTCTTTTTGTGTGACAGGCCCCACCCGATGGCGCTTGATACCGTGTAGCCGAGGCGGACGGTGGCCGGATGGGGAAGAAGCGAAAGCGTTAGAAACTGGGAACTGAGTCGATAATGGCCGCTTTTTTGTACTGATTAGCGAATCAGGATCAAAAAATGTTGCACTTTATGGTTCATAGAGACCAGAACGTGACTCAAGTAACATCTTCTCCAGCTGACCGCTGGCTTTCAGTTTGGCGAGGCCCCGATTGAAGGTTTTGATCAGCTCGTCAGCGTTGGCACGCTTGCGGCTGATCAACAGGTGACCTTCAACTTTCATCACGGGTTTTGAATGGGTTGCAAAGAGATCGACCGTGCTGGCCGGGTAGAACTGACGCAGGGAGTAGTAGCCGACATCTATGTTCTCCAGGGTCAGGTCGGCGCGGCCGGAGAGCAGCAGATCAAAGCTCTGGCGCAGCCGGGTGACGAACTGCACCTGCAGCGGAACCTGTGCGATGGCTGCAAAAAAATCTGCATTGTAGGTATAGCCACTGACCGCAGCCAGCTTGCGATCCGCCAGATCCTGATAGCCACGCCATTCCAGCGGATCTGACTTGAGATAGAACCAGACGTAGGTTTCGCTCAGGATGGGATCGCTGTAGAGATGGGTTTTGCGCCGCTCGCTCGACTCATACCAGTGGACTGTGCCATCCACCACTCCCTCCTCCGACAAGCGAAAGGCCCGTTTCCAGGGAAGAAACTGGAACTTGACGCTCACCCCTTCACTCTTGAATGCCTCGCTCACCACATGAGGGATCAGCCCCTGATATTTGAGCGTCTCGGAACAGTAAGGAGGATACTCTCCCGTGGTCAGGGTCAGCTCCTGCGCCCAGAGCCCGTGGCAAAAAAGGCTCCCCGCCAGCAACCAGCTTATTTTCATCCCGATGCCCTCTTGTTCTGTTTTCCCAACTATAGACCGCCCCCTTGAAAGGATTGCCGGATCGTCGGGGAACCGTTATGTTCCCCTTTTTCCAGGCGATCGCGCCGCGTCACAAGGATATGAAGATGCCCAGGCTAGACAGCATTCACCTCTACCCCATCAAATCGACTGCAGGTATGCCGCTGGCTCGCGCCCGGGTGACCGAAGAGGGACTGGCAGGGGATCGCCGCTACATGGTGGTCAAACCGGACGGCACCTTTATCACCGCCCGTACCCATCCCCAGCTGCAACAGGTCGTGGCCACCCCCATCGAAGGAGGCTTGCAACTGCGCTATCCGGGCTTTGAACCCCTCACCCTGCAAGAGGTCGACTTCAGCCGCACCCCGCAAGCTACCGGAGTCTGGAGCGACCGCTTTACCGCCCTGCACACCGACACCAAAGCCGATGGGTGGCTGAGCCGGGTGGCAGGGGAACCAGTGCAGCTGCTCTGGCTGGGTGAAACCTCTGATCGCTTTCGCGAGAAGACCGGCACCCGGGTCAGCTTTGCCGACGGTTATCCGCTGCTGCTGATAAGCCAGGCCTCCCTTGAGGATCTCAATCTGCGCTCCGATGCGCTGCACCAGATGAGCCAGTTCCGCACCAATCTGGTGGCAAGCAATACCCAGCCCTTCGAGGAGGACAGCTGGGTGCGTATCCGCATCGGCGAGGTGGAATTCAAGGTGGTCAAGCCCTGCAGCCGCTGCATCATGACCACGGTGGAAGCGGGCACCGATCGTTTCAACGCCCTGAAAGAGCCGCTGGCCACCCTTACCCGCTACCGCCGTGGCGAGGATGGCGAGGTCTACTTCGGCCAGAACCTGATCGCCCTGAACGAGGGATGGATTGAGGCAGGCAGCGAGATAGAAGTGCTGGAGCGCACCCGTCCGGTGGTCTATCCCGCCGCCGCTCCGAAGAAGCGGGAGCTGGTCTGCGTGGCCCGCGAACCGCTGGCGCGGGATCTGGAGACCTTCTGGTTCGAAGCCGCCGATGGCGAGCCTCTGCCCGACTACCTGCCGGGCCAGCATCTGCCCATCAGCCTCGATATCAAAAATGAACGGATCCAGCGCCGCTATACCCTGAGCTCTACGCCGGATCACCCGGAGCGTTACAGCATCAGCGTCAAAAAGGTGGAGGGGGGTCGCATCTCCCACTGGCTGCACCAGCAGTTGCAGGTGGGTGATCGGCTGCTGGCCGCCAACCCCGCTGGCGAGTTTCACTTAGGGGCCGAGCGCAACCTCCTGTTGCTCTCCGCAGGCTCCGGCGTCACCCCCATGCTGGCGATAGCCCGCACCCTGGCCCTTCGCGGGGAGCTGGAAGAGGTTCACTTTATGCACCTGTGCCGCAGCGAAGCGGACATTCCCGCCGCCAGCGAACTGCATGCCATGGCGCAGCAGGGCATGACCCTCACCATTATCCTGAGCCAGCCGGGCAATCACTGGCAGGGGCTGCAAGGGCGACTCAATGATGAGCATCTGCGACTAGTCAAAGGGTTGGCCGAAAAAGAGGTCTTTATCTGCGGCCCCCACGGTTTTATGGCCGACGCGGCGTCGAAAGTAGCGGCCCTCGGCGTTCCGGCCGCACGGATCAAACAGGAGAGTTTTGGCGGCGCCATTCTCTCGGTGGCCCGCCCCCATCAGGCGGTACAACTGCGTATCGGCGCCCAAGCCTTTACCGGCAACAATCAGGGCACTGTGCTGGATCAGGCCAACAAGCAAGGCGTAGAGCTGCCCTGGAGCTGCCGCGCCGGGATCTGCGGCAGTTGCAAACAGACGCTGATCTCGGGCGAGGTGGATCACCCCGACGCCCCCGCCATCAGTGCCGCCGAGCGGGCAGAGGGCAAAATCCTCACCTGCTGCGCCGTACCGCTCACAGACATCGTCATCAAATAAGGTGATCGAGCCACGAAAAGGCTGGCTGGGCCCCGATCCTGGCCGACCTTTTCCCCCCTGTCGACCCGCGGTTCCTCCATTCTCGTCTCTTTCTCGCCCCGCCTGCGCAACCATGCCGACGATGACTTCTATACTCACAGCAATAACAACAAAACCCCTCCGACGTAGCGGCCTTTGCCGTCTGACCAAGGGGGTTACCCGGTGAGAATAAGGACGCTCAAACCATGGAACAGAACAAACCCGCCTTTCAACTCAACCTCTTGCTCTCCGTGATCACCCTGATCCTGCTGTCACTGGTGTTTTTCGCCTACAGCTGGGCGGGTAAACAACTGGAAGAGAGTTATCGACAACAATATCTCTCCTACCTGCTGGCCGACGAGCTGCGCCAATCCTCCGATGACCTGACCCGACTCGGTCGCACCTACGTCATCACCAAGGATCCAGCCTACGAGCAGCAGTACATGCGGATACTGGCCATTCGCAACGGCGAACAGCCGAGACCGGATGGCTACAACCGTATCTATTGGGATTTTGTCGCGGCCAACGGCCAGAATCCTCGCCCCGACAGCAATGTTCGCCGCGGCCTGATCGATCTGATGAAGGATGCTGGTTTCACCGATGCTGAACTCGCCAAGCTCAACGAGGCCAAGAACAACTCGGATGCACTGGTCAACACCGAGGTGGCTGCCTTCAAACTGGTGCAGCAGACGGACGGTGATGTGGCCGCCAACCAGCAGAAGGCCATCGCCATGATGCATGACAAGGCCTATCACCAGAACAAGGGTCGCATCATGTCACCCATCGACGATTTCTACGTGATGATGGAGGGGCGCAACCAGGAGGCGGTCGAGAGTGCCACCGCCAATACCGACATGCTGCGCTACCTTTTTATCGCTCTGGGCCTGGTATTGATGTTCTTCCTCTGGCGCACCTATCGCTCCCTGCTCGATCTGGTGGGCACCTCGGTCGAACAGCTCAAGACCGATCTCCATCTGCTGGCGGAAGGGGATTTCTCCCGCCCCATCAAGGTGCCCCAAGGCTCGAAAGAGAGTCTTATCGGCCTGCTTGGCACCACACAGAGCACCCTCAAGGGGATCATCGGCAAGGTATCCCACTCCACCGAGGAGTTGTCCAATTCGGCCGACAGCATCGCCCAGATAGCGGAGCAGACCGCCCAGTTCGCCACCGATCAGCAAACCAGTACCCAGACCATGGCCGCCGCCATCGAAGAGCTGGTGGTGAGCATCAGCCACCTCTCCGACAATGCCAGCCATGCAGACGAGCTCAGCAAGGTCTCAGCCGACACGCTGGAGGAGGGCTCCGGGGTCATCAAGGAGACGCTTGGCAGCATCGAGAATATCTCCACCACGGTCGGTGAAGCAGCCAGCACCATCGCAGAACTCAACAGCCATACCCAGCAGATCTCGGAGATCATCGGCGTGATCCGCGGCATCGCCGATCAGACCAACCTGCTGGCCCTCAACGCGGCTATCGAGGCGGCGCGGGCCGGTGAGCAGGGACGTGGCTTTGCGGTGGTTGCCGACGAAGTACGCAATCTGGCCAGCCGCTCGGCGGCCTCGACCCAGCAGATCACCGGGATGATCAGCAAGATCCAGAGCGGGGCGGATGCCTCTATCCGCAGCATGGAGAACACGGTCAACAACGTCTCCCGCGGGGTCACACTGGCCAACCAGACCGGGCAGGCAATCGCCAGCATCCAGAGCCACGCCTCCAATCTCACCGGTCTGATGGGAGAGATCAGCCACACCCTGCGCGAGCAGTCCACCGCCGCCAACGAGGTGGTCTCTACCGTCGGCAACATCACCTCCCTCTCGGAACAATCGGGGGATGCCGCCCGCCACGTGTCCCAAGAGGCAGCCAAGCTCAAGCAGCTGTCACGGGTGCTGCGCCAGGAGATGGGGCACTTCAAGCTTTAAAGAAGGCTGCAAAACAAAACGGCTGCCCCAAGGCAGCCGTTTTTTATTCGGGGTTATCCCCTGTCATTCAGTATCTATCAACCACGCAGGGCGGCGATACGCTGCTCAATGGGCGGGTGGCTCATGAACAGTTCGCTCATGGAGCGCTTGCCGTTGATGCCAAAGGCCATCATGGAGCCTTCCAGCTGCGGCTCGGCACCACGGGAGAGGCGCTCAAGGGCGGCAATCATCTTGTCGCGACCTGCCAGCTTGGCGGCACCGGCATCGGCACGGAACTCGCGCTGACGGCTGAACCACATGACGATGATGGAGGCCAGAATGCCGAACAACATCTCCAGCACAAACACGGTGATCATGTAGGCAAAACCACCGGTGCTGCTGCTCTCTTCCTCGTTGTTGGAACTGAAGAAGTTGCTGATGACGCCAGCCACGATGCGGGCGAAGAACATCACGAAGGTGTTCACCACCCCCTGGATCAGGGTCAGGGTCACCATGTCGCCGTTGGCAACGTGGCTCACCTCGTGGGCCAGTACCGCTTCCGCCTCGTCACGGCTCATGCTGTAGAGCAGGCCGGAGGAGACCGCCACCAGCGAATCATCTCGGCGGGCGCCGGTCGCAAAGGCGTTCATCTCGGGAGAGTCGTAGATCCCCACTTCCGGCATCTTGATACCCGCTTCGCGGGCCTGACGGGCAACAGTGCTCACCAGCCAGTGCTCGGTCTCGTTACGGGGTTGCTCGATGACCTGGACGCCATAGCTGCGCTTGGCCATCCACTTGGACATCAGCAAGGAGATAAAGGAACCCCCAAAACCGAACACGGCACAGAACATCAACAGCCCGGAAATGCTGGACTTGTTGATCCCCAGAACCGAGAACAGGATATTGAGTACCACCCCCAGCACCAGCATGACGGCCAGGTTGGTCACCAGGAATAGCATAATTCGCTTCATATAGACTCCTTGTGAGAATTAAAGACACGGAGAGAGATCACTCGACCTCCCTATCTCCATGTTATGGATGAATTTTAGGGAGACTCGATGAATGTTCGCTGAATGTGACGTCACAAGAGCGGAGAGATATCAAGCCGCCCCTGCAAATCAGCCTCAAATGGATTGTTTATAAAGGGAATTTCCCCCAGAAACGGGGCCGGTAACATCCCCCTCAGGGTGTCCAGATTTTCCTGATAGTGGCTCATGGCACTGTGAAGGCGATTAATAACCCATCCCGCCACTGGCAACCGATCGTTGCGAATGGCAGCAAAGGTGAGCAGTGCATGGTTGAGACAGCCCAGCTTGGCCCCCACCACCAAAATCACCGGCATGTTCTCCTGCTTCACCCAATCCGACAGCAGATGCTTGCGATCCAGCGGCAGATACCAGCCCCCCGCCCCTTCCACTACTGCAAGCTCGGCCCCTGCCTGTTCAATCTTGCGCAGCCCCTCGCTCAGCCCCTGCATGGTAATGGGCTGGCGCGCCTCGCTGGCAGCGATATGGGGCGCAATCGGCGGCTCATAGGCAAAGGGATTGACCACCTCATAAGGCAGCTGAACACTCGCCGCCTCCTGCAACAGAACAGCGTCGAGGTTGCGCAATCCATCGGGTGTTCGGGCACACCCTGCCGAGATAGGCTTGTAGCCGGCACAGCGGATCCCCTGTGCGCTGAATTCGCGCAGCAGAGTGCGTGCCACCAGCGTCTTGCCCGCATCGGTATCTGTGCCGGTGATAAAGAATGATTTCATATGGTTCTCTCCTTGGCAGGGAGTGGCTCACTGCCCTGCACACACTGCAATTCCCGGCGCTCAGCAAGGCTTGCTGAGGCGACCGAGACACACCCGATAACTGGCGACCAACCTGCCATCGGGCTGGCGAAATGCTTCATATGCCTGAGCCAGCTGCTGCAATCTGGCGCGACCGCTCAGACCGGCCGGGGCGGCGCCCCCTTGATTGTCGTTGATCTGATTGGCCCCAATCCCCTTGAGATCGCGCAACAACTGCGGCAATTCAAGATAGGCGAGATCCCAGGTGATACAACGCAGCTCGGGAGCAGATACCCCGGCGCTAGCCAGCGCCTGCTCCAATTGTGGCAGGCTGAGGAAGCGATTGACATGGGCGCGACCATCAAGCTGCTGCCAGGCGGCTCGCAACTGCCAGAGCGACTCATCGAGCAGGGTCGAGAAAAAGATCTGGCCGCCCGGTTTGACCACCCGCAGCAGCTCGCCAAAAGCCTGGGCCGGACGCTCGCACCACTGCAGCGCCAGACTGGAGAAAACCCAGTCGAACGCGCTGTCGGCGAAAGGAAGCTGCTCCGCATCGCCGCAGAGCAAGCGAGCACCGCTGCCACGCAAGGCGGCCTGCGCCAGCATGCCGGGGGCGAGATCAAGCCCCACCAGCTGGTGACAACGGTTCGCCAGTTGGGGCAAGAAAAAGCCGGTGCCGCAGCCCAGATCCAGCCCGCTCACCGTCAGATCAGTGCCAACCGGCCTGCTCGGCATCCATTCCATCAACGCCTGCCCCACCTCCTGCTGAAAGCGGGCATGGGCGTCGTAGTGACGAGCGGCGGCGCCGAAACGGCGAGCAAGCTGCGCCTTGTCGACCGTTTGAAAACGCTCAGCCATAGTGAGCCTCCCCAAGCGTTGTAACTGCAGGGCTGACCCCCAAGGCATCGAGCAGGCGATCCACATCCTGCTCGCGGTGAGCCGCACTCAGGGTGATGCGCAGCCGGGCCGTACCGACCGGCACAGTGGGCGGGCGGATGGCGCTCACCCAGACGCCGCGCTCCCGCAGCCGTTCAGCCAGTTGCAGAGCGGTGCTGCTCTCCCCCACCAGCAGCGGCTGGATCGGGGTATCGCTCGCGCCAAGCTGCCAACCCAACGCCTCTGCCCCTTGCCGGAAGCGAGCGATCAGCTGGCCAAGATGGGCGCGGGACTCATCAGCCGCGCGCACCAGTTCGATGCTCTTGCTGACCGCGCAAGCCTGCGCGGCGGGCATATGGGTGCTGTAGACATAGTGGCGGGCAAAGTTGACCAGATACTCCACCAGCTCGCGACTGCCGCCGACAAAGGCACCGGCGACGCCAAGCGACTTGCCAAAAGTGCCCATCTGGATATGTACGCTGGCAGGTTGAACCCCTTGTGCCGCCAGGGTGCCGCGCCCCTCGGATCCCAGCACACCAAGACCATGGGCATCGTCGATCATCAACCAGTTGCCGCTTTGGGCGGCGAGGGTTGCGAGCTCGCGCCAAGGGCCCTGATCCCCGTCCATGCTGAACACCCCTTCCGAGACAATCAGTCCGCGATTTGGCTCAAGCTGCCGTTCAAGGGCCGCCATGTCGTTGTGGGCAAAGCGCTTCATCTTGCAGGGGAGCTGGCTGCCCATCTCCTGCAGGGAGGCGTGGTTGAGTTTGTCCTGCCACAGCAGATGATCCTTGCCGAGCAGGGCTTTGAGCACCGCCTGATTGGCGGAAAAACCGCAGTTGAAGAACAGCACCGCCTCCACCCCGAGCCACTCGGCCAGGGTCTTCTCAAGCTCTTGGTGGGCATGACTGTAACCGGTCACCAGCGGCGAGGCGCTGGAGCCCGTACCATAACGCTCAATCCCCGCGTTGAAGGCGGTCTTGATGGCGGGATGATCTGCCAGCCCCAGATAGTCGTTGGCGGAAAAATTGAGGTATTCGCGCCCTGCAACCCTGAGCCGCCCGCCACTCGCCCCGTCGGTCGCGATGCGGTTGCGCAGCAGACCCGCCTGCTCGCGCTCGGCCAGCGCCGCGCCCAACCCAAAGGGGCCCGTTACTGCAGGGCCGTTCATCACCGAGCGGCCCCTGCACGGGGGCGGGTGGCGTCATAAAACATTTCGGCAGGTTCGCTCTGGCGGCTCACCTCGGCCAGCAGCTCCTCTTCTTGAACCTGATCCGGCTTCTGGGCCCGCTGAGCGGGGCGAATGCCGAGTCGCTTGAACAGCTGCATATCGCTGTTCTCGTCCGGGTTGGGAGTGGTCAGCAACTTGCAGCCATAGAAAATGGAGTTGGCCCCGGCCATAAAGCACATGGCCTGCATCTGCTCATTCATCTTCTCCCGCCCGGCGGAGAGGCGCACATGGGAGGCGGGCATCATGATCCGCGCCACGGCGATGGTGCGGATAAATTCGAATGGATCGAGGTTCTCCTCGTTCTCCAGCGGTGTTCCCTTCACCTTGACCAACATGTTGATGGGCACGCTTTCGGGGTGGCGCGGCAGGTTGGCCAGCGCCATCAAGAGGCCCGCCCGATCTTTGGCCTGCTCGCCCATGCCGACGATGCCGCCAGAGCAGACCTTCATGCCGGCACTGCGCACATGCTCCAGGGTATCGAGCCGATCCTGATAGGTGCGGGTGGAGATGATCTCGCCGTAAAACTCCGGCGAGGTGTCGAGGTTGTGGTTGTAGTAATCGAGCCCCGCGGCCCCCAGACGCGCCGCCTGATCGGCGGTCAGCATCCCCAGCGTCATACAGGTCTCCATGCCGAGCCCGCGCACCTCCTCGATCATCCGGATGATGTAGGGCATGTCCTTCTCTTTGGGGTTGCGCCAGGCGGCCCCCATGCAAAAGCGTGACGAGCCGTTGGCCTTCGCTTCGCGGGCCCGCTCCAGCACCTTCTCCACCTCCATCAGCCGCTCGGCTTCGAGCCCGGTGTGGTAACGGGCGCTCTGGGGGCAGTATTTGCAATCTTCCGGGCAAGCGCCGGTCTTGATGGAGAGCAAAGTACTCACCTGCACTTCATTCGGGTCAAAGTGGGCGCGGTGGACGGTCTGGGCCTGAAACAGCAGATCGTTGAACGGCAGGGCAAACAGGGCCTGAACCTCGACGAGAGTCCAGTCATGACGAAGGGCGTGACCGCCCGCTGTGAGAGCATTCATACATGGCTTCCGGTTGTTATTAGTGGGATCCTGCGCCCGCCATCTTGGGATGGACGGCCACAAAACCCGCCGCCGGGCCTGCGCGCTCAGGGTGATGCGCAGTGCCAAGTGGCTGAAATTGTTGGCTAGTGTAGAGAGCACGCGTAGACTGTCAACACCGACCAGATCAAACCAATTGACAACAGAACAACAAATGACCAACCAAGAATTCGACCTGCACCACATCTGGCACCCCTATACCTCCCTCACTCACCCCCTGCCCTGCTATGAAGTGGCCAGCGCCAAAGGGGTGAAGATCACTCTCAGCGATGGCCGCGAACTGGTGGATGGCATGAGCTCCTGGTGGGCTTGCGTGCACGGCTATCAGGTGCCGGAGTTGGACGCCGCCGCCACTGCCCAGCTCGGCAAGATGTCTCACGTGATGTTTGGCGGCCTCACCCACGCCCCGGCGGTCGAGCTCTGCCGCAAGCTGGTGGAGATCACTCCGAAGGGGCTTGATCGGGTATTTCTGGCCGATTCCGGCTCGGTGGCAGTGGAAGTGGCGCTCAAGATGGCCCAGCAGTACTGGCACGCCAAGGGGACGCCCAGAGCCAAATTTGTCGCCCTGCGCAGCGGCTATCACGGCGACACCTTTGGCGCCATGAGCGTCTGCGATCCCGATGGCGGCATGCATGAGCTCTACAAGGGATTCCTGCCGGAACACTATTTTGTCGATGCGCCCAGCTGTCGCTTCCACGCCGAGTGGGACGAGCAGTGCGTGGTGGGGCTGGCGACACTCATGGCCGATCATCACGAGGAGATCGCCGCCATCGTGCTTGAGCCCATAGTGCAAGGCGCTGGCGGCATGCGCTTCTATCACCCCCGCTACCTGCAGTGGGTGCACGCCCTGTGCGACGAGTTCGGTGTGCTGCTGATTGCCGACGAGATTGCCACCGGCTTTGGCCGCACCGGCCAGCTGTTTGCCTGCGACTGGGCGGGGATCAGCCCCGACATCATGTGTCTGGGCAAGGCGCTTACCGGCGGCTACCTCACCCTCTCGGCGACCCTGACCACCGAGCAGGTCGCCCGCACCATCTGTGACGGCAAGGCGGGGGTCTTTATGCACGGCCCCACCTTTATGGGCAATCCCCTCGCCTGCGCGGTGGCCAACGCCTCCATCGAGTTGCTGCTGGCCTCACCGTGGCAGGAGCGGGTGCGCGCCATCGAGTATCAGCTGCGTACCGAACTGGTAGAGCTGACCCTGCACCCGGCGGTCGCTGATGTGCGGGTGCTCGGCGCCATCGGGGTGGTGGAGATGAAAGAGCGGGTGGATGTAGCGCGCATCCAGCGCAAGTTTGTCGAACTGGGCGCCTGGATCCGCCCCTTTGGCAAGCTGGTCTACCTGATGCCCCCGTTCGTCATCACCCCTGAAGAGCTGCGGGTATTGACCGGCGCCATCCGTCAAGCCATCACCGAGGGCGAGTTTTAATGCATGCAGCGGGCGGCCATCGCAGCCGCCCGTTTGACTATCGGCATTTGATATATAAAGAGGGCAACTTTATCCACTTATGGGCACTTTCACTTGCCGTAATGTGAGCAAAACACCAGACCTGAGGCCCCAAGAGGGGTAAACTGCTGCGGTTTTACCATCAAGAAAGACTGCTCATGCGCCTCTCCATTGCTGCCAAAATCAACTTTTTCCTGCTCTTCATCTTCTCCATAGTACTGGTCTTCTCCGCCGCCTATCAGGCGGTGCGCGAGCGCGATCTCATCCTGACGCTCATCAAGGAGCAGAGCCGCGAGCAGACCGAAGCCTATTTCGACGGCCTCAACATGCTGATGCTGACCGGCAAGATGGATGCCCGCGATACCCTGCGCGGCAAGTTTCTCGACCACGCCCATGTGGAGGATGCCCGCATCGTCCGTGGCGACGCGGTGAGCAAACAGTTCGGGCCTGGACGGGAGACAGAGCAGGTAAAAGATGAGTTTGATGAGCTGGCTCTGGCGGGCAAAGGGAGTCTGGAGGTGGTGCACAACGGCATGCACAGCCGTCTGGTAGTGACCCGACCGCTACTAGCCAAGAAGGATTTTCGCGGCACCGACTGCACCAGCTGTCATCTGGTGCCGGAGAACACTGTGCTCGGTGCGGTGCGCTTTGACTACTCCCTCGATTCGCTGTTTACCCGGGTCGAGCAGAATATCCTCACCTCGGCGCTGATCCTCACCGGCATCTTCGGGATGGGACTGCTGCTGACCCTCTGGGTCATCCGCACCTGGATCGTGCGCCCCCTCAACCAGTTGACCCGCTCCATGGAAGAGGCCACCGACTTGCACGACTTCGGCCACCGGCTGGAGGGGGATGACGGCGACGAGATTGGCCGGGTGGCGGTGGCCTACAACCAGATGCTCGACAGTGTGGAGCGCCAGCTCGGCAAGCGACCGCTCGGCGGCAAGCCGGGAGCTCGCCCTGGCGAATAGCGGACCACACCGCCCGGCATCGGCTAACCGGTGTAATAGAACAGCAGACAAGCAATAAGGATCAGCAGCAGGATCGCCAGATTGACGTGATAGGCATCATCCCTGCGCCGACTGCGCCGCCGCTCCAGCAGCAGTACAGCCAGGGTCAGCAAGCTGCAACCCCACAGGCCATGCACCAACCAGGGAGTGAGTGCGGGATCCCAGTAATCGCGTACCTTGATGCCGCCGTAAACCAGAAAACCATATGCAATCTCCGGCCTAGCATAGTGATAGAGCGCAAGCAGCACGATAAAACCGCACCAGCAGATCAGCACCATTGCTCGCAACAGTCGTGTCAGCCAATCCGGCCCTTGTCGCCGCTCTTTCACTCGCATCTCCTGTCCCGAGGGAACCCTGCTTGGGTGAACCATGCTGAAAACCCCACCAGAGTCCGACATTTTTGCTTGTTTATCAAACCCGCGCGGGTAAGATTGACGGCTTAGTCTGCCATGGTGGGCCATCTGTGCCCGGGCCAGACTCCCTAGTGTTGCAAATAGCGCTGCAAGAACAAGCTGGAGACAATATTTCGATGACGCACGCATCCGTAGTTGATGTGCTGACCGGTAAATATGCGGTTGGCACCACCCTGACTGTACGAGGGTGGATCCGGACTCGCCGTGATTCCAAGGCGGGGATCTCATTTTTGGCCATTTCCGATGGCTCCTGTTTCCATCCGGTACAGGCCGTCGTCCCCAATACCCTGGCCAATTACGAGAATGAAGTGCTGCGTCTGACCACCGCCTGCTCCGTGGAAGTGACTGGCATCATCGCCGAATCCCAGGGCAGCGGCCAGGCTTTCGAACTGCAGGCCACCGATGTGAAGGTCGTCGGCTGGGTCGAAGATCCCGATACCTACCCGATGGCCGCCAAGCGCCACAGCATCGAGTACCTGCGTGAACAGGCTCACCTGCGCCCGCGCACCAACATCGTGGGTGCCGTGACCCGGGTTCGCCACTGCCTGGCGCAAGCTATCCACCGCTTCTTCCACGAAGAGGGCTTTGTCTGGGTTGCGACCCCGCTCATCACCGCCTCTGATACCGAAGGGGCCGGCGAGATGTTCCGTGTCTCTACCCTGGATCTGGAAAACCTGCCGCGTACCGACGCCGGCAAGGTGAACTACAACGAAGATTTCTTCGGCAAAGAGGCCTTCCTGACCGTATCCGGCCAGCTGAACGCCGAAACCTATGCCTGCGCCCTCTCCAAGGTCTATACCTTCGGGCCGACCTTCCGCGCTGAAAACTCCAACACCAGCCGTCACCTGGCCGAGTTCTGGATGGTTGAGCCGGAAGTGGCCTTCAACAATCTGGAAGATAACGCCGCCCTGGCCGAAGCCATGCTGAAGTATGTCTTCAACGCCGTCCTGACCGAACGTCGCGACGATCTGGAGTTCTTTGCCCAGCACGTAGACAAGGATGCCATCGGCCGTCTGGAGCGTTTCGTCGCCTCCGACTTCGCCCAGATTGATTACACAGATGCCATCGAAGTGCTGAAAAACTGCGGCAAGAAGTTCGAGTTCCCGGTCTCCTGGGGCATCGATCTCTCCTCCGAGCACGAACGCTATCTGGCCGAGGAGCACTTCAAGTCTCCGGTGGTGGTGAAGAACTATCCGAAAGATATCAAGGCCTTCTACATGCGCCTCAACGACGACGGCAAGACCGTTGCCGCGATGGACGTACTGGCACCGGGCATCGGCGAGATCATCGGTGGCTCCCAGCGTGAAGAGCGTCTGGAGGTACTGGATGCCCGCCTGGCCGAGATGGGCCTGAAGCAGGAAGATTACTGGTGGTATCGCGATCTGCGCCGCTACGGCACAGTCCCGCACTCCGGCTTCGGTCTGGGCTTCGAGCGTCTGGTGGTTTACGTGACCGGTATGGGCAACGTCCGCGACGTGATCCCGTTCCCGCGAACTCCGCGTACCGCCGAGTTCTGATCAGCGGCATATTGCCACTACATTGCAAAAGCCGTCCTCAGGGTCGGCTTTTTTATTACCCCCGTTATGGGTAATACTCAGAACCAATCGACACAAGGAATGGGTCGTTCATGGGATATCGTCGGCTTCTGACACTCTTGCTGCTCTGGCTCCCCCTGCAATTGCGGGCAGAACCCGTGCACCTGACCACCCTGGAGTGGCCCCCCTATACCAGCCAGCATCTCCCTGATGGTGGCCTTACCGGCCATATCGTCAAGCGTGCATTTGCCGAAGCGGGGCTGGAGGTTCAGTTTGACTTCTACCCCTGGCATCGAGCCATGTTGCTGGCATCCGATCCCGCCCAGCACTACAGCGGCTACTTCCCCAAATACTTCGCCGATGATCTGGATAAACGGTGGCATATTTCCACCAGCGTGGGCAGTAGTGTGCTGGGCATGGCGCAGCAAGCCGGCCCCCCTATCCACTGGCAGCGACTCGAAGATCTCGCTTCCTACCGGATTGGGGTCGTCGCAGGTTATATCAATACCCGTGAATTTGATGCCCTGATGGCCAGCAAGCGCCTCAACACCTTTGCCGTGGACGACGATCACCTCAACCTGCGAAAATTGCAGCGCGACCGGCTCGATCTGGCCGTGATCGACCGGGATGTTTTCTACTGGCTCACCTATCACGATGACAAACTCCACCCCGAACAGCTGCAGTTCAACCCGAAGATCCTCGGGTACAAGAGCCTGCACATCATGTTCCGTCCCGATCAACAGCAACTGCAACAGCGAGTGAACAATGCGCTAGCCAGACTCGATATCAAGCAGCTGAGCGAACAGTATCAGCGTCGCTATCTGCTATCAGCACCCGCCCCCCGATGAGCAGAGTCGCAGAACACCCCATTTGTCAAAAAAGATATCTTTAACCCGTGTTTTTACAGCCTCTTCTCCCCTGACCCGGGCCTTTTTCCACAACTTCCTTACCAACGCATTCCCCATCACAACGCCTCTGGTTGCACTCTGATGGGCTGGCCCCGAGTGATACCACTTGGTGACAAAAATGATGTTTTTGTTAGTACGTGGTTTTTAAGTGGTTTAATCAAAAATTCATCGAGTTATTGAAGTAACTCAATTTTTTCACTTTTTCAGGGGAGCAGAATAGCAACTAACCCTTTCGGGCTAAATAAAACAGACAATGACAATTCATGGTTCAGGCTACCCGCGGCAATATGGGTTGAATCACACGAGGTAACGGAATGATCTTGATGGAATTTTTAGTGGTACTCGGCTGCTTGCTGCTGGGTACCCGCTTTGGGGGCATGGGACTCGGTCTCATCAGTGGTATCGGTCTCTTCCTGCTGACCTTCGTCTTCGGTCTGGTTCCGGGCGAACCGCCTGTTCAGGTAATGCTGACCATTCTGGCGGTGATCGGCTGTGCCGCCACCCTGCAGACTGCCGGTGGCCTTAACCTGATGATGCAAGTGGCCGAGCGTCTGCTGCGCCGTCACCCGCAATACATCACTATCCTGGCGCCGCTCACCACCTGGACCCTCACCTTCCTGTGCGGTACCGGCCACGTGGTCTACACCATGTTCCCCATCATCGCTGACATCGCGCTGCAAAAGAACATCCGTCCCGAGCGCCCGATGGCTGTCGCCTCCGTTGCCTCCCAGATGGCCATCTGCGCCTCCCCGGTCTCCGTTGCTGTGGTCTCCATGGTCTCCATTCTGGCGGCTGGTCACGGTATCGGTCAGGCTTACGGCCTGCTCGACATCCTGATGATCGCCATCCCCTCCTCCCTGACCGGTGTCATCGTGGCAGCCCTGTGGAGCCTGCGTCGCGGCAAGGATCTGGACAAGGACGAAGAGTTCCAGGCCAAGATCAAAGACCCGGAGCAGCGCGCCTTCATCTACGGCGGTGGTGAAACCCTGCTCAACACCAAGTTCCCGAAAGAGGCCTACTGGTCTACCTGGATCTTCTTCGCCGCCATCGCCGCCGTGGTATTGCTCGGTGCCAACGAAGGTCTGCGTCCGGTGTTCACCATCAAGGACAAAACTGGCCCGCTCTCCATGAACCTGGTGATCCAGATGATGATGCTGATCGCCGGTGCCATCATACTGATGCGCTGCAAGGTCAAGCCGGGCGAGATCGCCAACGGTGCCGTCTTCAAGGCGGGTATGGTCGCCATCTTCTCCGTATTCGGGGTGGCATGGATGAGTGAGACCTTCTTCCAGGCTCACATGCCGCTGCTCAAAGAAACCCTGGCCCACGTGGTACAGGCCCAGCCCTGGACCTACGCCCTGGTGCTGTTCCTCATCTCCAAGCTGGTGAACAGCCAAGCCGCAGCCCTCACCGCTATCGCCCCCATGGGTCTGGCGCTGGGTGTCGAGCCCAAGCTGCTGATTGCCTTCCTGCCAGCGAGCTACGGCTACTTCGTGCTGCCGACCTACCCGAGCGATCTGGCCTGTATCGGTTTCGACCGCTCCGGCACCACCCGCATCGGCAAGTTCATCATCAACCACAGCTTCATCATTCCAGGGCTGATCGGGGTGGTGACCTCCTGCTCGCTGGGCTTTATCCTCACCAGCATCCTGCTCTAATCGCAGCGGTGTTTACCACGCTATTGCAATACAGGCCCCCGCTTCGGGGGCCTGCTTTTTTCCAGCTCCGTTACCTCAACCACTTCCCCGCCGCCATTTCCGGACACTATGCCTTTACCTCTGCCCCCGCCGCTGGGTAGCATGCCCCCTCGTTCACCACCGGAATCTCATCCATGTCTCGCGTCATCCTGCTCTGGAGCGGTGGCAAAGATGCCATGCTGGCTCTCTGTCATGCCCGTCAAGCGGGCCATCAGGTGGTGGCACTGGCCACCTTTGCGCCGCCAGAGCCCCGATTTCTCGCTCACCCCTTGCCGCTGGTGCGCCGTCAGGCGGAAGCCCTCGGGCTGCCCCATCTGCTGGTCACCATCGAAGCGCCGTTCGAGCAGAGCTATGAGACGGCGCTGAGCCACTTGCAGCAGGAGTGGAACCTCGACGGGGTAGTGACCGGCGATATCGACAGCGTGGGGGGCGCACCAAACTGGATCCGCGAACGCTGCCGCCCGCTCGGGCTCACCGTCCATACCCCGCTCTGGCAGCAATCTCGCCAAGCCTTGCTGGCGGATATGCTGGCCCGCGGCATCGTCGCCCACCTCTCCTGCATCGATACCCGGGTGCTGGCCCCCGAGTGGACTGGACGCCCCCTCGATGCCGCCACCCTCTGCGAGCTACAACAACTGGCCGAGCGCGAGGGCTTCGATGCCTGCGGCGAGCAGGGGGAGTACCACACCATGGTGACTGACGGCCCGGGCTTTGCCGCCCCGCTGCGCCTCGATGGCTGGCAGGTAGCACGGCAGGATCATCTGGCCTATCTGGCTGAGCCACAGGGGTAACGGCCTCAAGCCATCTGGCGCGCTCGTTCAGGGACGCGCGAAAAATCGAGATAAAAAAAGGGAGGCAACAGCCTCCCGTTTGGAGTGGAGCGGACCAATTTTGAGCGGGCCATGATGACCCGAACAAGGGATAAACCGGCTTATTTCGCCAGCTTGCCCAGCACCCGCTGCAGCAGGCGGATGCGCGGCTCGATGCTGTCCAGCAGCAGGAATTCCGCCTCCGAGTGAAAACCGCCCCCCATGGGGCCGAAACCATCGAGGGACGGCACCCCCGCGGCGGCGGTAAAGTTGGCATCCGAACCGCCACCGGCCTCCAGCCAGTTGAAGGAGATCCCCTCCTCTTTCGCAGCCGCCTCCACCAGCGCCATCACAGCTTCTGTATCGCCGCTCGGGCGCATCGCCGGCTTGAAGGTCTGGCGATCCACCTCGACCCGACAGCCCGCAAGGAAGGGGTTGTTGGCCATAAAGGTGAGCCGCTCGTGCACCGCAGCGGCCTCTTCGTTACTCCAGAAACGCAGATCGACGATTGCCTCGGCAAAGTCGGGCACCACGTTAACGCCGGTGCCGCCCTGTACCACGCCGACGTTCATGGTGGTGCCCGTGGTCATGTTGACCTGCTCGTTAATGGCCAGCACCCAATGAGCGAGTTCTGTGATGGCAGAGACCCCTTCGGTCAGAGCCGAACCGGCATGGGACGCCTTGCCGTGAAAGGTGATGCGGTACTTGGCATTGCCCTTGCGGGCGCTGATGAGATCCCCGTTGGGGCGCGCCGCTTCGGCCACCAGCACGCAGCCGCTCTGTTTGGCCTTCTCCACCAGCCAATCTTTCGACCAGGGGGAGCCAATCTCTTCGTCGCAGTTGCAGCAGACCAGCACCTTGAGCTTGGCCAGCTGCACCGGATCCATCTCTTTAAGTGCATACCAGATAGAGAGCAGGCCACTCTTCATGTCCGAGACACCGGGGCCAAAGGCTTGATTGCCTTCGATTTTCAACGGGCGCTTGGCCGCTGTTCCCTCGGGGAAGACGGTGTCCATGTGGCCCACCAGCATCACGTCGTAGTGAGCGGCACCCGGTGCATTGGTTGCCTCGAGGCAGGGGCCGCACTCGGCAGCAAACTGGTGGCGGGTCACCTGCCAGCCGATGGCCTCATATTTCTCGGTCATGATGTCGGCCACTTTGGCCACCCCGGCCGGGGTGCGAGTACCGCAATCGAGGTTGATGAGCGGGGCCAGATCTGCCAGGTAGGCATCCAGAGAAAAAGCGTTGCGAGAGTCTGTCATTGTCATCTCCTGGGACGGGAGGGCAGGCCTCCCGTCCGACAGCCGAGTGAAAGGGGCGGACAGCTCGTGCCGTCCGCCACCCGCTTACATAAACAGCAGATAGTTGAGGGTCAGCGCCGTCACCAGCGCCCCCGCCATCGGCACGCTGGTGCGTTTGACCACGGTAAAGGGCGACACC
The DNA here is from genome assembly GCF_029479985.1 of Aeromonas sp. A600620. NCBI lineage: Bacteria > Pseudomonadati > Pseudomonadota > Gammaproteobacteria > Aeromonadales > Aeromonadaceae > Aeromonas > Aeromonas sp. A600620. Next base: position 336,635 of record NZ_JAAKXB010000003.1, on the reverse strand, counting down.
TTGGCAATCCCCGCACAAGCGATCAGCACCGCCGCGATGGGAGAGATGGTGCGGCCGATACTGGAAGCGAGCTGCATCGGCAGCAACATGGTCACCGCAGGCACGCCAAACTTGGCCGCCACCGCCGGTGCCAGGGTCGAGAAGCTCAGGAACGCCGCGTTGCCGGAGCCCATGATGACCGCCGCCACCATGATGAGGCCCACCATCACCAGGGTCATCAGGCCGCTGCCGATACCGGCATTGCTGGCAGAGTGCAGCAGGGTATCGATGGCGCCGATGGCCTTGAGAGATTCGGCAAACAGCTCGGCACAGACGATGAGCGCCACCACAGGGCCAAACACCTTGCCCATGCCATCGAGGAAGCTCGACAGCCCCGCGAATGCGGTTCGCACCGAGCGGCTACGCAGCAGCTCGCACAGCATGCCGATAAAGACCGACAGCAGCATGGCCACCTCCACGCTCATCTTGATGTCGCTCACCAGCAGCTTGGAGAAGGTCATCATCAGCACGAAGGGGATTATCGGCAGCAGGGCATACCAGGTGGGCGCCTGCACGCTCTCGGTGCCCTGCTCGTCCAGCTCGGCGTGATCGCCGCGATGGAGCGCAGGATCCCAGCCATCCTTGCGATCGCAGTGACGCTGCCAGAAGAAGTGCAGCACCATGGTCACCAGCAGCATGGGGGCCACCAGCCAGATCTGGTAGTCGACGAAATAGCTGGTCGGATCCATGCCGGATTGACCGGCGGAGAAGATGGCGTTGGTCTGGGTCGGGCCAATTTCAAACGCCTGGGAGGTGGCGATGACACCACAGGCGGAGGCCGGGCTGATGCCGAGGTTGCGCATCACCGGATACATGGTGACCATCAACAACAGGCCAAGGCCGGTGGCGGAGGTGACGAACAGGGAGACAAAGACCGCCACCAGATAACAGATGGCGAGCATCAGGTAGCTGGACTGGATGCCCGCCACCGGCTTGACCGCCACCCGCACCAGCGCCTGAGAGGCCCCGATATGGGACATGTAAGTGGCAAAACCCGCCACCGCCATGATGGTGAGGCCGAGGCCCGCCGCGCGGTAGGAGAAGATCCCCTTGAACACTTCGAACAGGTCGAACAGGGCGAAGCCGGTGCTCTTGTCAGCGGGGAGAATGGGGTGCAGCCCCAACCAGTAGGCCACTGCAAAAATGGCCATGCCCGCCAGCGCCAGCACCGCCTGCGGGTTGTAATCCTTGATGATGCCGTAGACCACGGCGACCAGAACGAGCAAGACGAATAAAAGTTCCAATATTCACTCCTGATAAATTTATCGAGGAGCGAAATCTAGTGATCTGACTACTGTTTGCCTTTGATCCCCATCAATAAAGGTGACGACATTGGGCTTTGACAGCACAATATGTTAGCCAAGTGCCAAATTTTCGTTTTTTCACCCACAGAAAAACCTTTACCATTCTCGGAAAGAGAATTGTGTGACGCGACTCCCCTCTTTTTTGCGTTGGATCAACATATGACGGCGCCGAACTGGCGAAGATGCGCTTCGACATATAGCGACCATTTCGCGCCGGAGAGAGTTATGACAAGCCAAGCCACCGCAGGTGCTTCGACCTGCGACTACAAGCTGTGGGACATCCTCGTCGAGTCTGCAAAGGAACGCACTACCATTCGTTACTCCAAACTGGCCAAGCAGGCCGGGCTGGAGCAGTGCCAGGATGAACTGCGCACCCTGCTGCAACGCATCCGCATGTACTGCACCGAAAACAACCTGCCGATCCTCTCCGCCATCGTGGTGGACGACGTGGGCAAATACACTGGCCTCTCTTCCAGCCTGCCTGATGCACCTTGGGAACGGGCCCGGGTCTTTGACCATGAGTGGACCACCCTGCACTGATTGACATGCTTGATAATGCCGACCAAAACGCGCCCGCTGGCGCGTTTTGGCTATCTGGCGTTTGCCCTTTCTCTTTTTCTCCTGCAATAGTCGATCTTCTCCCGCAATACCCAACCCCATCGGGCACGCCAGCCCCACTGCTTCTGACCTTGTGTTCAAAATCGCCGTTCAGGTGTGACCAGTTCCGGTAAAACCCGCGAGCCTGACCATCGGCGTTGCCATGGGATTGCCACAATGCCAGAATCGGGCCCTTGCACTCTGTTGATTCGGATTTTCGGGCACGGCCACGGCCAGCGCCCACAAGAGAAGGACTCCCCATGGCCATCACCCTCTATGGCATCAAGAACTGCGACACCATCAAGAAAGCCCGCAAGTGGCTGGATGAGGCCGGTATCGACTACCGCTTTCACGACCACCGCGCCGACGGCCTGAACCCGGACGATCTGGACAGCTGGCTGGCAAAACTCGGCTGGGAAGCCCTGCTCAACAGCCGCGGCACCACCTTCCGCGCCCTGCCGGATGAGGCCAAACAGGGGCTCGACACCGCCAAGGCGCGCGCCCTGCTGCTGGAACATCCGGCCATGATCAAGCGCCCGCTGCTCGACCGTGACGGCGAACTGACCCTGGGTTTCAAGGCTGATCACTACCAATCCCTCTTCTCCCGTTAAGGACAACTAAGGACAACTGATGTCGGATGTCATCGCACTGGCCAAGGATCTGATCCGCCGCCCCTCCGTTACCCCCCTCGATGAAGGGTGCCAGACCCTGATGGCGGAGCGCCTAGCCAAGCTCGGGTTTGTCATCGAGCCCATGGTGTTTGAGGACACCACCAACCTCTGGGCACGCCGCGGCAGCGAGGGGCCGCTGTTCTGCTTCGCCGGTCACACCGACGTGGTGCCCGCCGGGCCGCTGGACAAATGGCACACCCCGCCGTTCGAGCCGACCATCAAGGATGGCGTGCTCTATGGGCGCGGCGCCGCCGACATGAAGGGCTCGCTGGCTTCCATGGTGGTGGCGGTCGAGCGCTTCGTCGCCCAGCATCCGGATCACACCGGGTCCATCGCCTTTCTCATCACCTCCGATGAAGAGGGGCCCTTTATCAATGGCACCACCCGGGTGATCGACACCCTGGAGGCCCGCAACGAGAAGATCCGCTGGTGCATCGTCGGCGAGCCCTCCTCTACCGCCGTGGTCGGCGATGTGGTGAAAAATGGCCGCCGCGGCTCCATCACCGGTGATCTGCTGGTGCGCGGGGTGCAGGGCCATGTGGCCTATCCCCATCTGGCGGACAACCCCATTCACAAAGCCGCGCCAGCGCTGGCGGAACTCGCTGCCACCGTGTGGGATGAGGGCAACGCCTACTTCCCCCCCACCAGCTTCCAGATCGCCAACATCTCGGCCGGCACCGGCGCCTCCAACGTCATTCCGGGCGAGCTGCTGGTCCAGTTCAACTTCCGCTTCAGTACCGAACTGACCGACATGGATATCCGTGAGCGGGTCGAAGCGCTGCTGGATAAACATGGCCTCGATTATCAGCTGAGCTGGACCCTCTCCGGCCAGCCGTTCCTCACCGACACCGGCGCGCTGCTCGATGCCGCCGTGGCGGCCATCGAGGCGGTGAACGGTCAGCGACCGGCCCTGCTCACCACCGGCGGCACCTCCGACGGGCGCTTTATCGCCCCCACCGGCGCCGAGGTGATTGAGCTTGGCCCCGTCAATGCCACCATTCACAAGGTGAACGAGTGCGTGAAGGCGGACGATCTGGATCTGCTGGCCAACATGTACCAAGGGGTGCTCGAGAGATTGCTGGCATGACGCAGGAACAACTGCTGGGGCTCGACGAGAGCCACCTTATTCTGGTGGGGCGCGGCCCTCATCGTCTGACCGCCGCCACCGCGGCGGCCTTCAACGACATGCAGGTGGCAGCCGCCTATGAGGGGTTCAACCTCCAGGCGGCCTCCAGCTGGCGCAGCTTCGAGCGCCAGCTCGCCATCTGGAATGGCAAGTGGCGCGGCGAACGGCCACTGCTCGATGCCAACAGCCAGCCCATCGATGCCCTGCAACTAAGCGAGGTGGAGCGGCTGCACGCCATCCTGCGCTGGAGTGCCCTGCCCGGCACCAGCCGCCACCACTGGGGGACCGATCTCGATATCTACGACCCGGACTGCCTGCCCGCCGATACCAAACTGGCACTGGAGCCTTGGGAGTATGAAGCCGGGGGCTGGTTTGCGGATCTCAGCGAGTGGCTCAGCGACCATATGAGCGACTTCGGCTTCTTCCTCCCTTATGCCAAACCGGTCGGGGCAGAGAGCGGGGTAGCCTACGAGCCCTGGCATATCAGCTTCTCGCTGGAGTCCGATGAGCAGCGGCTCGATCCCGCGGCACTGGCGCTTTGTCTGCAACAGGCGGATATTGAAGGCAAGTCGACCATATTGGCCAACCTTGATGAAATTTTGGCCCGTTATGTCACCACCTGTCCTGACGAAAGGAAAATCCCATGAATCTCTGGCTGTGGATAGGGTTGCCGCTGCTGTTCCTGCTCGGGCTGTTTCTCAATGCCATCAAAGACATGAAACGGCTGGAAAAACAGTTACCCAACTACAAGGACAAGATCCGCGAAGTGAAGGATGACGAGGACGACTGAATCCCGCCCCATCCCGTGGGGAGCGCCCTTGTGCTCCCCTCTCCCTCTGCTGTGCCGTTTCGCTTTTCCCCGCCCTTTCCTCCCTGCGCATCCTGAAATCGACGCTCCTTTGACTCCGCTTTCGATAACCCCGTCACTGTCAGAATATGGCGCGGCCATGCTGAAAAAAGGGATGAAAAATGTAAGAAAGTGCAAATTGATGCACAAATAAGCCACACAAGGGGGGCCTAACTGCATATAATGTGCCTACTTTGCACATTACCAGGAAGGAGTTCGCCCTTGGATGCCGCTACCATCAACAGTTTCTTTTTTGTCGCTGCCCTGTTGGTGGGAGCCAGCGTACTGTTGAGCGCCCTCTCTTCCCGCCTCGGTATTCCCATTCTGGTTATCTTCCTCGCCGTCGGCATGCTGGCCGGTGAGGATGGCCCAGGTGGCATCCACTTCGCTGACTACTCCATCGCCTATCTGGTAGGCAACCTGGCGCTTGCCATCATCCTGCTCGACGGCGGCATGCGCACCCGGGTCTCCTCGTTCCGGGTGGCACTCTGGCCTGCCCTGTCGCTGGCGACGGTCGGGGTGGCCATCACCACTGGCCTGACGGGGCTTGCCGCCGCCTGGCTGTTTGACCTCAACCTGATGCAGGGGATGCTGATCGGCGCTATTGTCGGCTCCACCGATGCGGCGGCGGTCTTCTCCCTGCTTGGCGGGCGCAGTCTCAACGAGCGGGTGAGCGCGACGCTGGAGATAGAGTCAGGCAGCAACGACCCCATGGCGGTCTTTCTCACCGTCACCCTGATCGAGGTGCTCGCCACCGCCCAGCAAGGGCTGGATGGGGGCTTCCTGCTGCTGCAACTGGTCAAGCAGTTTGGTCTTGGCGCCGGGATTGGCCTTGGCGGCGGCTGGCTGCTGTGGCGTCTCATCAACACAGCCCGTCTGGCGCCGGGGCTCTATCCGCTGCTCACCGTCAGCGGCGGTCTGCTGATCTTCGCCCTCACCACGGCGGTTGGTGGCAGCGGCATTCTCGCCATCTACCTCACCGGTCTGTTGCTCGGTAACCTCGCCCTGCGCAGCCGCAGCACCACATTGTCGGTGCTGGACGGTCTGACCTGGCTCAGCCAAATCGGCATGTTTCTGGTGCTGGGGCTGCTCGCCTCCCCCCACAAGCTGCTGCCCATCGCCCTGCCCGCGCTGGCGCTGGCGATGTGGATGATCCTGTTTGCCCGCCCGGTGTCGGTCTGGATCGGGCTGCTGCCGTTCAAGAACTTCGCCCCCCGCGAGCGCTGGTTTATCTCCTGGGTTGGCCTGCGCGGCGCCGTGCCCATCATTCTGGCGGTGTTCCCCATGATGGCGGGGCTGCCCAACGCCCAGCTCTACTTCAACGTCGCCTTCTTTGTGGTGCTGGTCTCGCTGATTTTGCAGGGCAGCTCGCTACCGCTGGCCTCAAAACTGGCGCGAGTGGAGGTGCCGGCACCGCCATCGCCCATCAACCGCTCCGGGCTCGAAATCGATCTCGACAGCCAGTGGGAGACCTTCGTCTACCAGCTGGGGGAGGAGAAGTGGTGCATCGGCTCGCCGCTGCGGGACCTGCAGATGCCCACCGGCACCCGGATCTGCGCCCTGTTTCGAGGCCGCGAGCTGCTTCACCCCTCGGGTAGTACCTGTCTGCAGGCCGATGACATCCTTTGCGTCATCGGTCACGAACGTGACCTCCCTGCACTCGGCCAGCTCTTTAGCCAGGCGCCGGAGCAAGATCTCGGCCCCCGCTTCTTCGGTGACTTCCTGCTGGAAGCGGCGGCACGACTGGTGGATCTCGCCCCTCTCTATGGGCTGGATGTGAGCGAGGTGGCGGATCAGACACTGGGCGATTTTATTGCCAACCAGTTGGGCGATAATCTGGTGGTCGGTGACCACATCGAATGGCAGGGCCTGATCTGGACCGTGGCCGAAATGGACGAGAGCGTACCAAGCAAGATCGGGGTGCGCTTTCAGGAAGAGGACCCGGTCTGACCGACCGTCCCGTATCAAGTCCCCAGCAAGAAGGGAGAGAGTTATGCCATATCAAAGTTTGCTGTCCGGCCCCCTGCCCCCCGCTGCCAATCTGGGGGTCATTGAAGGCTTTTTTGGCAAGGGATGGAGCTGGCAGGCCCGCGCCCGCTACGCCCAGTGGCTGCCACGCCACGGTTACGGTTTCTATATCTATGCACCAAAAGAGGATGGCTATCTGCGCAAGCATTGGGCCCTCCCCTGGCCCGAGCAGCAACTGGCCGATCTCGCCGAGCTGGCGCGCCAGTGCCGCGCCAACGGGCTCGCCTTCGGGGTGGGCTTGAGCCCCATGGGGGCTCATCACGACTACGATCGCAAACGCTCGGCGCTGCTTGAGAAAGTGCGCCTCATCGACGAGATGCTCCAGCCCGATATTCTGGCGGTGCTGTTTGACGATATGAAGGGGGATACCCCGGACCTGGCCCGTCACCAGCTCACCATCGCCCACGATATCGCGGCCCACAGCAAGGCAAGCCGCCTCATCTTCTGCCCCAGCTACTACTCGACCGACCCGGTGCTGGAGAAGGTGTTTGGCGCCATGCCTCCCCGCTATCTGGAGGAGCTTGGCGAGCAGCTCGATCGCCGTTTCGAGATCTTCTGGACCGGCCCCAAGGTCTGCTCCAGCGAATATCCGGCCAGTCACCTCAAGCAGGTGAACGAACTGCTCGGCCGCAAGCCCTTCCTGTGGGACAACTACCCGGTTAACGATGGCAGCAAGGCGAGCAGCTACCTGCACCTGCGCGCCTTCGAGAACCGCCCCGCCGAGCTGGCGGAGCTGGTCTCTGGCCACGCGGTCAACCCGATGAAACAGGCGGCGCTGTCGGCCCTGCCCCTCGCTACCCTGCCGATGAGCTACCGACTCGGCAAGCAGTACGACCCCGACAAGGCGCTGCATGCCGCCCTCAACGCCACCTGCGGCCCGCAGATCTCGGCGATGATCGAGGCCGACCTGCCGCTGTTTCAGGATCTGGGGCTGGCACAGCTCACCTCCGAGCAGATTGCCGCTCTCAAGGCGCGCTATCTGCCGTTTCGCGACCAATCCTGCGTCGACGAAATCGTGCGCTGGCTGGACGGGGAGTATGTGTTCGATCCCGACTGCCTGACCGATTAAACCGCCCCTGCGGGGCAGAAAGGAGGTTGTATGGATGCACACCTGCTTTACCAGAATCTGGCGGTGATCGCCGCCTTCTTGCTGATCTACAGCCTGATCGCGGGGCGCTTCGAGTCAAAACTGGTCAACGGCCCCCTGCTCTTTCTGCTGACCGGCTGGTTGCTGGGGCCGGGAGGGCTTGAGCTGCTCTCCCTCTCTATCGACAGCGCCGGCATCAAGCTGCTGGCCGAGCTGACGCTGGTTATCGTGCTGTTCAACGATGCCGCCAACACCAACTGGCAGGTGCTGCTGGCCAACCGCCAGCTGCCCATCCGCCTGCTGCTGATTGGCCTGCCCCTCACCCTGCTTTGTGGCGCCCTGTTTGGCCACTGGATTTTCCCCGACCTACCACTGCTGGAGATGGCGATCCTCTCCACCATTCTTGCGCCCACCGATGCGGCGCTCGGCAAGGCGGTGGTAAGCAACCCCGCGGTGCCTGCACCTGTGCGTGAAGGGCTCAATCAGGAGAGCGGCCTCAACGACGGCATCTGCGTACCGGTGCTGCTTCTGCTGCTGGCCCTTATCGCCCCCACCGAGCAGCACGCAGGCACCGCCACTCTGGCTATCACCCTGATGCTGGAGGAGATCGGCATTGGCCTGCTGGTCGCCTTTGTGCTGACCAGCCTCACCATCCGGCTACTGAAAATCACCTATCTCAACGGCTGGCAACTGCCGCTCTGGCGCCAGCTCACCATGCCGGGGCTGGCCCTGCTCTGCTTTGCACTGGCCCAGACTCTCGGTGGCAGCGGCTTTATCGCCGCCTTTGTCGGCGGTCTCTTTATCGGCCACCGCCTCGGCGAGCACAAGCACGCCTATATGGACAGCTGCGAAGGGTATGGCGACCTGCTCTCCGTGGTGATCTGGATGGTGTTTGGCGCGACCCTGATGCCCATTCTGCCCGAGCTGCTGCACTGGCAATACTGGCTCTATGCCATTGCCAGCCTCACCCTGCTGCGGATGGTGCCGGTCTGGCTGAGCCTCATCGGCACCGGCCTCAAGCCCGAGCTCAAGCTCTTTATCGGCTGGTTCGGGCCGCGGGGCCTTGCCAGCATCGTCTTTGCGGTGATGGTGCTGCAAAACGAGCCCTCCCTGATTGGCCAGCGCCCCATCATCGCCACCGTGCTCTGCACCATCATATTGAGCGTCATCCTGCACGGCCTCACCGCCAACCCCTGGGTCGAGCGTTTCAAGCCTCGCTGAGCCACCCGGCGCCCATAAAAAATGCCACCGATCGGTGGCATTTTTCTTTTGTGGCGAGAGTCACTGACAGCTCTTACCCGAGCGCCAGCCAGACTCCCACCCCCAGCATCAGAGTACCAGCGATGCGGTTCATCAAGGTGACGTTGCCGCTCTTGGCGAGGAAGTGGCGCAGAGTGCGGCCACCGCTTGCGTAGAGCAGCAGGCAGGAGAATTCGATGACCAGGATCAGCGCCACCAGCGCGCCGATCTGCGGCGCCATCGGCTTGTCGGCAGAGATAAAGGGGGGCAGCAAGGAGATCATGAAAGCCCACCCCTTGGGATTGGCGATGGCGGTGACAAAGCCCTGCACCGCCAGCCCCATGGCGCTGGTCTGTTGACCGGCCGAGAGATCCGCCGGAATGGCCATCTTCCCCTTGGCCTGCCACATCTGGATGCCGAGCCACACCAGATAGGCGCCCCCCACATATTTGAAGGCGGCGAAGATCCCCGGATAGTTGAGCATGATGGCAGCGACCCCGATCACCGACAGCACCGAGACCAGGCCGACGCCGATCAGCTCCCCCCACATCATGTGCAGGGTGCGACGCACACCCAGGCTCATCCCCAGCGTCATCGACAGGGTCATGCACATGCCGGGGGTCACCGAGACAAAGAAAAAGGTCGGAATAAACAGAGCCAGAATGGCCGGATCGATCCAGCTGGACACAGCACACCTCCATATGACGAGAGCGAGAAATCACGAAAACGGGACAGGGTTGACGCAACCCGGCCAGTTGTACCACATATTCAGGGGATTAAGCGCTCAATCATGCCTATATGGCGCCTTTCGCACAAGGAAAAACCTTTTCTTCAGCAAATTTCAGCAATAAAAGACTGTGACAGCTCCTGACGTAGATGTGTAATATGTCAGCTCCTCCCATTTCGGATTAGAGCCATTTATGTCATTGAATAATCTATCAATACGTGTCCAGGTCCTGATACCGCTGCTGCTGGCCAGCCTGCTGATGATGGTAATGATCGCCATCAGTAAACAGGGGCTGGACGATGCCATCCGTGACATAGATGAGACGACCCAGAGCGTAGTCCGGCACAAGGACGATATTGCCACATTGATCCACACCACCTACCGGCTGCGCACCAGCGCCATCTATGGCCTCTACGATGCCAAGCTGTTTGCCGCACTGCCCGCGAACCTCAACAGCGCCGAGCAGGAGATCAATGCCATTCTCGGTCGCTTGGTTGTCCCCGGTGCCGAGCAGGATAACCGTCAGGTTGCTGCCGCCCTGCAGGCCTACCTCAGCCACACCCGAAATAATATGCTGCCGTTACTGGCAGAAAAGCATCAGGGAGGTGGCGATCCGGTCGCCTACGAGGCGGCCCGCCTCCATTTCCGCGAACTGGGTGAGCAGCTGATCAAACAGATCGACAGTATGTCCGCCCACATCAACCAATTGATCCAGCAAGAGCTGGCCGAAGAGCAGGCTCACTATGACGCCACCCTGCTACGTACCCTGCTGCTCACCGCTGGTACCCTGCTGGCGGCGCTGATCTGCGGCTGGGTCCTCTCCGGTCGCATCGTCAGCCCCATCGGTCAGCTGCAAGAGGTGATGCACGCCGTGGCGCAAGGGCGCTTCAACGTGCGCGCCAAAGCGGAGGGCAACAACGAGCTGACCCGTCTGGCCAAAGATATCAACCTCACTCTGGGGCAACTTGGTAGCACCATCGAGAACCTGACCGGGATCAGCAACAGCGTCGCCTCCGCCGCCACCGAGCTGGCCGCCGTGATGACCCAGGCTGAAGCCAACGCCCAGCAGCAGCACAGCGAGATCGAACAGGTCGCCTCCGCCGTGACCGAACTCTCCAGCACAGCAGACAACGTCAACCACAACGCCGCCATCGCCGACGAGCTGGCGCGGGATGCCAATGGCCGGGTCGAACAGGGGCTCGCCCTCTTTACCGAAAGCATCGCCGCCAATAGCCGGATGGCAGGCAGTCTGGAAGATGCTGCCGCCATCGTGGCTCAGCTCAAATCCCAGTCCGAGCAGATCGGCAAGGTAATTGAAGTGATCCAGGGGATCTCCGAGCAGACCAACCTGCTGGCGCTCAATGCCGCCATCGAAGCGGCCCGTGCCGGCGAAACGGGTCGTGGTTTTGCGGTGGTGGCCGACGAGGTGAGAATGCTGGCAGCCCGTACCCAGGACTCCACCAAGGAGATCCAGGCCATCATCGAGCGGCTGCAGAGCCAGTCCCAATCCGCCAACAACGGCGTGCAGGAGACCCTGGAGATCCTCGGTCATAACCAACGCCTGTCAGCTCAGGTGCAGGATCTGCTGAGTGGCATTACCGGTGCCGTACGCCAGATCAACGACGCCAACGCCCAGGTCGCCACCGCAGCCGAGGAGCAGTCCTGCGTCACTGCCGACATCAATCGCAACATCACCAATATTCACGAGATCGTGAGCCAGAGTTCCGCCGGCATCAGCCAGAGCGCCAGTGCCAGCAACGAACTCTCCCAGCTCGCCGAGCAGCAACGCAAACAGCTGGCCCAATTCCAGCTGTAAGCGCACGACGTGAACCAGACAAAAAGGCCCGCAAGGGCCTTTCTTGTTGATGGAGCAATGGCTTTGTCTCTGTTTTAAACGCCATTTTTTGGCCGTTGGTGCCATAAGGGGCTGGGCTGCCCTGTCAAATATCGGTATGGTAGAGGCACGTTACTCCCCCCTCACGTGAGCACACCATGAGCCTGAGATTCAAGAAACCCGCTTTTATCGCCCTGGGGCTCATCGCCCTCATTTCCGCCGCCTGGCTCGACTACTACCTGCCGGAGCACACCATCGCCACCATCACCGGGGTGGAGGTGAAGCGCACCGACAAGGATGGCCCCATCAGCCAGAAGAACCCGGCTGACGGCCCCACCACCGACGTCTATTACATCTACACCGAGCGCCCCGGCGAGAAGATCCGGGTGTTTCGCAATGAAGATACCGAGTGGGGCTGGCCCTTCTACTTCAAGTTCAACGCCGCCGACGTCCAGGCCAAGGCCAAGTCCATGGAGTTCGAGAAACGCCTGGCCATCATTACCTCCTACGGATGGCGCGTGAACATGTTCTCCATGTTCCCCAACGTCACCAAGATTGAGAGTACCGAGCCTGACGCCTCCACCTGGAGCTTCTTCCGCTGGTTCTGGTTCGGCCTCTGGGCGCTGGTGATGGGCAAAGCCGCCATCGCGACCTGGCGCTACTTCGATCGCCTCGAGGACGAGCTATGAGTGAGCCGAGCAAGACCCGCACCAGCTTCTACCGGCGGCTCTACGTGGCCTGGCTGATCAGCCAGGGCACAGATACGGTGCCTGCCATTATGGAGGCGACCGGCATGCCGCGCCGCACAGCGCAGGATACCCTGAGCGCGCTGGCCGAGCTCGACATCAGCTGCGCCTTCGAGCAGACCGAGGGGGCTCGCCACCTGCAGGGACACTACCGCATCAGCGACTGGGGCCCCATCAACCCAGCGTGGATCAAGGCTCAACTGCCGCTTATCAAAGAGACTTTGAGCTATCCCTGAAATGATGTCGAGTCAGGCCTGCGACTGGGGAACCTATTGCAATCCGGCATGGATCAAGGCCCAGCTGCCTCTTATCAAGGAGACGCTGAGCTATCCCTGATCAGGGCGCTAAGCAACAATAAAAAAGAGGGGCCAGCCGGCAAGGCTGGCCCCTCTATTTCAGGCCGATAGCATGACAGGTAGTCCTACTCAGGCATGGCCGAATCCTCAAGTTCCCCATCAGACTCGCCGCGGGTGCAATCGATGATGGAGCGCTTGGGGTTGTTGGGATCGCGCAAAAGCAGAGGGGCTGAGCCCTCGTCATGCTTCTGCTCGTCGCCAAACTCGCTGCCGTAGGCGTTGTGGGTCAAGCGGCGGGCATTGGCGATGGGGGTATCGACAAACAGGGCGTGCACTTCGAAGCTGGAAGCGGGCACGATAAAGCCGACCACCGGCAGGCCGTGCAGCTCCTCGTGCACCTTGTACCAGGCAAAGCCGTCGCTCACCTTGTAGGGGGTGTAGTTGGCCAGTTGTAGATTGGCGGGCCTGCCCGTCTCATCCACATAGAGATCGGTAAATTCACAGGTCGCCAGCCCCTGCCACATCCGCTCGAATGGCGTTGCACACCCTGTCAGTTGCAACCCGGCCAGCAGCACCAAGCCTCTCTTCCACATTCCCCGCCCCTTCTTGCAAAAATGAACCGGCGCTCAGTCAAACGCCCGCAGCCGCGTCACCAGCAGATCGATAAAGCCCGGACGATCCAGCCCCAACAATACCAGCGTATTGGCTGGCTTGCCGGTCAGACCATAACGATCCACCACCGTCATCCCCACGGTATGCTCCCCGCTGGTCTCGATATCGACCCGGCACTCGACCCCATGGAACAGCTCGGGAGCCAGCAACCAGGCAATGGTACAGGGGTCGTGGAGCGGTGCACCAGCAAATCCCCACTTGGGATCCCGGTGGTAAATCATGAAAAAGTCGAGCAGCCTGGCCACGCACTGGGCCACCGGATTGGTGATGGCGCGCACCCGCTCGATATCCTCGTCCATCACCTGCGCCTCATGAGTCACATCGAGGCCACACATGGTAATTGGGATGCCCGACTTAAAGACCATATCGGCCGCTTCCGGGTCCACATAAATATTGAATTCCGCCGCAGGCGTCCAGTTGCCAGCCCCTGCGGCGCCCCCCATCAATACGATGCGGGCAATCTTGGGTTTGAGCTCGGGATGAGCCGCCAGCAGCAGGGCGATATTGGTCATCGGCCCAGTCGGCACCAGAGTCACGGGCTCCGGGCTCTCGCGCAGGCACTTAGCCATCAATTCAAGCCCAGTCATGGCCTGCGGCGCAAAGGCAGGATCAGGCAGTTTGGGGCCATCGAGCCCAGATTCGCCATGGACGTTGTCGGCAATGATCAGCTCGCGGGCCAGTGGTTTCGGCGCCCCGGCCGCCACCGGAATATCGTCCCGTCCCAGCAGGGTGAGAATGCGCAGGGCATTGTTGAGGGTCTTGTCCGGCGTCTGGTTGCCCGCGCTGGTGGTAACCGCCAACACCTTCAGTTCAGGGCTGGCCAGCGCCAGAATCAGGGCGATGGCGTCGTCGTGGCCGGGATCACAATCGAGAATAACGGGCAGTGCCATGGGATGAGTCCTTACAACATAACAGGGAGCCATACCTTAACAAGCAAGCCTCGGATGAACTCGGGAAGGGGTCACAAAACGGGGCCTTGTTGCTGACCTGGGCGGTTTGCACTGTACACCGCCTCGCTCAACACGGCTCATTATCAATAGGTTGCATGACGTCATTCCGTTCATTTTCCGAGGCTGCGCACCACCCATTCGCCCGGCCGAGCCGGTTCGGGTATGATCGCACCCCGTTTCCAGCCTGTGCCACCTATGTCCGTTATCGTCGACACCTTTATCGCCCCGCCCTGCAAGGCCGCCATCGAGATCCTGTTCGAGGATGAACACCTGCTGCTCATCAACAAGCCAAGCGGCCTGCTGAGTCTGTCGGGCAAAAATCCGCAGAATCTCGACTCGGTTCATTATCGACTGGTGCAGGATTTCCCCGGCTGCACCCTGGTGCATCGCCTAGATTTTGGCACCTCAGGCATCATGGTGGTCGCCAGAAAAAAGGCCATCAATGCCCTGCTCTGCCAGCAGTTCAGCCAGCGGGCGGTGAGCAAAGCCTACAGCGCCCTGCTCTGCGGTCATCTGATTGACGACGAAGGAGTTATCGACGCCCCCATCGCCAAGGATCCGGCCCTCTTTCCGCTGATGAAGATTTGCGCCGCCAGTGGCAAACCCGCCCGCTCCCGCTATCAGGTGATTGAGCTGCTGGAGTTGCAGATGCAGGGGCAGACCGTGCCTTTGACCCGGGTACGACTGCTGCCGGAGACCGGCCGAACCCATCAGCTGCGGATCCACAGCGAGCTGCTGGGCCACCCCATCCTCGGCTGCGATCTCTATGGTGGCCTGCTGCCACCTGGCTGCGAGCAAGCACCGCGGCTGATGCTCCATGCCAGCGAGCTGGATTTTGTACATCCGGTGAGCGGTGAGCCGATGCAGATCCGCTGTGCCGCCCCTTTTTAGAGGCAATGGGTAGAGGCCGTCAGTAGATGGCAATAAACGCGAGTTTGGCGGGATCAGTGAAAGGCGTGACGGGAGAGGAAAAGCGGTAAACGGTGGATAAAGATAGGGGCCGCGCTTTCGCAACGGCCCCCACCCCCCACTCGGTACTCTTTGTTACAAAGAGGGCTATCAGATCAGCTTGCGGGCAGCGCCCAGTACGATCTTGATGGCATCAGATTCGGTCTTCGCCATGGTCTCGGCGTTCGGGATCTCTTGCTGGGTACGGTTGACGATAACGCCAGCCACCATACCAGCACGCAGGCCCTGGCTGGAGCACATGGTCAGCAGGGTTGCAGATTCCATCTCATAGTTCAGCACACCCATGGCTTGCCACTCTTTCATGGAACCTTGGAAACGGCTCACTACGCGGCCGGATACGGTATCGTAACGCTCCTGACCCGGGTAGAAGGTGTCAGAGGAGGCAGTCACACCGATGTGCAGCTTGGAGCCCATCTCTTTGGCGGTATTCACCAGTGCGGTGGTGCAGTCGAAGTCGGCAACAGCCGGGAACTCCATCGGTGCGAAGTGCAGGCTGGCACCGTCGAGGCGCACGGAACCGGTGGTCACGATCACGTCACCCACGTTCAAGTGCGGCTGGATGGCGCCAGTGGTGCCGATACGCAGGAAGGTGCGGATGCCCAGCTGGGCCAGCTCTTCTACCGCGATGGAGGTGGATGGGCCACCGATACCGGTAGAGCAGATGATCACGGCCTTGCCGTCCATCTCGCCGCGCCAGGTAGTGAATTCACGATGGCTGGCCAGGTGCACCGGGTTATCCAACAGCTCTGCGATACGCTTCACGCGCTCGGGGTCACCGGGGACGATCGCCAGGGTGGCGCCTTGCAGATCCGCTTTCTTCAAACCCAAGTGAAATACATCAGACATATTGGACTCCTGGTTGCCCCCTGCCAGCATGGTCAGGGCACAAGTTAAGATGATTCTTTATGATACTTTCAAGCCTTTACCCCCCTCTTCGGGGAGGCGCCAACTATGGTCGAAAGCGCTTTCCAATTCCTTGAAGCGCCTCACACTTCCACGCATTGACAGTGACAAACATTGCGCAAAACGTTTGCTAACTCAATGAAATAATTGACAAACGTTTTTCTGCAAATCGACTCAGATGCGGGAAAGTCAAGCCTGGTTCAGCGCTTAATTAACGACTCGTGATCGACCCCGTAAAGTTGTAAACAAGATGCTTTTGTATCCCTTTCTAGATGGTAGCCTAGCTCTCAACTACCACTTAATGGCTAACTATAGGAAGTCCATCATGGCTACATTCAAGTTCTATATTCCCGCTATCAACCTGATGGGTGCCGGCTGTCTGCAAGAGGCCGCCGCCGATATCAAGGGTTACGGCTATCGCAAGGCGTTGATCGTCACCGACAAAATTCTCAACCAGATCGGCGTGGTCGCCAAGCTCACCACCCTGTTGGCTGAACATGGCATTGAAAGCGCTGTTTTCGATGAGACCAAACCCAACCCCACTACCAGCAACGTCGAAGCGGGTCTGGCCATGATCAAGGCCAACGGCTGCGATTGCGTCATCTCGCTGGGTGGCGGCTCGCCCCACGACTGCGCCAAGGGCATCGCGCTGGTCGCCGCCAACGGTGGCAGCATCAAGGATTACGAAGGGGTGGATCGCTCCGCCAAACCGCAACTGCCGCTTATCGCCATCAACACCACCGCCGGTACCGCCTCCGAGATGACCCGCTTCTGCATCATCACCGACGAAGCGCGCCACGTGAAAATGGCCATCATCGACAAGCACGTTACCCCGCTGATGTCGGTCAACGATCCCGAACTGATGCTGGCCAAGCCGGCTGGTCTCACCGCCGCCACCGGTATGGATGCCCTGACCCACGCCATCGAAGCCTATGTCTCCACCATCGCCACCCCGGTGACCGATGCCAGCGCCGTGATGGCCATCGAGCTGATTGCCAAGCACCTGCGCACCGCCGTTCACCATGGCGATGACCTGCATGCCCGCGAGCAGATGGCCTACGCCCAGTTCCTGGCCGGCATGGCCTTCAACAACGCAAGCCTCGGCTATGTGCACGCCATGGCCCACCAGCTGGGCGGTTTCTACGACCTGCCCCATGGCGTCTGCAACGCCGTGCTGCTGCCCCACGTTCAGGCGTTCAACGCCCAGGTGAGCGCGGCTCGTCTGAAGGATGTGGCCCGCTACATGGGGGTGGACGTGAGTGCCATGAGCGACGAACAGGGCGCCGCCGCCGCCATTGCCGCCATCAAGCAGCTGGCGCTGGATGTGAAGATCCCGGCCGGGCTGGAGCAGCTCGGCGTCAAGGCCGATGACTTCGATACCCTGGCCAGCAACGCCCTGAAAGATGCCTGTGGCTTCACCAACCCGAAACAGGCGAGCCACGAAGAGATCGTCGCCATCTTCCGCGCTGCAATGTGATTGTTGCCTGATTGCCAGAAAGGGTCGCAGTGCGACCCTTTTTATTGGCTGATGGATCAATGGCTTTTTACTTCCGTGGAGGGAGTCGGTATGATTTGCCGAGCCAAAAAAGACTGTATGGATGATCTGAACTCGATATGCGGATGAAACACCTGATTGCCGCGGCCTTGACCGCCCTCACCCTCTCCGGTTGCAGCCTGGTCTATCGTATCGATATTCCCCAGGGCAACTATGTGGAACAAAAACAGGTCGACAAACTGCGCCAGGGGATGACCCGCGAGCAGGTCAGCTATGTACTGGGAACCCCCATGCTGCGTGACGGCTTTGATCCCAACACCTGGTACTACCTCTATGAGTTCCAGCCGGGGCGCGGTGAGAAAGAGCGCAAGGAGCTCACCGTCACCTTCGCCAATGACAGGCTGACCACAGTGACGGGTGACTTCCCGCTGCCAGCAGCTTTCAATACCCCGCTCTGATATACCGCAAAACCGGCCTCGTGCCGGTTTTGTTTTATCCAGCCTCCGCACTATGTATCCTGCCCGTTATCCTGTCAGGGAATGTCGTGTCATATCCTCCCATTGCAGCTGCCTGCAAATTGGCTGATGCTGATCAGAACCATCATCGAATGAAACCGGGAGAACACCATGAGCCGGATCCTGATTGCCGGAGCCAGCGGCCTGATCGGTCGCGAACTGGTGCAGCAACTGCCTGCCGAACATGAACTGACCCTGCTCTGTCGCAAGCCGGGCAAGGAGGCGCACCACTGGCTACCGGTCAATTTTGATGATCTGGCCAGCGTCACACTCTCCCGCCCGGTGGATATCGCCTTCTGTGCCCTCGGCACCACCCGCAAGGAGGCGGGCTCTGCCGAGGCGTTTCGCCGGGTCGATCTCGACTATGTGGTCGCCTTTGCCGATCTGGCCCGCCGCCACGGTTGTCAACGGCTCATCGTGGTCTCAAGCATGGGGGCCAGTGCATCGTCCCCGGCTCTCTATCCGCGAACCAAGGGGGAGATGGAGCAGGCCCTGCTGGCCCAATCCTGGCCACGGCTCGCCATCGTACGGCCCGCCATGCTGCTCGGGGATCGCCAGCCACCGCGCCTCTCCGAGCAGATCTTTCAGACCATCTACCCACTGTTTCGGCCACTGCTGGTGGGCAAGCTCGCCCGCTGGCGCGCCATCGAGGCCCGTCAGGTGGCCCGCGCCATGATCGCCCTCTCGAAACTGCCCGCTGGGTGCGAGATTGTCGAGAACGAGCAACTGCTGACCCTCTGAACTAGGCCTTCCCTACTACTTACGCACAGTGCTGCAAAAACAGAGCCGCAAAAACAGCAGGGCAAGCCAATTGGCTTGCCCTTTGTTTATCTGTTGGCGAGGTCCCCTGACCGCCTCTTGCCATCACAGGCCGCGCTCGACTGTCAGGGCAACATCCATCAACCGCGAATATGGTCGATAAAGGCGTCGATCTGCTCGCGAGTGCAGGCAGGGTTCATAAAGACTGCCTTTTCCCCAGCGATGTAGGAGTACTTGCCACGGGCGTCATAGTCGGAATGGGCCACCGCCTCCACCCAGTTGGTGTAGAGCCCCACCTTGCCGCGCCCCTTGAACAGGCTGCGGTGGTAATCGGTATTGCGCTGCAGTCGCACCTTGTAGGCAGGGTCACTGGAGCGGGCCAGCTCGAAGGCAAATTCGGCCTCCGGATCGCTCACCCACTCGGGGTTGTAGATCTTGAAGCCGACGCTCGGCCCCTGATTCTCCTGCGCCACCAGCATGACGTTGCCCAGCTGGCTTAACCGGAAGCGGAAGTAGTTGGCATTTTGCAGGCAGTGGGCCAGCACGGTGCGATACCCCTCCACCCCCATATAGTTGAGCGCCGCATAGGCACCGAACAGACCACTCGCGCCGCGGGAGCACTCGATGGTGGATTGCAGGTGGGTCTGGCCCTGAATATCCCGCTCGAAGTAGGAGAAGTTCTCCGGGTCATTCTCCATCGCCTTGAGGTCATCCTGCTCTTTAATCATCACCAGACTGGAGGTGTAGGGTACATAGCCCCACTTCTGGAAGTCGACGGTGAAGGAGTCGGCATATTTGAGCTCGGCAAAGCGCGCCACGTTGCGCTCGATCCCCGCCAGAGTGGCGCTGTTGATGGCGAGCGGGTTGGCGGCAAAGTCGTAACCCAGGAAGAAGATCATCGACCAGCCGATGGCGGCATCGACGTGGATATGGGGCTTGACCGCCACCTCGAACTGCTCGCAGAGGCGATTGCGCAGCTCGAACACTGGTTTCACCTGATCTACCCCGAAGGTGTCGGTGGTGCCCATGGTGAGCATGATGGTGGGCACCACGTGTTTCAGGGCAAAACAGGCGGTCAGGGTGCGCTCGAGGTGGTCGAGATCGATGTCATTGTTCTCGCCGACCTGAATGCGGATGGTCTTGTTCTCGATGTCGACCCCGAGCAGGGAGAGGTTGGTGATGTTGGAGTAGTGACCGCCTTGGGAGTTGATGATGCGGTAATCCTGATAGTGGCCTAGCCCCTTGTGCTTGGCCTCCGGCAAGGTTTTGCGAATGCCGAGCAAGTAGCCGTAGAGGTTACAGAAGGTCCCCCCCTGGGTGAAGATGCCGGTGGCGCGAGCCGGGTCGTAACCCGCCAGCAGCGCTATCTGGCGCACCACCTTCTTCTCCAGCTCCTCGGCCACTCCGGCGTATTCGGAGTAGACCAGATTGGGGTTGGCCAGAATACCCATCTGGGCGCCATAGATAGCGGGATCCGCCGACATGGTGATGACGTTCTCGACACTGGAGGGGTTCTCCCAATCCTTCGATAGAGCAGCGGCAAACAGCAACTCGGCCATCGGCTCGCCCGGGGTGCGCATGGTGGCAGGCACCGGCATGGTCTCGCAGAGATCGGCCAGGCGGGCACGGCCATCAGGCCAGGCGTTCAGGCGGGCATCCGGCGCCAGGCCACGGGCCCGAAATTCGTTGAGGGTGGCAAATCCGGGTTCGCGAAAAACGGGCCAGAGATCGGGATTACGCGAGAAAAAGTTGGCTTTGACGGTGGCGAAACGGGCGGAGAAATCGGGGTGGACGGCATTGACGCTGTCGTCTTTAAGATAAACTAAGTCACTCATTTTTATACCATTAGTACAGCAAATGTGCGGCCGTTATACCCCTGTGTCAGCGGGGCCAACAGTGACAATATCTAATGGCCTACCCTACTTTTTGTCATGTATCAGCCATCACAAGGGCTGGCAAAAAGGCGCCTTTGAGGCGCCTCTTTATATTTCGTGATCTTGCTCCCATCCTGGCTGACAGCGCCCTCACTACCGGACCGCCATCAGCGCAGCCCTCAACGCAGGGAGGCCAACAGCCACTCGGCAAACTCCGTCAGCTCACTCTGCTGCTGCGGAAAGGCCGCCAGCCAGGGCTGCAGGCGCGCGGAAACAGCCTCCGCTCGATAGCCGCAACCCGCCAGTTCGGCCGCCAGCCGATCAAACGGGGCCGGCTCCAGAGTATCGCTAAAGAGCTGCGCCCGGGTGATGACCCCTTTCTCCACATCAAAGTGCAGCTCCACCCCGCCCCAGCTGAACCACTCCTCCAGCAGATGGGTGAAGGCGGGCGCGTGGCCATAGTTCCACTCCCAACTGCGCTGGCGAGCGAAGGTCTCGGCAAAGCCCGGCAGATCCGGCATCTGCTCCGGGGAGATATGCTCGGGCTCAACTCGCGCGCCGTAATGATGGAAAAAGGCCTCCTGCAGCGCCTCGCTCACCTGTTGATGGTCGATCCCCGGCTGCAGTTCGCACAGATTGGCCACCCGGCTGCGCACCGAGGTGATCCCCTTGGCCGCCAGCTTCTTGGGGTCGGGGTTGAGGTAGTTGGCAAGGCGGCCGAGATCGGCATCCAGCAGCAGGGTGCCGTGGTGGAACCCGCGATCCAGAGTCTCCCGATAGGCCGACCCCGATACCTTGCGCTCCCCGTCCGGGGTGACCACCAGCAGATCGTTGCGACCGGAGGCAAACGCCTCGATCCCCAATCGCTTGAGCCCATCCAGCACGATGGCGGTGGAGACGCTCTTGTCATACTCCGGCTTGCCCGCCATGAAGGTGAAGCAGCTGTTGCCAAGGTCGTGGAACACGGCGCCGCCACCGCTGCTGCGACGCGCCAGGGTCACCCCGTCCTCTTCCATGCGGCGGGTATTGCACTCCTTCCACGGATTCTGGGCACGGCCAATCACCACGGTATTGGCATTGCGCCAGAGGAACAGCACCCGCTGGCCGGGGTCCATCTGGCGGAAGATGCACTCCTCAACGGCCAGATTGAACAGGGGATCGTGAGAGTCGGAGACAAGCAGACGCAAGCGGGACATAAAAAGACCTTATCCGGAACTGGGGACAGCATGATAACACTGACGGGCTACCATCACTGAACCGTTGCACATTAACCAGTGCGCAGCAGCCACGACACATTTGCGTCACACCTGACCGCCCCATAAAAGTATCTATTGATATAACGACACAGCTTGACGTGCAACCACGGAAAAAATGCAGTCAAGCCACAATGACAACGATAAAAACGGGAAAAAGTGGCTAGAATGCGACCACTTCGATAGGCCATATGACTCTCTTATTGGTCACATAACTTGCAAAAAAACGGCATGTATCCATCACGTGTGATGAACGACACAAAAATGACTTTCCAACCCCCCTATACCCTATTGCAAACGCCTTTTCTCCCCTTGCAGGTGACACAAAATTGCTTGAATCTAGCCTAGACATCGCTCCCGAGAGAAACGTTGTATGACGGAGAACGCAGCCCCCCGCCAGCCCCTCAGCTGGTTTATGCCAATGCTGGTCAGTATGGTCATCGCGACCCTGACCTCTCCCCCCGTGCGAGCCGGCGAGCAGGTCATCGTCCAGTTGCCGTGGCAACACCAGTTCCAGTTTGCCGGTTACTACGCGGCCATCGCCAAAGGGTTTTATCGGGAGGCCGGTCTGCATGTCACCCTGCGCGAAGCGGACTCCCGCACCGATGTGGTCAGCGAGGTGATCTCGGGAAAGGCCCATTTTGGCATCAGCGGCAGTGATCTGCTGCTGGATCGGGCTGCCGGTCGTCCGGTGGTGGTGCTCGCCGCCCTGCTGCAGCACTCGCCGCTGGTTCTGCTCACGCTGGATAGGCCAGATATTCGCAACCCGGCCGATCTGGCCAACAAGCGACTGATGCTGGAGCCTGGCTCCAACGAGCTGCTGACCTACCTTTCTCACCAGACCCGCAGCCGCAACTGGGTCACCCTCCCCTACAAACAGGGGATAGAGGCACTGCTGGCGGGCAAGGTGGATGCCATCAGCGCCTACAGCACTACCGAGCCCTTCTATCTGCAACAAAAAGGGATCCCCTATCGGGTCTTCAGTCCGCGCACCATCGACTTCGACTTCTACGGCGACAACCTGTTTACCTCCGAGCGGGAGCTGATCACCCGACAGGATCGGGTCTACGCCTTCCAGCAGGCCAGCCTCAAGGGGTGGCGCTATGCGATGGACCACCCCGAAGAGATGATCAACCTCATCATGGAGCAGTACCCGACCGGGGCTGGCCGTGAACAGCTGGAGTTCGAGGCTCGCGAAACCAGAGAGCTGATGCAGCCCGACCTTATCGAACCTGGCTACATGCAGCAGGAGCGCTGGCTGCAGATCGCCAAAACCTATCTGGAGGCGGGCATGCTCACTGTATTGCCCAACCTCGACCGCTTTATCTACGACCCGGCTCAGGAGCGGCTGCGCCAGCAACGGCAACTGCTCGACAAGAGCGTGGCGGTGGCCATGCTCATCACCTTTACCCTGATGACCCTGCTCGGCATCTTCTTGCACCTCTATCTGCGCCTGCGCCAGGAGGCGCGGGATCGCCAGCGGCTGACCCGTGAATTGGCCCAGAGCGAGCAGCACTATCGCTTCGTGGCGGAGAACAGCGCCGATGTGATCTGGACCATGGATGCAGCCAGCTTGCGCTTTCGCTATGTCAGCCCGGCCATCACTCCTCTAAGCGGCTACGAGGCTCCAGAGCTGTTTGCCCTGCCCCTCAAACAGCTGCTGCCGGATGCCTCAAGGCAACTGCTGCGTGAGGAGATCTCCGCCACCCTGGAGGCATGGCAGCGGGGAGAGCATGACCAGACCCGCCGGGTCATTCGCACCCAACTGCGCCACAAGGATGGCCATCTGGTGGCGACCGAGACCATCACCACCCTCCATGGCAACCACAATGCCCAGCCGGAGGCGATCCTCGGGGTCACCCGGGATATCACCGAGCGGGCAGCACGGGAGGAGATGATGCGCCGCCTCGCCTTCTACGATCCCCTCACCGGGTTGCCCAATCGCCGCTTGCTGCAGCAACGGCTCAAGGAGCTGATGGAGCAGGAGACACCCCGTCCGCTGGCATTGATGTTTATCGATCTCGATCACTTCAAGCCGATCAACGACACCTTCGGCCATGAGACCGGGGATATTCTGCTCAATATGGTGGCCGAGCGGATGAGCCACTGCGTGCGCAAACAGGATCTGGTGGCACGGCTGGGGGGCGACGAGTTCGTTATCTTGCTGCCGGAGAGTGGCGACGAAGTGCTGGCGGTGGCCGACAAGCTGCACCAGCAGCTGCGCCATCCGTTTCAGCTGGAGGGGCAGGAATTGCTCATCTCCAGCAGTATCGGGCTGGCGCTCTATCCCGAGCACGGAGAGGATGCCAAAACCCTGATGCACCACGCCGATCAGGCCATGTATCAGGCTAAGAATCGCGGCCGCGGCCGGGTCTGCCTCTTTACCGAAGGCCTTGATCCCGAGCAGGGCGCCCTGCTGTGGCAACCCGGCCACGAGTGCGGTCACCCGCGCATCGATGCCGAGCATCGCCAGCTTTTCGTATTGACCAACCGGCTGCTGGAGCGGATGAAAGATCAGCACGAGGATCCGGCCCCGTTTCTGGAGAGTCTGGAGAGCCTGTTCGACATGGCCCGCCATCATTTCGCCTTTGAAGAGCAGATGCTGGCGGAGATCGACTATCGGGAACTCGTCAGCCACCGTCAGGATCACCAGCGCCTGCTCAACAAGGCTGGCCAGCTGCTGCACGCCGCCAAAGCGGGGAGACTGGGCAACGACGAGCTGCTCAACTTCATCATTCAGGAGCTGGTGGTCGGCCACATGAGTCAGGCGGATCGCCGCTACTTTCCTCTGTTCAGATCTGAGCGCAGCGTGCCGGTTGCAGAGGGGGTCACCTAGTCCCCCTCTGCTAAGACCCGAGCGTAACGCGCCTCTTGCGAAAGGGGCGACCTAGTCACCGCGCAGGGCAACCACGGGATCGAGACGCACAGCTCGTAGCGCAGGAGCAACCCCGGCCAATAGACCAACCAGAGCGCTGCAACCGAGCGCCAGCAGTAGATAGAGAGGATGGAGGGTGAGCGGCAAGCCGGCCGCCAGCAGAGTGAGCAGCAGCTTGAGCCCGCCGAGCAGGGCCAGTCCCATGGCTCCGCCCAGCAGCGCCAGCACCACGGCTTCGAGCAGGAACAGCAATAGAATGCGCCGCCGCGGACAGCCCAACGCCATCAGCAAGCCTACCTCGGGGATCCGCTCCTGCTGGGCGATGCTCATGATACTGAAGATGCCGACCGCCCCGATCAGCAGCGAGATAATGCCGAGCCCGCCAACCGCCAGCTTGATGATGGAGAGTATTTTGTCGAGGCTGGCTAGCATGTCCTGCTGGGAGGTGAGGGTGAAGTCCTCGGCGCCGTGGCGGGCGATCAGCACCCGCCGGATCTGGGCGGTGATATCGGCTTCCGTCTGTCCGGAGCGATAGATGACGTCGATCTCCTGCAGCCCCTCCTTGTTGAACAGCGCCTGGGCGTGAGCGGCGGGCAGATAAATCATGTCATCCAGATCAAAGCCGAGAAATTGCCCCTTGGGCGCCAGCACCCCGGCCACCCGAAAACGGCGATCACCGGCCCGCAGCAGACTGCCCGGCGCATCGCCACCGGGAAACAGCTCAGCCGCCACCTTGGCCCCCAGCACCGCATAGGCGCGGGGCATGGCACTGTCATCCGCAGGCAGAAAACGCCCCTGCTCCAGGGTGAGCCGCCAGCCTGAGAGCGCAGCCAGACCGGTGCCCAGAATGGCGGTGCTGCGGGTCAATCCGCGGCTGCGCACCTCCCCTTGCCCCTGCACCACAGGGAGCGCCGCCTCTACCCCTGCCAATCTGGCGAGGGCATCGGCATCCTCCAGCAGCAGGGGACGGCTGCTGGAGAGGATGCCGGGCGGGCCGCCTGCGGTTTCGGTCTTGCCCGGGGTCACGGCGATCAACCGGGTGCCAAATTGGGAGAAGCTGTCGAGCAGATAGAGCCTGAGCCCCTCGCCGATGCCGGTAAGCAGGGTCACCGAAGCGATCCCGATGGCAATGCCGAGCGCCGACAGCAGACTGCGACTGCGCCCCGCCAGCAAGGCACGCCAGAGCCAGAACAGCAGATCGACAGCGCGCATCAGCCACCGCTCCACTGCCCGCTGCGCAGGCTGTTGACCGGATCTTGCCGTGCCGCCCGGGAGGCGGGCAACCAGCTAAAAAACAGCCCGGTCAGCAGGGCCGCCGGTATGGTGCAGAAAGTAGCGAGCAGAGGGACCGCCGCCGGAAATCCGGGCCAAATCACTCCGACGAGGCCAACCAGGGCATAGCCCAACACAGTGCCAAACAGCGCGCCACTGCCGCTCAGCAGCAGTGCCTCCCACAAAAACAGCTGGCGGATCTGGCAACTGTCGGCCCCCAGCGCCTTGAGCAGGCCGATCTCGCCAGTGCGCTGGCGGGTGCTGATCAGCGCCAGATTCATCATCATGATGCCGGAGACCAGCAGGCTGATGGCGCCGATGCCGGCAACCGCCAAGGTGAGGGTCGAGAGAATGGTGGAGAAGGTGGCCAGCATGGCGTCACGGCGCACCACGGTCACATCGAGCACCCCGTGGCGCCCCTGCATCAGCTGCTCCAGTCGCTTGACCAGCGGCGGCACCGCTTGCCCCGCCAGCGGCTGGATCAGCAGCCGAAACAGCCCCTCGGTATTAAACAGCCGCATGGCGCTACCGACCGGGATCAGCGCGGCTTCGGCCATGTCCATCCCCAGATTGCTGCTCTGGCTGGTGAAGACCCCTACCACCCGAAAGCGGCGATTGTCAAAACGCAGCCACTGTCCGACCGGATCGACCTGACCGAACAGCTCACGGGCCACCTTGGCCCCGAGCAGAACGGCCGGGCGATCCTCTGCGGCATCCCCCGGCAGCCAGCGGCCAGAGAGCAGCTCCAGCCCGTGGGTATCGCGCAGCCCGTTGCTGCTGCCAAGCAGCATGGTCTGACGCAACCGCGCCCCCTGTTTGGCCTCGGCAAAGCCCATCACCAGCGGCACCAGCCGCACGTTTGGCTGGTGCTGGCCAAGGTAGTGCATGTCATCGAGGGTGATCTGCCGCAGACTGTTGCCGGTGACCGGCGGCAGCCCGCCGGTGGTCTCCTTGCGGCCCGGGAACATCACCAGCAGATCCTTGCCAAGGGAGCTGAACTGGTCCGCCACATAGCGCCTCGCCCCCTCCCCCAGCGCGGTGAGCAGCAGCACCGAGGTGACACTCAGACTCACCGCCAGGATCAAGACCAGCGCCCGTGAACGCTGACGCAGCAAGGCCACGGCGGCAAAGCGGATCACATCGGGGCGCCGCATTCAGCTACCGCCGCTATCAATGTTGATACGGCCATCGTTCATCAGGATACGTCTGCCCGCCCGCTCACCGAGGCGCGGGTCGTGAGTCACCACCACCAGCGTGATCCCCTGCTCCCGGTTGAGCCCCTCCAGCAGGGTAATCACCTCCTCCCCGGAACGGGAGTCGAGATTGCCGGTGGGCTCGTCGGCCAGGATCAGCCGCGGCGCCATCGCCATGGCCCGGGCGATGGCCACCCGCTGACGCTGACCGCCGGAGAGCTCGGCAGGGCGGTGTCCGGCCCGGTTCTCCAGCCCCAGCTCCCCCAGCAGTCGTTGGCTGCGACGATGGCGCTCGGCGGGGGCGATCCCGCACAACATCAGCGGCAGCTCGACGTTTTCACGGGCGGTGAGGCGGGAGATAAGGTGAAACGACTGGAACACGAAACCGATGCGATGGCCGCGCAGCTGGGCCAGCGCTGGCTCTGACAGGGTGGCGGTGTCCTCCCCTCCCAGCCAGTAGCGCCCCTCGTCTGGCCGATCCAGCAGCCCCAGCACATTGAGCAGGGTCGATTTGCCGGAGCCAGAGGGGCCCATCACCGCCAGATACTCCCCCTCGGCAACCTGCAGGGATACGCGGTCGAGGGCAGCCACCTCGCTCCCCCCCAGAGTGAAACGTCGGCTGACGGCCTCAAGGCGAATGAGATCACTCATCCGTCTGCTCCGTGGCGGCGCTGAAAGGGCCCTCCCCGACAATCTGTCCGGGCTGGGCTGCCAGCCGATCACCGGCAGCGAGCCCCTCGGCCACCTCAATCCAGTTCCAGTTTTCCACGCCCCAGCGGGGTACCACCCGCACCAGCTTATCCCCTTCCAGCCGCAGCACGCTGCCATCGTCGGCCCGGCTGCTGGCCGCTACCCGCAGCACATCGGTGGCGCGGGTCACCTCGACCTCAAGATCGGCGCTGTAGCCGATAAGCAGGGGCACATCGGTGGGCAGGGCAGTGAGCGATGCCTCCACCTCGACGGTGCGGGCCTGCTTCTCCAGCTCCTTCACATAGGGGGCGATGCGGGTGACGGTGGCGGCAAAATCGCGCCCGGGCATGGCGTCGAGCAGTACCCGGGCAGACTGCCCCACCTTGAGGCGGGCGGCATCCACCTCATCGATGGGGGCTGAGACATACAGACAGCGATCGTCGATGAGATCGATAACGGGGGGCATGGCCACTCCGGGCGGTGAGGGGGTCATGTATTCGCCCAGCTTGCTGTTGACCTCCGCCACCACTCCGGCAAACGGCGCCAGCAAGCGGCGCTCGCTCAAGCGTGCCTCCACCTGGGCGACCTGCGCCTCGTCAACCCGCTCCTGCTGGCGGGATGCGCGGCAGACATAGCGGCGGGTATCGGCCAGATTCTGGGCCTGCTCGGCGAGGGTGCGGGAGGTGAGGTTTTTGGCCAGTAAGGTGGCCAGCCGGTTGGCCTCCCGCTCGTAGTAGGCCGCCTCGCTGCAACGCTCCTCGCGCTGGGTCTTGCCAAGGGCCTGCTGGGCACGGGCACGGGCAAGATCGGCGTGAATATCGTCACTCCAGAGGGTCAGCAGCAGATCTCCCCGGGCCACCCGCTCCCCGGCCTTGACGGCGATCTGCTCCACCACGCCGCCACCGGGCAGACTGAGCCCGGCCCGCTGGCACGACTTGATGGTGCCAGCCCGGGTGTTGACCACGGTGACCAGCACATCCCCCCGCGCGACCTCTGCCAGCCTGATCGGCGTCGGCTGCGGTCGCCACCACCATGCTGCCGCAGCCACCGCTACCACGGCGCCACTTCCCCACCACAACCAACCTCTCTTCATCGCGCATCCTTTCGCTAGTGACTCCCGTCATGAGCGTCGGGAGAGCAGGGCATAATAGAGCAAGGGTATCACCACCAGGGTGAGCAAAGTGGAGACCAGGATCCCGAAAATCAGGCTGATGGCCAGTCCGTTGAAGATGGGATCATCGAGGATAAACAGAGCCCCGATCATCGCCGCCAGCGCCGTCAGCATGATGGGTTTGGCCCGCACCTGCGCCGCTTCGATCACCGCCTGCTCGAACGCCACTCCGGCGCTGCGCTGCTGTTCGATAAAGTCCACCAGCAGGATGCTGTTGCGTACGATGATCCCGGCCAGGGCGATCATCCCGATCATCGAGGTAGCGGTAAACTGGGCTCCCAGCAGGGCGTGGCCCGGCATCACCCCTATGATGGTGAGCGGAATGGGAGCCATGATGATGAGTGGCACCAGATAGGAGCGGAACTGGGCCACCACCAGCAGGTAGATGAGGATCATTCCCACCCCGTAGGCAATCCCCATGTCGCGGAAGGTCTCGTAGGTGATCTTCCACTCCCCGTCCCACAACAGCGCCACCTCCCCCAGCTTGTCGGGCTGCTGCACGTAATATTGGGGCAGGTCGATGTCGGCACCGGCGGCAAACATGCCGTAGAGCGGGCTGTCGGTATGGCCACCCATGTCGGCCACCACCATCACCATGGGCTGCATGTTCTTGTGCATGATATAGCTGGGGGCCACCTCATCACGGCGACTCACCAGCTCGGAGACCCGCACCAGCTGATCGCTCTGGCTGCGCACCTTGAGGGCCAGCACACCCGCCAGCTCCCGTTTGTCACCGGGAGCCAGTTCGATGCGGATCGGCACCGGATACTTGGCGCCGTGCCCCTGCAGCCAGCTGGCATCCTGATAACCCACCCCGCCATTGAGGGTATTCACCAGATCCCCGAGATCGACCCCGAGCAGGGTCGCCTTGCTGCGATCCACCACCAGCCGCCACTTGGGCTGCGGGTCGGTCAGATAGATATCCACATCCACCAGATCCGCCGTGGCCACAAAACGGGCCTGTACGGCGCGCGCCGCCGCTTCGCGGGCGGCCTGAGTCGGGCCATAGATCTCGGCAACGATGGGGGACCAGACCGGCGGGCCGGGCGGCACCTCAACGACTTTCAGGTTACCCCCTGCCGCACTGGCGATGGCCTGCAGCGGCTCCCGAACCGACTGGGCAATCTGGTGACTGCTGCGATCCCGCTCATGCTTGTCCACCAGATTGACCTGAATATCCCCCACGTTGGCGCCGCTGCGGATAAAGTAGTGACGCACCAACCCGTTGAAGTTGATGGGGGCCGCGGTACCGGCATAGATCTGGTAATCCTTCACCTCGGGCACCTTGGCAAGCTCCCGCCCGACCGCCAGCAGGGTGCGCTCGGTCTGCTCCAGGGTCGCCCCCTCCGGCATATCGAGCACCAGCTGAAATTCCGACTTGTTGTCAAAGGGGAGCATCTTGAGCACCACCCACTGCACCAACGGCATGGCGGTAGCCGCCCCGACCAGCAGCAACACCGCCAGCCAGAGCTTGCGTCTGGCGCGCTTGGCGCCATCACCGATCAGGAAAGGGGTCATCAGCCGGTGAAAAAGACCCGCCTTGGCCTCGCCGTGGGCACCGTGCGCCGAATCCTTGAGCAAATGGCTCGCCAGCCAGGGGGAGAAGATAAAGGCCACCAGCAGGGAGATAAGCATCCCCATGCTGGCATTGATGGGGATGGGGCTCATGTAGGGGCCCATCAGGCCACTGACAAAGGCCATCGGCAACAGGGCCGCGATGACGGTCAGGGTCGCCAGTATGGTCGGCCCCCCCACCTCGTCCACCGCCCCCGGAATCAGATCCTTGAGCGCCCCCTTGCCCAAACCGCGATGGCGGTGGATGTTCTCCACCACCACAATGGCGTCATCCACCAGAATGCCGATGGAGAAGATCAGCGCAAACAGCGACACCCGGTTGAGGGTAAAGCCCCAGGCCCAGCTGGCAAACAGGGTCAGCGCCAGGGTGATGACGATGGCAACGCCAACTACCAGCGCCTCGCGCCAACCCATGCTCACCAGTACCAGCAGCACCACCGCCGTGGTGGCAAAAATCAGCTTGCCGATCAGGGTGTTGGATTTGGTCTCGGCGGTAACGCCGTAGTCCCGGGTCACCGTCACCTTGACCCCGGCAGGGATCAGTCGGTTCTGCAAACTCTCGACCCGCGCCTCCACCCGCTTGGCCACATCAACCGCGTTCTGGCCCGGCTGTTTGCCGATGGCCAGGGTCACCGCCGGATAACTGGCCTGCCCCAGCCCCATCCAGCTGCGCTTGGTCGGAGTCTCCTGACCCAGAGAGACCTTGGCCACCTCTCCCAGATAGACCGGCTTGCCGTCGTGCAGCCCCACCACCAGTTCTCTAGCCTCCTGCTCACTTTGCAGGAACTGCCCGACCTGCACCTTGATCTCCCGGTTATCTTGCTCGATGGCCTGTGTCGGGCCCACCTGATTGGCGGCCGCAAGTCGCTGGCTCAGATCGCCCCAGCTGATGCCGTGGGCGCTGAGGGCCGCCGGATCCGGCATCACCCGCAACACGGCGCTCTGGCTGCCCAGCGTGTAAATATCGCGGGTACCGGGAATGCGCTTGAGTTCGGTCTCCAGCTCATGGGCGACCTGGGTCAACTCGGGAGCCCCCAGTTGCTTGCTCCCCTCTTTGCTCCATAAGGTCAAACTGACGATAGGGACATCATCGATCCCCCGGGGTTTCACCAGCGGCTGACCGACTCCGATCCCCTGTGGCAACCAGTCGCGGTTGGAGTCGAGCTGGTTGTTGAGATCGACGATGGCCTGTTCGCGGCTCACCCCTACCTTGAATACCACCACCAGCAGGGCGCCATCGGGTTGGGAAAAAGAGTAGAGGGTATCAATTCCCTTTATCTGGGAAACCACCTGCTCGGCAGGGGTGGTGACGAGAGAGGCCACTTCAGCCGGGCTGGCCCCCGGGAAGGGAATGTAGACATCGGCGAAGGTGACATCGATCTGCGGCTCCTCCTCCTTGGGAGTCACCAGCACTGCAAACAGGCCGAGCAGCAGCCCCACCAGTGCCAGCAGCGGAGTGATGGCCGAGCCCTGAAACAGCGCAGCCAGCCGACCGGCAGGCCCCAGCCTCTCCTTGTTGCTGTTCAGTTCGCTACTCATGGGCCATCTCCTGCTGCTGCGCCCAGCCATCGGGGGCCAGCTTGTCACCGGCTTGCAGACCGGCCAGGATCTCGCACTGCCCTTCAAAGCAATGGCCTACCCGCACCGGCGTCAGGGCCCAGCCAGCGGGCTGTTGCAGATAGACACCGTTGAACTCCCCTTGCCGCAGCAGGGCGCGATCCGGCACCTGCAACACCTGACGTTCACCCTGCTTGAGCTGCACCTTGAGCCACATGCCGGGCAATACCCCGGTGGTTTGCGGCGGCAAGTCGAGGCGCAACCTGAAGGCGTGGCTCTGGCTGTCGGCATAGTTGAAGCGGGTCAATTTGACCGGGATAACAGACTTGCCATCCGGCAGCAGCACCTGCACATCAGCAGGTGACCGAGCGAGCGTCAGGGCGGATTGGGGCAATTCCACCTCCACCCGCAGTGTGTCTAGGGAGAAGCCGGAGAGCAGAGGGGTGCCGGGGGCGACAGTCTCCCCCAGCTCTACCAGCCGTTTGGTCACCACTCCGGCGTAAGGGGCCAGAATACGGGTATAACCGTAGGCCTCGCGGGCCTGAGTGAGGGCCGCATCGGCCGCATTGACCTCGGCGCGGGCGGCGCGATCAGTCGCCTGGGCATTGTCGAGCTGGGCGCGGGTGATCACCCCTTTGGCAATCAGCGCCTGAAAGCGGGCGAGCTGGCGCTCTGCCTCCACCTGCTGGGCCTTGGCTCTGGCCAGTCGCGCCTCGGCACCCGTGACGGCGGCAAACTGCTCCTTGCCGCTGATCTCCAGCAGCGGCTGTCCCGCCTGCACCTGATCGTTCACATCCACCAGCATGCGGGAGACCCGGCCGCTGGTCTGGGCCGCCACCGTCCCCTGGTTGATGGCACTGACGGTGCCATCCAGCGTCAGCCAGTCGGTCACCGCCTGTGGCGCCACTGTCAACAGGGGCACTGTCAGTGGGGCAATAGGCTCCCCGTCCGCGGCAAAGGCCAGGGGGGATGTCATGGCCTGCGATGTCATCACCAACAAGGTGATCCCCAGCAACCGGATCTTTTCCATCATTACTCTCCTTCCCTGGCGTAATCTGTCACTTCACGGGATCAGGCGGTATGGGACTGGCGCACCTTATCCACTCCCCGAGCTGGCGCCTTGGTCAGCACCCTGGCCAGTCCTTTGTCAAACAGCAAGATCCCGGCCACCATGGCCGCTATAAACAACATTATCATGGGCTGCCCGCTGGAAATGAGACTCAGAGCAGGCCCCGGGCAGATACCCACCAATCCCCAGCCGATGCCAAACAGCGCCGCCCCGCCGATCAGCCGGCGATCCAGCCTGGGGGCCGGTACGGCGACGATGGGCTCCCCCAGCACACTCTGGCGGCGGGGTTTCACCAGCAGGAAGTAACCCGGCATAAAGACCAGCAGGGCGCCCCCCATCACGAAGACGAGGCTGGGATCCCAGGCCCCGGCCAGATCGAGAAAACCGGTGACCCGGGCGGGATCCATCATGCCGGAGATGGCCATCCCCAGTCCGAACAACACACCCGCAAACAAACTTGTCAGCAACTTCATGGCAATCAGCCCCTTACAGCAGATGATGAGTGACGAAGACGGTGATAAAGCCTGCCGCCATAAAGGTCAGGGTGGCGACGATGGAGCGCAGGGAGAGCCGCCCCATACCGCAGATGCCGTGGCCGCTGGTGCAGCCATTGCCAAGACGGGTACCGATGCCGACCAGCAGACCGGCCAGCAGCACTACAGGCCAGCCGGGCAAGGTGGTGAATGCGGGCATGGTGGACCAACCCAGAGTCAGCGCCAACCAGGCGCCCGCCCCGAGCCCCAGCAGAAATAGCACCCGCCACGGCGTACGGTGTTGCAGCGCACCGGCCAGAATGCCGCTGATCCCGGCAACCCGGCCGTTGAACAACATCAGGATCAGGGCCGACAGCCCCGCCAGCATGCCACCGCCCAAAGAGAGCAGCCATTGGCTTTCCATCATCAAGATTCCTTATTTTCTGAGTGACAAAAATGGGTTTGCAGCGCCCCCAGCACATCGGCAGCCGCCTCGCTCACCAGCGAGTAGTAGATCTGCTGGGAGACCTTGCGCGAACGGATCAGGCCGTAGCGCTTGAGCACCGACAACTGCTGGGAAAACGCCGACTGCCCGAGTTGGCTATGGGCCAGCAGCTCCCCGACCCCCTTCTCCCCCTCCACCAGCTGGCAGAGCACCATCAGGCGTTCGGGATGAGCCAACGCCTTGAGCAGGGAGGCGGCGGCTGTCGCATGTCTGTTCATCTCGTCGAATTGGCTCATAAGAGTAAATTAGCAATTGCTGATATTTGTTCTATTGTATAAAACAACACTAAATTAGCAATATCTAAAGTAGATAAGGAGAAAGACCATGACAGTAGATAACGGAGTCAGAATCGTCGCGGGTTGCATGTTGCTGCTCTCGCTTATCCTTACCACCTGGGTTCATCCGGGCTTTGTCTGGTTGAGTGCCTTTGTCGGGGTCAACCTGATCCAGAGCGCATTCACCGGTTTCTGCCCGGCCGCCATGCTCCTCAAGCGCCTGGGGCTGAAGTAACAGGTCGCGCAAGACAGGGGCGGTCCTGCTAGCGGGGCGTCATCGCGCGGCGATGGCTATCGTCGCTCCCTGATGCTTATGGAGGTAGCCAGTCGGCCCCATTATTGACAAACTTGTATCTAAATGTTGCTGGAAGGTCGATAAGGCTTTACCTCACCGCTCTGGATGAGTACCATTTTGCCGTTCTTAACACAGCGGAGACCATCAGTGGGCAACTCATCAAGTGACAGTTGTAGACCGACCCTCATCGTCGGTACCAAGGTCGCGAGCTAGCCGCAGGTCTTTCTCTGCCGCATGCTCGCAACCCTGCGAGAAGCGGAAATCCACTCCCCTCTTCTCTTTTTTCACACTTGACGTCAGGTGATCTGGCTTTGCCATGACACCTTGCCTGCATAGTTTCTGCTTCCCACAAGGAGGCTGCTATGCGTTTTATCTCAATCAAACCGGCTGCGGATCGCGTGGTCGCAACAGGTTCTGTTGCACCCCGGGCTCACCCCCTGCTGAGCAAGCTGGGGCGCGGCATATTGCCACGCTGGCTGGGCGGCAAACCGCGCCAGCACCACTATAGGCTGCAGATCCGTTGCGAGGATCGCGCCGATATGGAGCAAGTGCTGGATATGGTGAGCCACACCCTGCAACCGGCCGGACTGCAACCGATGCAATCGATGAAACCGGGTCGCAGCGGCGGGCGAGAGCTGGTGCTCAATGTGCACTGCACTCCACCCCAGCGCCGCTATCTGGTGCAGTTTGTTCATCAGGTCGGAGTAGCGCATCCGGTGCGCTGGGAGCTGCGTCCGCGCATCGACACGGCTCCCGAACTCAACTGACGCACATCCTGCTGCACTAACGACCGTTCAGGGGGCCAGCCACGCTGGCCCCACTTGTTGCGTCCTCTCCGAGCGTCAGGGCATCTGATGATGCTCGCGCCCCGGAAGCTAAACCCGGGACGCTGCGTTTTTCTGCTGGCCATCCGCTCAATCCCCCTCTGATCCATCCGCCACCCGGCGTTTCATCATGGATTGTGCCAAGCCAGCTTTCATAAGAAGGAGTACGCCATGAAGATGTGGCAACAACTAGACATGCTCTCACTGCTCGACACTCTGGCTAGCCTGCTGCTCGCCTTTGTGCTCGGCAGTCTGGTCGGGCTGGAGCGCCAGTACCGCCAACGTACCGCGGGCCTGCGCACCAACGTGCTGGTCGCCGTGGGAGCCGCCCTGTTCGTCAGCCTGGCCCAGCGAATCTATGACCTGCACGGCGGCAACTACAACGTGGTCCATGTGGTGGCCTATATTGTCTCCGGCATCGGCTTTCTCGGCGCTGGCGTCATCATGCGCGAGTCGGGCAATATCCGTGGCATCAACACCGCCGCCACCCTGTGGGGTGTCGCTGCGGTCGGCGCCGCCTGTGGCGCCGGGCTCGCCATGGAGGCCATTCTGGGCGCCCTGTTCGTGCTGGCCGCCAACACCCTGCTGAGACCGCTGGTCAACCAGATCAACCGTCGCCCGGTAGACAATCTGGACACAGAAGTTACCTACAAGGTGACAGCCCTGACCCCGCGCGAGCATCAGAAGGAGGTGCTGCACTGGCTCGAGGAGATGCTGGAGCAGGCCAACTATCCCATGAGCGAGCTCGACATCGAGCCGTTTGGCGAGAGGGATCTGGAGATCTCGGCGGTGCTGCTGGCTACCTCCATCGATGGTGACGAGCTCGACGCCCTGATGGTGAAACTCGGCATTCATCCCCATATCAAGCAGATATTCTGGCGCGCCAGCACCACGGATTGAGTTGTCGATCAGAGTCATGGCTCCATCCACCAACGGCAAAAAGCCCCGCCAGCAATGGCGGGGCTTTCTCATATGGGATGGGCGAAGAGTGGCTAGCGGCGGCTGCGCCAGCGCACCCTGGGGGTGATCACCTGGGCAGTCTGCGCCGGGGGATTGCCCGCAATCAGTTGCTGCATCAGCTCGAAAGCGGCGAGGGCCAGCGCCGGACAATCCTGCGCCACCGAGTCGATTCGCATGGGAATGCAGTCGAGCAGGTCGTGATCGTCGAAGGTGCACAGCCGCATCCCTGTCTCCATCAACCCCGCCTCGTTGAGGTAGCGCAGTACCCCTTCCAGCAGGGTAAAGGAGGCGGTAAAGAGCCCCTTGGGGGGCGCTCCCAGCTCGGCCACCAGCTCAGCCATCAGCTGATAACCGGAGCTCGGCTGGTAGTCGCGATGGCGCACCCGGGCGGCATCGGCTTCAAAACCGGCGCGATGGAGCCCCAGCTCATAGCCCGCCAGCCGGTGACGACTAGGGGAGAGATCCAGCAGGCCACCGAAGTAGTAGATCTGCTCGCCGCACTCGCTGGCCATGTCCCGCACCAGCTCGGCTGTCGCCTTGCAGGCATCGGAGATCACCATGGGCAGGCGCGACTCGCCAATATGGCGGTCGAGCTGTACTACCGGCAGGCGGTCGTGAATGCGGGCATAGATATCATCGCTGTGGCCGCTGGAGGCGACAATCAGCCCATCCACCTGACGGCTGATGAGGTTGTCCACCACCCGCTGCTCGAGGGCGGGATCATCTTCGGAGCAGGCGATCAGCAACTGGATGCCCGCCTCTCGGCAGTGGGCCTCGAGGGCGCGGGCGATGCGGGCAAAACCGAAGTTGGTGAGATCGGGGATCACCAACCCCCAGGTGTAGCTGCGGGTCTCGCGCAGGGAGCGGGCATGAAAGCTCGGCAGGTAGTGACACTCCTCCGCCACCGCCTGAATGCGCTTGCGGGTATCGTCGGCAATGCGGTACTCCGCACTCTTCCCGTTGAGCACCAGACTGGCGGTCGCCTTGGACACCCCCGCCAGTTCGGCGATCTGGGCAATCGTGATCCGTTTCTTCTTCTCCACCTGGCCTCCCGGCTGACTAGAACCGGGCTATTGTACTAGGCACGCCGACAGCGGCCAGTGATTGAGGCAAATTTTGCAGCCATCATCGCCGTTACCTGATGAAAGTTGCGGCTTTTCCCCGGGGAAGTAGCGCACCGACAGGCTGTGACGACCCTCATCGATGAAACACTCCAGACTGGAGCGATCGCACAGCACGGTGATCCGCCCGCCAGCCCATGGGCTGCTGCGGGTCTCCCACGCTCCGCTCTGCCAGTTCTGGCGCCGCAAGATGAGGCGCCCCGGCTGCCACACCAGCTCGGCCACGGCGCCGAACCAGAGACTCCCCTCACCGCAGAGCTCCATATCGAGCCAGGCCGAGTCGATGGCCAGCCCCGGAAACTCGCCAAGCGTCCCCTCGAAACGGGTCAACTCTCCCTTCAATGCCGCGAGCTCGGCCACCGGCCGCTGGCAGAGCCACTCATCCTGCCAGAACAGCTCCCGCGGGCAGCTCATCTGGTGGATCCAGCCGTAAGCGACTGTGGGCTGGCTCATCTCGTTCTCCTCCGGCAGCCCCAGCCAACCAAACAAGAGGCGGCGCCCCTGACTGTCTCGGGTGGTTTGCGGCGCATAGAACTCGAAGCCCCGATCCAGCTCGTGGAAAGCCCCGTGCTCGAAGCGCTCGCCGTCGAAGTCACCCGCCAGCCAGCCGCACTGGTAGAGGTTGAGATAATCCTCTCCCTGTGGGGCAATCCCCTGCGGGCAGCTGATCAGCACATAGCGCTCCCCCAGCGGGAAGAGATCCGGGCACTCCCACATATAGCCAAACTCACCCAGCCCCCCTCGCCCGCTACCGGCGATGGGGCCCACCCGCTGCCAGCTTTGCAGGGTGTCGCCGCGATAGAGCAGCACTTCGCCCTTGTCATCCAGGGTGCGGGCCCCCAGCACCATCAGCCACTGCTGGCCGTCATGCCACACCTTGGGGTCGCGCACGTGGCCGCTGTAGCCTTCGGGCAGATCCAGCACAGGCCCCAGCTTGGCAAAACTACCCTCACCGTCGGCGCGGGCCAGACACTGATAGGCGGTGCGGCTGCCATCCGGGTATTTGACATTGCCGGTGTAGATAAGGGTCAGATGCCCCTGCTCGTCGCTCACCGCAGAGCCCGAATAGCAGCCGTGGCTCTCATAGTCCTCGGTGGGCAACAGCGCCACCGGCTCGTGCTGCCAATGCAGCAGATCGGTGGAAGTGACATGGCCCCAGCCCTTGTTGCGGTGCTCGCAACCGAGCGGGTTCCACTGGTAGAAGAGGTGGTAGCGCCCGCCGTGCTCGATGAAGCCGTTGGGATCGTTGAGCAGCCCCACCGGGGCTGCCAGGTGCCAGCGCGGCCGATGGGGATCGGCCGCCGCCTTGAGCTGTCCGGCCAGCAGCGACCGGACAATCTGGTTGAGAAGATCGCTTTCCTTCATCACTCCACCTTGTACTTGAGCAGGTAGGAAGCTGCGAAGGCGGCACCAAAGGCGATCACCAGCCCGATGATGTAATGAATAAGGCTCATGGGCTGGACGATGGCCATGCCGGGAATACCGGTCAGCCCCACCGCCGTCATCCCCACCTTGGCCGCCACCACGTAGGCACCGCCGCAGGCCCCGCCAAACAGACCGGCGAGGAAGGGTTTGATGTAACGCAGGTTCACCCCGAAGATCGCCGCTTCCGTGATACCCAGCAGGCAGGACATGGCCGCCGGCACGGTAATGGCCTTGATCTTCACATCGCGAGTCTTGAAGTAGACCGCGAGGCAAGCCCCGCCCTGCGCCACGTTGGCCATAGCCCAGATGGGCAGCAGGAAGTTGACGCCAATTTGCGGATTCGCCAGCAGCCCCGCCTCGATGGCGTGGAAGCTGTGGTGGATGCCGGTGATGACGATAAGCGAGTAAGTGCCGCCAAATACCAGCCCCGCCAGCCAGCCCGCCTGCTCATAGAGGGCGCTCAGACCGAACGAGATGCCATCCCCCAATACCCGACCCGCCGGGCCGATAAAGAGCAGTGCCACGAAACCGGTGATGATGACGGTCAAAAACGGGGTGAGGATCAGATCCAGCGCATCCGGAATGCGCTTGCGCAGCTGTTTCTCCAGATGGGACATAAACCAGACCGCCAAGAGCACCGGGAAGACGGTGCCCTGATAGCCGATCATCGCAACATCCAGCCCGAAGAAGTCCATGGTCTTGAAGCCACCGGCCACGCCCCAGGCGTTGGTCAGCGCCGGGTGGGTGAGGATGCCACCGAGGGTCGCCCCGAGATACGGATTGCCGCCAAACTCCCGCGCCGCCGTAAAGCCGATGAGGATCGGCAGTATGATAAAGGCCGCCGAGCTGAACATGTCGAGCATCACAAACAGGGCGCTGTCGGCATTGACCCAACCGTAGGTGCGCACCATGCCGAGCAGCCCCATCAGCAGGCCCGAGGCGACGATGGCCGGAATGATCGGCACGAAGATGTTGGAGAGGGTTCGCGCCAACCGCTGGGCCACGTTGAGCTTGGCCGCCGCCATGTCGGTCAGCTCCGCCTTGCTGGCGGTGCCGGTACCGGTCTGCGCCACAAACTCGGCATACACCTTGTTGACCAGACCGGTGCCGAAGATCACCTGAATTTGGCCCGCGTTGCTAAAGCACCCCTTGACCCCCTCCAGCTTGTCGATGGCGGCCTTGTTTACCTTGCTGTCATCGGCCAGCACCAGCCGCAACCGGGTGGCGCAGTGGGCAGCGCTGACGATGTTCTCCTTGCCCCCCAGCAGGGGCACCAGATCCTTGGCTATCGCACTGATATTCATATTCTTCCTCTTATGACCCGCCACGCTGGCGGGCCCTTGTCACATGAGAGTAGGGGCTGTCGAGCCGGGCTTCTAGCCTCAGCTCAACAGCCATCTGCGCTTGATCGCAAAAAGGCATCCAGTTCGGAGCGGGTCGGCAGCGCCGTCATCGCCCCCTTGGCGGTGGTGGCGAGCGCCCCGCAGCCGTGAGCCTGAGCCAGAATGGCGGGCAACTCGGCCAGCGTCGGCAGCGACGAACGCCCGGCCAGGGCCGCCAGCAGACCGGCGACGAAGGCATCCCCCGCCCCCGTGGTGTCGATGGGCGTCACTTTCTGCCCCACCCACTCCAGCAGCTCGCCACCCAGACGCGCCACCATACCGGCCGCCCCTCTGGTCACCAGCACCAGCGCCGGGCCAGAGAGAGTGGCGAGCCCGGCGGCCAGATCATCCTCACCGCTCAGCAGTTGCAGCTCCTCGATGGATAGCTTGACCACATCCGCCTGTGCAATGGCCTGACGCACCAGCGGCAGCATCTCGGCGGGGTTGCCCCACACCTCGGGGCGCAGGTTGGGGTCGAAACAGACCCGCCCTCCTGCCGCCTTGATAGCCGCCATGGCCTGCAGGCAGCTGGTGCGTACCGGCTCGTTGGCGAGCGCGATGGAGCAGGTGAGCAGCCACTGACCGGCATCGAAGCGGGGCAACTCATTTGGGGTGAGGAACTGGTCGG
The DNA here is from genome assembly GCF_029479985.1 of Aeromonas sp. A600620. Taxonomy (NCBI): domain Bacteria; kingdom Pseudomonadati; phylum Pseudomonadota; class Gammaproteobacteria; order Aeromonadales; family Aeromonadaceae; genus Aeromonas; species Aeromonas sp. A600620. The sequence goes on along the minus strand of NZ_JAAKXB010000003.1, from coordinate 295,414 downwards.
CACTGGGGCGCACCATAAAGGTGAAGCTGCGCTCCCCCTCATCATCCAGTGCCACCAGCACGGTAGAGGTGCGATGGTCTGGATCGAGCCGCAGCGCGGCCACATCCACCCCCTCCCCGCTCAGGGTGTCGGCCATAAAGCGGCCGAACGGATCGGCACCGACCCGGCCGATAAAGGCCGCATCGCCACCCAGCCGTACCACACCAACCGCCACATTGGCGGGCGCGCCACCCGGACACTTGAGGTAGTGCAACGCCCCTTCCGGGATCAAGTCCACCACCGCATCCCCCATTACCCACACTCGATTCGTCACCTTGCTACTCCACTGCTGCATCGGATCCACGGTCAAACCCGAACTCTGTTCTGTTGGCTGGCATTATCAGCTAAACCGTTTTAGCCAACCAGCAGATCTCGGCACCGGTTGCCATTTTTGTGATCGGGATAACGAACTAGAACCAGGTTTCCATCTGCACACCAAAGTTCCACTCGCCACCGGCGGTGAAGTTGCTCTGGCCCATGGCATCGTCGCTGGCGTAGTTGTCGAGCTCGGAGGACCAGTCCATCCAGCTGGCGAACACCCTAAGCTCGGGACGTTCGAAGAAACCGGCGGTTTGCGCCTTGAAGGTGGGGGCGAAGGTGAGCTTGGTGAAGTTGCCGTTCACCGCCTGGCGTCCCTTGTAGCCCTTGGGATCGAGATCCATGTACTGCCAGGCCGCCTCGTAGACCAGCTCGACGTTCTGGCTCAGCACCTGCGCCACCCGGGTATTGAAGGTGAGCCAGCGGTACTCGTCCCCTTTCACGTAGCGATCCTGACTCTGCTCGGCCAGCAGGGCCGGGGCAAAACGCCAGCGCGGATTAAGATCGGTAGCGCCAAACACGGCGACCCGCACCGAATCGGCGTCCGGCAACAGCTCGCTGTCAGAGCCCAGCCCCTTGACCTCGGCCCCCAGCCCATGACCGTACAGCACCGCCGCCTTGGCAAAACCGGGGTTGAGGCCAAAGAAGCTCTCGCCGTGGTAGGCCAGCAGGGTGTGTGCCCCCTTGTCCGCCGCCTCGCTGCCCGCCCCCTTGTCATTGATGCGGGCGTCATTGTCCTTTGCCGAGAGACCGTTCACCATCCACTGCCAGTTACCGACGCGGTTGTTCATGGTGAGGATGTAGCTCTCGATATCGGAGAGACCGCTGGCGCTGATGTCGCCGTAATCGCGGCCATAGAGAGAGAAGTTGGCCTTCCAGCTATCGGCCAGCTGCACGTCGTAGACACCGCCGCCGGTACCGGCCAGGAACACCACGTCGGAATCGAGCCAGTGGATGTCAAAGTTGTCGCGATCAAAGCGCTTGCCCGCCCACAGCACCGCATTCTTGAAGGGGCCGTCGAAGCTCGCCAGATTGCCGATCTCGGCAAACACCTGACGGGTATTGAGGCTCGAATCGCTGGCGGTCCAGTCGTTGCTGGTCTCCACCCCGTCTGCCAGCATCAGCTTGTAGCGGGCCCAGCTGCCATCCTCGAAGGTCTGGGTTTTCAGCAGGTTGGCCTCCATATAGGTGTCATCCTCATTGCCAAGGCGACCGACGGCCCCGCCCACCGAACCGGCTGGCGTGATGTAGGGGCCGCCGCGCCCGCCGTTGCCATTGCCGTTGACCAACAGGCCCGAGCGGGCGTAGCCGTGAAACTCGAAGCCCTGGGCACCTGCTGTCTTCTCATCCATCTTCTGGCTGCGGTTGTCGGCCGCCTGCGCCTGCTCACTCGCCGCGCTCGCCTTCACTTCCGCCTGACTGGCACGGCTCTCTGCCGCCTCGGCTCTCGCTTCGGCTGCCTGTACCCGCGCCTCCAGCGCCGCCAATCTGGCCTCGACACTCTCACCTGCAATACTCGCCTGCGCCGCCCACAGCGGGCTGCTCATCCCCAATCCCAGCGCTACCGCCAGCGCCAACTTGCTCTTGAACATCATCATCTTCCTCACCTGTCATCTGTGGCCCGGACGGGCGCTGTTGTTATCGACAGCCAGAGCATAGCTAAACCAATTTAGCTAACTCAATATGACAACTAAACCGTTTCAGCAATAGTGTGAGCGGGATAACATTTGTACAGCAGGAATTGGCGGGAGTTGTGAGGAGGATCCCTCATCAGGATCCACTCAATAAGGCGGATCCCGATTCTGCGAGCAGCGACCCTGACAATGTGAATAGGAAGGGGGGCACCTCACCACCAACCGGATCAGGGTGCTGGCGATGGGTCTGCCAGGTATCGGCATACCCTATGCGTCATTCTGTTGGTGGAGATTGTTACACGCATTACACCATCAGGTTCGGCTACAAAGCAGCGTAAATAATACCGATCACGCATGCGATATGGCTGAATACGCGACATTCCTGTCGTTCAATTACCAAAATATCAATAAAGATGTTTCTAAATGTTTCTGGCGGTGGATTAATTATTTACCAATAAGAACCATTCCAGTAGCATCGCAGCATTGATTAATAACGGAGACCATCAGTGGGCAATTCATCAGATGACAGTAGGTTGTTGAGCTCGTCAGCCAATACCTGAGTCGCGAGATCCCCGCAGATTGTTCTGCCGCTATCTCGCACTATGCGGAGAGCGGTTTATTTGCACCTGAGTGCAATTCCTTCCCTGTATTCACTCGATGTCTGTTACTGACGCCATCCAATGCTACAGACTGGATGCGTAAATAATGCCTGCATGGGTCTTCTCCTGATATCAGGGTCACCATGTCATTACCACTGTTACCTCATCACGCCATGTTTTTCCGCCTCTGGCGTGCGTCAACGATGGCGAACCTCTATCGCTGCAGGTCAGTAGCCACAAGGCTTTTGACAAGGTGGCATGGGAGATGGCAACAGCCGCTAGCCGGGCGACGACCGTCCCGCGATCCGCTCCACCTTCATTTACTTGTGCCGAGTGCAACACCTGTTCATTCCCCATGCGTGGCTATTGACGGGTAAGCATATGACGATTCTTTACATCAATCAGGAGGTGTGTCATGGACCCTGACCCTGGAGCCGGTATCGGCGACTAGTCCGGATTAATTTTCGGGCGTTATTTCCTTATCTATTTTTGCTGATGTGATGTCAGTCGGAATTCTATTTTCTATTTTCCAGGCTGATGTATTAAAGGATATATAAATGCAATACCAAGATATTCACCAACAACTGTATGTACTGCTGCAAAACAAGGATCGTATGGGGATCCAGAGCCTCAGCCTGAATATTCATGAGGTCGATCTGGCACAAGCGATAAACCGCCTGACAGATAAACATATTCATACCTTTCTCAATCTGGTTCCTGCATTGCGTGCCGCACGCATCTTCCGCCATCTGCCCAGCGATATTCAGGCCAGCCTGGTACGTTCCATGGCCAAGCCCCAATTGGAGGAGTTGTGTACCCGCCTATCCCCCGATGACAGAGCCGATCTCTACAATCGTCTGCCCGCAGCCTTGCGCCAGACCCTGCTCGATGCGATGACAGATGAAGAACGTGAGGATACGCAACGGTTGGCCTCTTACCCGGAAAACCTCGTCGGCTCCATCATGAGCTCGGATTGTGCCAGCCTGACGGCTGACATCACTGTGGGAGAGGGGCTGCAACGGCTGCGCAGCACTGCTGCCGACAGGGAGAGTATTTATACCCTGTATGTCGTGGATGAAATGCGCCGCCTCATCGGGGTTGTCTCCCTGCGCGAACTGTTTCTCGCCGACAGCAAAACCCCCATCTCGGCCATTATGCAGCGCGAGCTGGTGAGTATTCAGGCCGATGCCCCCAAAGGCGAAGCCGCGGAGATGATCGCCCGTTACAACCTGCTGGCCCTCCCCGTATTGAATCAGGATCAGCAGTTGCTCGGCATGGTGACCGTGGATGATGCAATGGATGTTGCCGAAGAGGAAGATGCCAACCGGATTGCCCGCTTCGGTGGTACGGCTGCGCTGGGAGGTCCCGAACTTGATCTTCGCGCATCCAGCACCTTTAACATGTTCAGCGCCCGATTCTTCTGGCTGGCGGTCTTGACCGTATTCGGCATACTGACCAGCAATCTGGTCGCCGCTCAGGAAGAACTCATCAGCGAAGTACTGATCCTCGCAGCCTTTATTGCCCCTATTATCGACATGGGGGGCAACTCGGGCAGCCAGTCGGCCACCTTGGTGATCCGGGCAATGGGCATGGGTCAGATCAAGCTGAGCATGCGTGACTTCTTTTTCGTGCTGCGGCGCGATCTGCCCGTCGCAATGGCTCTGGGGCTGGGTGTCGCCCTGCTGGAAGGGGTGATGGCATTCTGGAGCAAGAGCATCGGCTGGGACATCGTCATGATTGTCAGCCTCTCTGCCATGACGGTGACTGTGGTTGGCAGCCTGCTTGGTCTGGTCCTGCCGTTTGCCGCACGGAAGATGGGGACTGATCCGGCAACCCTCAGCTCCCCCATGCTCACCTCGATCATGGATCTGTTGGGCGTGCTGATCTATTTTGGTTTCGCCTATGCCTTCCTCGGTGGGTCACTGGCTGCTGCCTGACAGCGCACAGCAGATGGGGGCAGCCAAACCACCGCCATCTCCGATAGTTCAAGATAAGAGAGAGAGGGAGGCATCACGCCTCCCTCTCTCTTTATATCGACACGGGTCTATGCCATCACTTGGTCAGATCGTCGAAGAAGCGTTTCACCCCTTCGAAGAAGCCTTCCGATTTCGGCTTGTGGGTCTTGGCAGCGGCGCCGCTGAAGGATTCGTCCAGCTGGCGCAGCAGCTCTTTCTGCTGCTCGGTGAGGTTGACCGGCGTCTCGATCACCACCTTGCACATCAGATCCCCTACCTGACCGGAGCGCACGGACTTCACGCCCTTGCCGCGCATGCGGAACATCTTGCCAGTCTGGGTCTCCGGAGTGACCTTGAGCTTGACGCGGCCATCCAGGGTCGGTACTTCAATCTCGCCACCCAGCGCAGCTGCGGTGAAGCTGATGGGCACTTCGCAGTAGAGGTTGTTGCCGTCACGCACGAAAATTTCGTGCTCTTTGACGTGCACCTGTACGTAGAGATCCCCTGCCGGAGCTCCTGCTTCCCCCGCTTCCCCTTCACCGGAGAGACGGATGCGATCGCCGGTATCGACGCCCGCCGGAATTTTCACCGACAGGGTCTTGGTGCGCTGGTAGCGACCTTCACCGTGGCACTTGCGGCACGGATCTTTGATGATCTTGCCGCGACCGTGACAGTGCGGACACGCCTGCTGCACCGCAAAGAAGCCCTGACGCATCTGCACCTGGCCGGAGCCGTGGCAGGTCGGGCAGGTCTGGGCACTGCTGCCGGTGTGGGCACCGGAGCCGTTACAGACTTCACAGTGAACCAGGGTCGGCACCTTGATCTCCTTGGAGACCCCGCGCACCGCCTCTTCCAGGGTCAGCTCCATGGTGTAACGCAGGTCGGAGCCACGGGCCGGGCCACGACGGGCACCACCACGGCCACCGCCGAAGATGTCACCGAATACGTCACCAAACATGTCGGCGAAGTCGGCACCGCCGCCAAAGCCACCGTGGCCACCACCACCCTGGCTCGGGTCGACACCGGCATGGCCGTACTGGTCGTAACGGGCACGCAGGTTGGCATCGGTCAGGACCTCGTAGGCTTCCTTGACCTCTTTGAACTTCTCTTCGGATGCGGCATCACCCTGGTTACGATCCGGGTGATACTTCATGGCCAGGCGCTTGTACGCCTTCTTGATCTCGCGATCGTCGGCATCTTTCGCCACACCCAGTACTTCGTAGAAATCGCGCTTCGACATACTCATCCTGTGGTTACGCAGACGGGCGTTGGTTACCCAACGCCCGTGAATTCATTGACCAAGCCGATGGGCGAAGCGGACTTCGCCCATCTGGGTAGGGCTTACTTCTTGTCGTCTTTCACTTCTTCGAACTCGGCGTCGACTACGTCGTCGTCAGCCTTGGCAGAAGAGGAGGACTGACCGGCATCAGCACCGGCGGCACCCTGTGCCTGAGCCTGCTGCTGGGCAATTTCCATCAGCTTCTGGGATGCTTCCAGCAGAGCCTGCTGTTTGGCTTCGATGGCAGCCTTGTCGTCACCCTTGATGGCCGCTTCCAGCTCGCTCAGAGCAGCTTCGATCTTGGTCTTGTCGTCGGCAGGCAGGGCTTCACCAGCTTCGGTAACCTGCTTGCGTACGGAGTGGACCAGACCATCAGCCTGGTTGCGAGCCTGTACCAGCTCTTCAAACTTCTTGTCCTCGGCCGCATTGGCTTCGGCTTCGCGTACCATGCGCTCGATCTCGTCATCAGACAGACCAGAGGAGGCCTGGATGGTGATCTTCTGCTCTTTGTTGGTCTCTTTGTCTTTCGCAGAGACGTGCAGGATACCGTTGGCATCGATGTCGAAGGTCACTTCGATCTGCGGCAGACCACGCGGTGCAGGACGGATGCCTTCCAGGTTGAACTGGCCCAGAGACTTGTTGTCGCTGGCGCGCTTGCGCTCACCCTGCAGCACGTGAATGGTCACGGCAGACTGGTTGTCTTCGGCAGTGGAGAACACCTGGGACTTCTTGGTCGGGATGGTGGTGTTCTTCTCGATCAGCGCAGTCATCACGCTACCCATGGTTTCGATACCCAGGGAGAGCGGGGTCACGTCCAGCAGCAGTACGTCGGTCTTGTCACCGGACAGTACGGCGCCCTGGATGGCAGCACCCATGGCCACGGCTTCGTCCGGGTTGACGTCTTTACGCGGCTCTTTGCCAAAGAACTCGGCAACGGTCTTCTGAACCAGCGGCATACGGGTCTGACCACCAACCAGAATCACGTCGTCGATCTCGCCAACTGCCAGACCGGAGTCTTTCAGGGCAACACGAACCGGCTCCAGAGAGTCCTTCACCATGTCTTCTACCAGGGATTCCAGCTTGGCGCGGGTTACCTTGATGTTCATGTGCTTCGGACCGGTGGCATCTGCAGTGATGTACGGCAGGTTGACGTCGGTCTGCTGGGCAGAAGAGAGCTCGATCTTGGCTTTCTCGGCGGCATCTTTCAGACGCTGCAGAGCCAGCTGGTCGTTGCGCAGGTCGATGCCCTGCTCACGCTTGAACTCGTCAACCAGGTAGTTGATGACGCGGTTGTCGAAGTCTTCACCACCCAGGTGGGTGTTACCGTTGGTCGCCAGTACTTCGAAGGTGGTTTCGCCTTCGACTTCGTCGATCTCGATGATGGAGATATCGAAAGTACCGCCACCCAGGTCATACACGGCAACCTTGCGCTCGCCCTTGACCTTGTTTACGCCGTAAGCGAAAGCAGCTGCAGTCGGTTCGTTGATGATGCGCTTAACATCCAGACCGGCGATGCGACCGGCATCCTTGGTGGCCTGACGCTGGGCGTCGTTGAAGTATGCCGGAACAGTGATAACTGCTTCGGTTACCGGCTCGCCCAGGTAGTCTTCGGCGGTCTTTTTCATCTTTTTCAGCACTTCGGCAGAGATCTGCGGCGGTGCCATTTTCTTGCCCTTCACCTCAACCCAAGCGTCACCGTTGTCGGCCTTGGCAATGGCGTACGGCATGATTTTCAGGTCACGCTGCACTTCGTCATCTTCAAAACGACGGCCGATCAGACGCTTGATGGCGAACAGGGTGTTTTTCGGGTTGGTGATGGCCTGACGCTTGGCCGGCTGACCAACCAGGATCTCGCCATCATCGGCATAGGCAATGATGGACGGAGTAGTACGATCGCCTTCTGCGTTCTCGATCACGCGAGCAGTGTCGCCGTCCAGAATGGCAACGCAGGAGTTGGTAGTACCCAGGTCAATACCGATGATTTTACCCATTTGAGAAATCTCCAAATACTTTGAATAAACTGGCGAGGAACTCGCCTTAATGCGTTAACGGCTAGGTGGGGCCTGCCAATCTGGCTTTCAAGCTCCCGGCATCAAAATTTTTGTGCCGCCGTGGCCTTGCATCCTATATGGGGTCGCAAGCGGCCACTTCAAGCCCTGCCCCGCAAAAACCCTACCTTTTGTCGTGATCAGTCCATGACAGACCAGACAGATAAACAAAAAGCCCGCCAAGCGGCGGGCCTGGGCATCAAGTGCCGACTCAGTCGGCGGCCTTGGATACCATGACCATGGCCGGACGGATCACGCGACCGTTCAGCTCATAGCCTTTCTGCATCACGGCAATCACGGTGTTCGGCGCCACATCGGCACTCGGCACCATGCTCATCGCCTGATGGGCATTCGGATCAAACGGCTGGTTGGTCGGATCCAGCGCAACCAGACCGAACTTGGCCACACCGCTCTGCATGGATTTGAGGGTCAGCTCGACACCTTCCACCATCGGCTTGAGGGCGTCGTTCTCCTTGTCGGCGAGCTCGATGGCGCGCTCCAGGTTGTCCAGCACCGGCAGCAGTTCATTGGCGAACTTCTCCAGAGCGAATTTGTGCGCCTTCTCCACATCCAGCTCGGTACGACGGCGCAGGTTCTCCATCTCGGCGGCGGTACGCAGGGCGCGTTCACGCTCTTCCGCCGCTTTTTGGATGGCGGTTTCCAGCTGCGCTTCCAGTTCGGCAATGCGGGCCTGCTCGGCTGTCACTTCACTGTCTACATCGGTCGGCTCGACTGGCTGGGCTTCCACTTGCTCCATCGCTTCAACCTTTTGCTCTTCGTGGTTCATGACATCTCCAATTCCGGGGTTACTTATGAGGGCCCTGACGTCTGGTTGAGCGACCGGACGACAACAGACCGACTATGTTGGCGCTATTATGGGGATGCATCCCCGGCTTTCAAGGGGTAAAGGGCAATCAGGGTTGCTGAATAGCAGCAACCGTCGGTTTATCCGGGTTACCGCTCACCGTTTAACCAGTAGCCTCAAGGGGATAGCCGGCCCCGTCACACGGGAGAGCGTCACAAGCGGAGCAAAGCACTGTATACTGGCCCGCAATACCCATCCCAGATCTGACTGACTATGGATTCTCCGTTCAAAACCATCGCCCTGATTGGCAAACCCCACCATGAGGGGGCCAACCAGACGCTGACCGGCCTGCATCAATACCTGACCGCCCGCGGCTTTCGGGTACTGGTGGAGAGCCGGGTCGCCCAGACCCTGAGCATCCTCGATGAAAACGTGATGGATCTGGTACAACTGGGCCAGCAGGCCGATCTCGCCATCGTGGTCGGCGGTGACGGCAACATGCTGGGGGCGGCGCGAGTGCTGTCACGCTTCGATGTGGCAGTGATCGGGGTCAACCGGGGTAACCTCGGCTTTCTGACCGATCTCTCGCCGCAGGATTACCTGCTGCCATTGGAGCAGGTGCTCTCCGGCCACTACAAGAGCGAACACCGCTTCCTGCTTGAGGCCTCGGTCTATCGCCACGGCGAGCGCAAGTCGAGCAATCTGGCGGTGAATGAAGCAGTGCTGCACCCGGGCAAGATCGCCCATATGATCGAGTTCGAGGTCTATATCGATGGCAGCTTTATGTATAGCCAGCGCTCGGACGGCATCATAGTCGCCACCCCGACCGGCTCCACCGCCTACTCCCTGTCAGCAGGTGGCGCCATCCTCACCCCCAAGCTCAACGCCATCACGCTGGTGCCCATGTTCCCGCACACCCTGAGCAGTCGCCCCATCGTACTCGATGCCGACAGCGAAGTACGGCTTCTGGTCTCGCCGGATAATCAGGACGATGCGATGCAGGTCAGCTGTGACGGTCAGGTGACCCTGGCGGTCCACCCGGGGGATGAGATCCTGATCAAGAAGAGCCACCATCAGCTTCATCTGGTGCATCCCCTCGACTACAGCTACTTCCACGTGCTGCGCAACAAGCTCGGCTGGGGCAGCAAGCTGTTTTAATCGGCGCTGACCGACAGCGGCATTGCCACAGAGGGCGCCTGAATTGGCGCCCTTCTCTTTTCTTTCGTAGCAACCGCCCCTGCACTCTCATATCCGTACCGTGTGCCAATGGTCAGTACCGCATTCTCATAGCCATAGCGCACTGACACACCTTTCCTGTACTAAAAATGACGGAGCCCTCTTTACTGTATATAAGACCAGTATATACTGGATGCATACACAGTAATGTTGACCTATACAGGATGAGACCATGCTGACCCAGCTGACCGTCAACAACTTCGCCATCGTCAAGTTTCTCGAACTCGATCTGCAACCGGGCATGACCTGCATCACCGGTGAGACCGGCGCCGGTAAATCCATCGCCATCGATGCTCTCGGTCTCTGCCTTGGAGAGCGGGCCGAAGCCGGCATGGTGCGACCCGATAGCGACAAAAGCGAGGTCAGCGCCCGCTTCCTGCTGGACAACAACCCGGCCGCCCGCGCCTGGCTCGCCACCAACGAACTGGAAAACGAAAGTGAATGTATCGTGCGGCGAGTCATCTCAGCCGAGGGCCGCTCCCGCAGCTATATCAACGGCGTGCCCGTGCCCCTCACCCAGCTCAAGAATCTGGGCCAGCTGCTGGTCAACGTACATGGTCAGCATGCCCACCAGATGCTGCTCAAACCCGACTACCAGCTCGCCCTGCTCGACGGCTATGCCGGTCACCATCTGCTGCTCGACGAGGTGCGCCAGCACTATCAGCAGTGGCGCCAACTACAAAACGAACTGAACCGGCTCAAAGCCGAGCAGCAGCAGCGAGAGGCTCGTCGCCAGCTGATCGAGTATCAGGTGCAGGAGCTGGACGAATTCGCCCTGCAGCCGGGGGAGTTTGAAGATATAGAAGAGGAGCACCAGCGTCTGGCCAACGGCACCGAGCTGATGCAGGAGTGCGGCGCTTGCCTCGATCTGCTCTATGACAACGAAGAGACCACTATCGCAGGGCTGCTGCAATCGGCCGTCGATCGGGCCGAGGGGCTGGTCAGCATGGACAGCCGCCTCACCCCGGTACTGGAGATGCTGAACGAAGCACTGATCGGGGTGCAGGAGAGTCACAGCGAACTACGTAGCTACCTCGATCGGCTGGAACTGGATCCCGAACGTTTTAACGAGCTGGAGGCCCGCCTCTCCAAGGCGATCAATCTGGCCCGCAAGCACCACGTCAAACCGGCGGATCTGGCCCTGCACCATCAGGAGCTGGCCTCGGATCTCGCCCGCCTCAACTCTGACGAAGAGCGGCTAGAGGGGATGGAAGATGAGCTGGCCGAGGCCCGTCAGGCTTTTGTCCAGGCCGCCGAAGCCCTGAGCCAGAGCCGTCAGCGTTACGCCCAGGAGCTGGGCGCCAAGGTAACCAGCAGCATGCACGAACTGGCAATGCCCGATGGCCGCTTTGCCATCGAGGTGCGCCCCGATGCCCAGAGCAGTCTGTCACCACTGGGTATAGATCGGGTGGAGTTCATGGTCACCACCAACCCGGGCCAACCGATCCAGCCCCTTGGCAAGGTAGCCTCAGGCGGTGAGCTGTCGCGCATCAGCCTTGCCATCGTGGTGATCAGTGCTCGCAAGGTCTCAACCCCGACCCTGATTTTCGACGAAGTGGATGTGGGGATCAGCGGCCCAACTGCCGCTGTGGTCGGTCGCCTGCTGCGCCAGCTCGGCGAGTCCACTCAGGTGATGGTGGTCACTCACTTGCCTCAGGTGGCAGGCAACGGCCACCAGCATATGGTGGTGAGCAAGCATACCGATGGCAAAACCACCGAAACCCAAATGAGTGCCCTTGATGAGACCGCCCGTCTCAACGAGCTGGCACGCCTGCTCGGTGGCGACCAGATCACCGACAACACCTTGGCCAATGCCCGCGAGCTGCTGCGTCGATGAATCAGGTGATAAAGCCAATTTGCAGCGATGGCGACTGATAGCGCTGACCGAACATGCTGACTGCGCAGGCACAGGCGAGAGCTATGGCCTGCGCAGCCAGTAATAGCCAATAGCCAATAGCCAATAGCCAACTGTGAGCACCGAACTCGCGTCAGGATTACCGACCCAGATCAATAAAATGGCGAGTTAGGCGAAGCTGGCAGCAACATGGGCGTGGATCCGGTTGCCTTCATGTGGCGGATTTCGCATAGTGTTGCCCCCCTTTATGGGTATCCAATTGTGAGGCTTTGTCTATGATCCACGTTTTTGGTCACAAGAATCCTGATAGCGACAGTATCTGCAGTGCGCTGGTTATCACCGACTGGCTCAATGGCCAGGGCCGTCAGGCCACCCCATGGCGTCTGGGTGACCTGCGCACCGAAACCCGTTTTATTCTGGAGCAGGCTGGCGTCAGCGAACCCGAGTTGCTGACCAAAGATCTGACCGGTGAAGATGTCTGGCTGGTGGATTTCAGTGATCTGGAACAGGGCCCTGCCACACTGGCACAAGCCAATGTACTGGGTCTGGTGGATCACCACCGTCTCGGCACTCTGGTCACCCAGTCTCCGCTGGATGCGTGGATCCGGGCTGTCGGCTGCACCTGCACCATCGCCTTCGATCTGCTGAGCCAGCAAGGTACCGTGACCCGCAGCCAGGCTCGCCTGATGCTGGGTGCCATCATGAGCGACACCCTCTGTCTCACCTCGCCGACCACCACCGAGCAGGACAAGATCGCCTGCGAGCGTCTGGCACCGCTGGCCGAAGTATCGCTGGCCGAGTTCGGTCAACAGCTGCTGATGGCAAAAACCGACCTGCGCGGCCTCACTCCTGCGCAGTTGCTGCAGCAGGATGAGAAAGCATTCCAGGCCGAAAGTCTGAGCTTCATCATGAGCCAAATTGAAGTGGGCAGCGAACAACAGCTTGCCGACCAGATTGACACTCTGCTGCAAGAGATGGCACACCGTGTTGAAGGCGAAGGGCTCGACTTCTTCGTGCTGATGGTGACTGACCTGACGGCCGCAGCCAGCCGTATCTACTTTACCGAGCACCCGAAAGTACCGGCAGAGTCCAGCTACCACCCGGGCTTTGTCAGCCGCAAGAAGCAGGGTCTGCCCTGGGTGATGGACCTGCTGGCCAAGGCCTGATCCTACCTCGCCATCACCTATTCCAAAGCCCTGCCTCTGCGCAGGGCTTTCTCATCGCCACCGCCAGCCGCACTCCCCCTCTTGCTGATCATCTTGCTCACCACTGCGGCCTCTCGCTTACTCCTTTCTCGGCTTATTGACAGTTAACCCCATAACTTTGCTTACATATTTGCGGCTGTTATTTATCAGGGCTTTGCTGCAGGATAATCGCCGCGCACAACCTTTTCCGTTTCCATTCAGGTGACCGATGAACATAACCCCCAAGCAGAGAACCCTGGCCATCACAATTCTGATCGCCGTGGTGCTCCTCGGCTGGCTGCTCTGGCCCAGTCAACCACCCAAGGCGATGCTGACCGCTCAAGTGACCCGCGAGGATATCGCCCAGACCGTACTGGCCAGTGGCGTGCTGCAGGCCGTAGAGCAGGTGGATGTGGGGGCCCAGGTCTCCGGTCAGGTTACCAAGCTGGCCGTAGAGGCCGGTGATCAAGTCAAGCAGGGAGACCTGCTGGCCGAGATCGATCCCCTGATTGCCCAGAACAACCTCAAGACGGCCGAGGCGGAGCTTGCCAGCAACCGCGCCCAGCTCAAGATCAAGCAGGCGCAACTCAAACAGAACGAGCTCGCCTGGCGGCGCCAGCAGCAGATGTTCAAGCAGGAGGCGAGCTCACGGGCCGATCTGGAGAGTGCCGAGGCACTGCTGGCAGTCACCCGCGCCGAACTGCAAAACAGCCAGGCCAATATCGACAACGCCCTGATCAAGGTTGATAGGGCCAAGACCGAGCTGGGCTACACCAAGATCCTGGCGCCGATGGATGGCACCGTCATCAGCATTGTGACCCGTCAGGGCCAGACCCTGGCAGCCAGCCAGACGGTGCCGACCGTGCTCAAGCTGGCCAACCTCGAGACCATGACGGTCAAGGCGCAGATCTCCGAAGCTGATGTCACCAAGGTCAAAGCCGGCATGCCGGTTTACTTCACCCTGATCGGCGACCCGGATACCCGCTATCAGGGTACGCTTCGCGCCGTGGAGTTAGCGCCTACCAACATCAACGATCAGGCCACCACCGGCACCACCACCAGCAATGCGGCTGTCTACTACTACGCCCTGTTCGATGTACCCAATCCCGACCATACCCTGCGGGTTGCAATGACCACCCAGGTGACCATAGTGCTCGGCGAACGCAAGCAGGTGCTCACTGTGCCGCAAACCGCCCTCGGCAAGTCGCTGGGTGATAACGAGTATGAAGTCACCCTGATCAAGGACGATGAAACAACCGAAACCCGCCATATCAAGACTGGTATGAAGGATGAGATCCGCATTGAGGTGATCAGCGGGCTGAGTGAGAAGGAGGAGGTGCAGCTCAATCACGGTGCCCCCGCCGACAATGATGAGATGGCGGTGATGCTATGAGTGAGCCCCTGAACCAGCTGCCGTTGATCCAGCTGAAAGGGGTCGAGCGACGCTACCAGAGCGGCGACAGCGAAGTCACCGTGCTCCACCCTCTTGACCTCACCATCACGGCAGGAGAGATGATCGCCATTGTCGGCGCGTCCGGCTCCGGCAAGTCGACCCTGATGAACCTGCTGGGTTGTCTGGATAGCCCGAGCGGCGGCCAGTACCTGTTTCGCGGACAGGACACCGCCACCATGGATGCGTTGGCGCTGGCCCGACTACGCTGCCACCACTTCGGCTTTATCTTTCAGCGCTACCACCTGCTGCCCCACCTCGATGCCGCCGCCAACGTGGAGATCCCAGCCGTCTATGCCGGCACCAATCGCCCGGATCGCCAGGCACGTGCGCGTCAGCTGCTGGGCAGACTGGGTCTGGCCGATCGCAGCCACCATACCCCGGGCCAACTCTCTGGCGGTCAGCAGCAGCGGGTCAGTATCGCCCGGGCGCTGGCCAATGGCGGCGAAGTGATCCTCGCCGATGAACCGACCGGCGCACTGGATAGCCAGAGCGGCAAGGAGGTGATGGCGATCCTCAAGGAGCTGCACGCTCAGGGCCATACCATCATTCTGGTCACCCACGATATGAACGTGGCCAGCCATGCCGACCGGATCATCACTCTCAAGGATGGTCGGATTGAACAAGATAGCGGCCCCTGCCAAACGGCGGTGTTGGCTCCAGCCACCGCTGTAGCCCCTCAAAAAATAGCGCCCACTAAAGGCGCCATGGGCCACGATTGGGATCGTTATCGGGAAGCGGGACGGATGGCAATCCATGCCATGCTAGCCCACCGGATGCGCACCTTCCTCACCATGCTCGGCATCATCATCGGCATCGCCGCCGTGGTGAGTGTGGTGGCGCTGGGGCAAGGGGCGCGCGCCAAGGTGATCGACCAGATCAATGCGATGGGCACCAACACCATCGAAATCTTCCCGGGTAAAGGATGGGGCGATGAGAAGATGGCCAGCATCCAGACCCTCAACAAGGGGGATCTCGATGCCCTGTTGGGGCAACCCTATCTTGCGGGCGCCAGCCCCGAGATCGGCAGCTCAGGGCAGTTGCGCTATCGCAACAAGACCAACAGCGGCAATGTGACCGGGGTCGGTAACGACTATTTCAAGGTAAAGGGGATGACGCTGGTCA
Source organism: Aeromonas sp. A600620 (assembly GCF_029479985.1). Taxonomy (NCBI): domain Bacteria; kingdom Pseudomonadati; phylum Pseudomonadota; class Gammaproteobacteria; order Aeromonadales; family Aeromonadaceae; genus Aeromonas; species Aeromonas sp. A600620. The sequence goes on along the minus strand of NZ_JAAKXB010000003.1, from coordinate 279,887 downwards.
GTGGTCGCTTACTGGAGTGGCAAGATATCCAGCAGCGTGCCGCCGTTGCCGTGGTGGACAAGAAGAGCATCACCAGCCTGCTTGGCAAGGAGGAGCCGGTCGGCAAGGTGGTACTGGTCGGCACCTTGCCGGTGCGGATTGTCGGTGTGGTTTCGCAGGAGACCGGCTTCGGCCCCACCAGCCAGTCGGTCAATATCTGGCTGCCCTACAGCGCGGTGATGAGTCGCCTCATCTCGCAGCACCACTTCAGCCAGATCACCATCCGGGTCAAGGACGGGGTACAACCGGCGCTGGCCGAGCAGGCGGTGATCGAGCTGATCACCAAGCGCCACGGGGTGAAGGATTTCTTCACCTTCAGCAGCGACAGCATCATCAAATCGGTGGAGAAAACCACCGCCACCATGACCCTGATGGTCTCGGCCATCGCGGTGATCTCGCTGATCGTCGGCGGGGTGGGCGTGATGAACATCATGCTGGTGTCAGTGGTCGAGCGCACCCGCGAGATCGGCATTCGCATGGCCGTGGGCGCCCGCCAGTCGGATATTTTGCAGCAGTTCCTGATTGAAGCTGTGATGGTGAGCCTGCTGGGGGGTATCTTCGGCGTCGGCCTCTCGCTAGGCATTGGTGCGCTCTTTGCACTGCTGGTGGACTCCATCAAGATGCAGTTCTCGCTCTTCTCCATCCTGATGGCCTTTGGCTGCTCGTCACTCATCGGGATCCTGTTTGGTTACCTGCCGGCACGCAATGCGGCGCGGCTCGACCCTGTTGTCGCACTGGCGAGGGAATAACAATGCACAAACTCTCCTGGCTGGCTCTCTCTATGGCCCTCAGCGGCTGTAGTCAGCACAGCACCTATCAAAGACCCGAGTTGGCGATCGCCCCCACATGGCAACAAGCAGAGGGCGCCCAACTGGCTGCGCAGGCTGGCCTCTGGTGGCGGGAATTTCATGATCCCCAACTCGACAAATTGGTCGAGGCGGTTCTAGCCGCCAACCCGGACATGCATGTGGCGGCCCTCAAGCTCAAAAGCGCCAGACTGGGCGCCGAGCAGGCCGATACCAACCTCACCCCCTCGGTCAATGGCACTATCGCAGCCAGTGGCAACAAGGATCTGAAAAGCGGCAAAGGCACCAACAGTCTGGGCCCCTCGCTGAGCCTCAGTTACGAAGTGGATTTGTGGGGCAAGCTTGCCTCGGTGCGAGATCAGGCAAGCTGGGAGGCGGCGGCAAGCGAGCAGGATCTCGCCAGCACCCGACTCCTGCTGATTGGCAATACTCTGGAGCAGTATTGGCAGCTCGGCTATCTCGGCTCTGCCATCGCACTCGGAGAACAGCAGCTGGCCAACCTGACGCGAACCGAGCAGCTGACCCAAACCAAATACCAGGCAGGCGCCATCACCCGACTCGATCTGGCGCAGGCACGCCAGCAACTGGCAGGCAAGCAGGCTGAGCTGGCCTCCCTCAAGGCGCAGCAGGAGCAGGCTCGCAATGCCCTGCGTCTGTTGCTGGGCCGCAGCAGCGGGCCGCTGGAGTATGCACCCGCTTCCCTTGCAAAGCAGGCCATTCCTGAACTTGCGGTGGGTATTCCGGCCGATGTGCTGGCCCGCCGCCCCGATGTCAAAGCGGCCGAATTGCGGCTGCGCAAGACGCTGGCTAAAGGGGATGAGATCCGCACCAGCTTCTACCCCAGCCTGACCCTGACCGGCAGCGCCAGCACCGCATCCGATAGATTGGCGCAAGTGCTGCAAAATCCGGTCGGTACGCTGGGAGCCAGCCTTGCCCTCCCCTTCCTTGAATACAACCGCACCCAGCTCGCCATTGAAAGCTCGGAGCTGGATTACCAGATCGCCGAAACCGAGTTTCGCAAGCAGCTCTACACTGCACTGGTGGAAGTGGAAGACAATCTGGCCGCCCGCCACTATGGCCAGCAGCGACTCGATTATCTGCAGGAGCAGCTGAGTTATGCCCGGGAGGCCGAACGACTGGCCAAGGCTCGCTTCCAGGCGGGTGCGACCGGCGTGCAAGCTTGGCTTGATGAGCAGAACCGACTGTGGGATGCCCAGCAGAGCCTGCTGGCACAGCAAAAAGAGCAGCTCACCACCACAGCCAAAATCTATCGCGCCCTGGGTGGCAGCGATAGCGTGACGCCCCGATAGCGCTTCACCTGGCTATCCCCCACTCTGCCTACAGAGTGGGGAATATCATCGCCATAGACCATACAGAATTTCCTCTCCCACACTGCAGCCGAACTTCATTGCCCATTATCAGGGGCAGTCATGGCAGCGCAGCCAATTACATGCATCGGCGACCCTGAATATACCGGCCATACCTTGCGGCTCTCTCTATACCTAACGCCCCCTGACCGGAGATAACGATTACCGGATATTCCATCAGCAGAGAGCTCTACTCTTGCCGAACGACGCACCGTGAATCGTGAATCGTGAATCGTGAATCGTGAATCGTGAATCGTGAATCGTGAATCGTGAGAAACATATCCGAAGCTCGTATCAGCACAACGCATACAAATAGCGATATCGCTTTGGTGAGCCACAGGACAAAATTAATCGTAAACAACGAATGATATTGAGTAAAGGAACTGCGGGTAAGGCGAGAGAGAAAGGATACAAACGAGGAATGCAGATAACAATGAGGTGGAAATACTGGTTGGATAACCACGAGTAAAACGGCAAAAATAATGCCGCCCGAGGGCGGCATTATTCAATCTCTGAACCTGACGAATTAGATCAGGAAATCGTTCAGGTCTTTACCCAATGCGACTTGAGCAGCAATGGCTTTCGGCATACGGCCTTGACCGGTCCAGGTTTTTTCCTGGCCATCTTCTTCGTACTTGTATTTAGCCGGACGCGGAGCTCGCTTGCTCTTGGCAGCGCCAGTTGCAGCAGCCGGAGCAGCGGCAGTCGCCAGTAGCTCACGAGGATCAATACCAGCCTGCTGCAGCATTTCGGTGAATTCATTCAGCTTGCGCTGACGCTCTTCCTGTTCAGCACGCTCCTGTTCAACAGAATCGGCGCGCTCTTGGTAAACCAGGTCAAACTTCTCTTTAGCTTCCAGCAGTTGCTCAAACGGCAGCTCACGAACAGCCGCACGCAGACTGCGAATGTTCAGCAGAACTTTCAGAAACTCGTTCATTATTTCCTCACAAAAAGTCGGTCACAGGGATTACCGTGTCAGAATAGCATGGACAATTGATAACAACATACCGTTTTCTGTATTTACACTCCTTTTTTTTTATTTTTCACTCACCATACTCTCTTGACGCGAAGCGTGATAACAAATCAATGCTCAGTTGTGATTGCTATACAATCTGACAGATGATGATCTCAGATATTACAGGGCTCATTAATATCCCACTGCATGCAGTCAGAAGATTCTCTTTATAGTGACACCCGATATGCCCTCCCCCCCCCCGCCCAGTTACCCATCAAGGTGAAATAAAAAAGCCACAAAGCAATTCCTCAGCAACGACGACTTAAAAGGCCATAACTTTTATCCATAAAAATCATGAGCTTACAACACCAACCCATATATCTAAAGACAAATAAACAATCTGTTTTTTAACATAACCGATCTTACCCGGTTGTTAAATTACGCTAATTTGCGCGAGCATTACTTTGTGCAGATTGATCAACACCACTGATCACCGGTATAGCTACAGAGCCACTCAGCAGAGGTTCCGCAGGATAGAGTCTGAGCGCTTCCAGACGCATCGTATCGGCTGCCTCTTTGCGACCCAGAGCGTTAAGTGCTGTCACCATATTGGCGTATATATTAGCTCGTGGTGTATGAAGTACGAAGTCCTGCCCCCACTCCAGATAAGCTTCCAGTTCATCCTTGTTGTTTGTCTGCAAACCGACCATCAGACGAACCGAGTTCACATCAAATTCAACTCGTGTCAGCCATGCCATAGGATTGATAATCTCCAGCAAGAGCGTCGGCTCCTTATAACCTCCCCGCTCGTATTTGGTGACGACCCAGGCAGTATGAAGGGCTGTCAGCATAAATGGGACAATCAATAGAGGGATAGCTATTGCCATAAATCGGAGCAACAACCAGGGGCGATACTCAATGTCCAACCACGATGGGCTACCGCAACTCACGAAACGGGTTTCTTCAATCTCGGTGTCAACGACATAGATCAGCGTCAGCAACAACCACCACAACACGATTGCATGGTAAAGGGGATATTCCGTCTGAGTATGGAGCAATATCGGTGTCACCAGGGCAAGCAGTGCCATGGCATTTACCCAACGCACCTTCGTCAGGCGCCACAATAATGCGCCCCCCATAATCACCATACCAACCATGGGAGCCACCCCTCCCTCAACAGCCCAATAAAGGAATTCGTTGTGGGGATGGTCAAGATTGTACTCAATCTGCACCATAGATGGATTCAGCGCCTTATCAGCCATGTAGTGATGGAGAAAAACAGATTCAAAACTGCCGTATCCCCAACCACTCCATGGTGCTTCGGCAATCAGCTTGGCTGCATAAGGCCAATAAATAGATCGCATACCACCAGATTGATAAATCTCCAACCCGCGCTTTGCTCCTGCCATCCAGTACTGTGATAGCAGGCCAAGGGCCACCGCAAAAATAACCAGTGCCAACATACGCCATAGCACTCGATGGCGATGGAGTTGCGGTATCAATAAAAACAGAGCTAGCAGACCGCCAAGTTGACCCACTCGGGATTGCAAAACAACCAGCAACAGTGTTGCTGATAGAATGACGCCATAGCGCAGAGCCATCAGCAAACGACCACCCTCTCGGCGTAATTCCAGCCAAATAGCAAGGGCAAGACCAGTTGCCATAAAGGTTGCCATCACGTTTGGCTGTTGAAAGATCCCGTAAGGACGATTGGTTTTAGTGTCGTAGCCAATCCAGTTACCGGGTGTCAACAGATAGAACTGTATCAGACCGAGCAAAGCCTCCATCGCGATCGCTATCAGGACGATATAGAGCAAGCGATCACGCTGCAACCGATTGAAGCGCCATTGATAGAGCCCGAATAAAAACAGCAGACCAGCAAAAAGCCCCAATAATCTTGGAATGGCATAATCCCTGAGTGCAAAACCTGGATAGAACATCGGCAGCAGTAGCAAGAGTGCCCCTATCCATAAGCCCGCTTGTAATGGAGAAAAGAGCAGACGCTGGCGTAACGTCACTTGCCACAATCCTAATCCAATAGCCAGCGAGGCAAACACCCATCCCCATGCGTTAAAGGGCAGATATAGCCCTGCTCCTCCCGGGTTGTGCATAAAAAAATGCACTCCAAGTAACCAGTATAATGAAGATAAAATCCAATACAAGCTGCTCATATATTATTTCCGTATACTCAACGAGCCCCAAACCCTGTCAGCATTGTTTTAATAGTTTTGATTACTATTAATAGATCAAGCCAAAGCGAAAAGTTTCTAATATAATAAAAATCATATTCTAATTTTATACGAGTACTATCTGTATCAGCTGAGTAGCCATGCATCACCTGAGCCCATCCACTTATACCAGGACGAACCATATGACGATACATATAGAATGGTAATTCAAACTCAAACCTCTCCACAAAAAAACGCTGTTCAGGCCGTGGACCAATCAAGCTCATATCCCCTTTAAGAACATTAAAGAATTGCGGGAGCTCATCAATTCTATATTTACGAATAAAATTACCAACACGAGTAATCCGTTTGTCAACCTCCTGAGCAAAATATGCATTGTCTGATGATGAACTGTCATGCATACTACGAAATTTATATATTACAAAATCTTTATTACCCAGCCCAACTCTCTTTTGCTTAAAGAAAACAGGGCCAGGGCTTTCCAGCTTTATTAATATTGCTGTTATAAGTAACACCGGCATAAAAAAGGGGAGTGCAATTATAACAACCAAAAGATCAGCTAGTCTTTTTAAAAAGAAATAAAACAACGAGGGAATAGCGGAACCCAAGTCATTTTCATATAATTGCTCAACGCTCACTCGGCCTGTTAATGATGCATATATAGTTTTGCTGTGATAGATTGGTATCCCTAACAAAACGAAATCAGTTAATAACCTTTGCCATTCACTCGTCAAATCAGATGAGTGAAGGTCAGCAACTACGGCATTACCACAAAACAGAGAAAAATCTGGTTTGTGAAGAATATTCCATTCAACAGCAGTCAAGGCACACAGTTTCTGATAATTACCAACCGGGATGATGGAATACTTAACCTTGCCAGATCGTGCCCCTAAGTAATAAATAAGCCAGCAAGATACTAAAACCAATATATACGAGCTTATAATTACTGGCCTACTATACTCAAGACGAAACAGCAGCAACACACCGAATAATATTCCATACACAGCGGTTACTGTTGGAATCATATAAGATAAAGCATTAACTCCAGGATAGCAAAGCACTCGACTCAGGAAAAAACCAGCAGTAATACATGTTATAAAGATTCCTAAAAGTGAATTTATTTTTACATCATCAAGGAAATTCCAAAAGTCCTCGCCCCAAAACAAAAATGCAGGTAATAATGTTGACACCAAGGATGTAAAAAAGAACATTATTGTATAATTAAACCGTACAAGGTCATACCAACGACCACCATATGGATAATAGCTATTATTTATCATGAAATACTCATTTAGTTATCAACCACAGGGGTGAGCGCCATCGATATGCTGAGCCAATATGTCAAAATATATGCCAATGATTTTTTTCTCATCGAATCTGGCACTAACTAATTGCCTCCCAGCATTACCCATCAAGGTTCTTTGAGCTGTAGTCATTCGTATGAATGTCATCATCGCATCAGCCAATGATGAAACATTTCTAGCTTGACAGAGTAACCCGGTTTTCTCATGTAGCAGTACATCTCTACATCCAGGAACATCGGTAACAATAATTGGCTTTGCCATTGCAGCAGCTTCGATCATAGTTCTTGGCAATCCTTCGCGATAAGAAGGTAACACAATACAATCACTTTCCATTATGATAGGCCTAACATCATGTGTAGTACCGAGATATTCCAGCACACCGTCATTGATCCATTCATGCAACTGTGCATATCCGATCGCTCGTGGGTTATCAGCCTGAACATCGCCTAGCAATTTAAACTTTATGTTTGGATGACGAATATGAATCTGCTTTGCGGCTGCTGCATATTCTCCAATCCCCTTATCCCATAACAACCGCGCAATGAGCAAAAAACTAACCGAGTCATCTTCAGCAAATTTTTCTGAAGGATAAAAAAAACTCAAATCAACGCCCTCGCCAGGCAGTAACAGAGTCTTTCTTTCATCTACCAACTGTCTTGATACAAATTCAAGGCGATCATCTTCATTTAAGAAAATGACTAGCTTAGGATATTTAAAAGCGAATTTATAAAGCAACCTTACTACTTTGGGCACCCAACCATCATTCATAAAGGCATATCCTAACCCAGTGGTTATAGCCAAGGCAGGTGTGCGACAAAGATGTGCAGCAAAAGAACCATATATATTTGGTTTTACCGTATAATGGATAATTAAATCCGCATTAATTTTTCTATATATTCTTACGAAATCAAATATTAATTTTAGTTCAACAATTGGGTTGACTCCTTTAGGGGATAGTGCCAACGGTATAAATGAACACCCCAAATCACAGAGCGAAAAAACTGTATTATCAGGTGGAGCAACAATGGTTATGCGATATCCATGTTGTATAAGTGCAGATAATAATCCGCGGCGAAAATTCCACATTGACCACGCTGTATTGCTCACCATACAAAGATGTTTGCTCATGTGTAGTCCTGGTACAAATTTAACCAACGCAGACAGATAGTCTCTATTGAATAATGGCTAATAACCCGAATCCGAGCCTCCCTAGTCATCACCTCTCTCTCAAGCGGCGAAAGCATCATAGCCTGCTCAATCGCGGTAAATAGCTGCTGACTATTTTTAGAGGGGACAAGCAATCCAGCAGAGCCAACCACTTCCCTCACTCCACCACAATCGGTAGCAACCACTACCCGCTCAGTAGCCATAGCCTCAGCCACAACTAAACCAAACCCCTCCCAAGCTGATGACAACACAAATATATCTGCTGCACTCATCCAATCTTCAACATCATAGCGCAGCCCCAAGAAATGAACTCGCTCGCTAATCCCTTGTGCGCTAGCGATTGTGGTTAAGTATTCTTTTTCCTCACCCTCACCTATGATGACCAACTTAACATTATTGGATCTCGAAGATAACATCGCAAATGCAACAAGCAAATTTGTATAGTCCTTGGCAGCGGTCAGTCTGCCTACTGAAATTAACAATATGTTATTGTCATCAATCCCAAGCTGAGAGCGTAATTTATTTCTGACTGTGGCGTTAAAATAAAAACGCTCCGTATCAATACCATTATACATGACTTTCATTCGCCCGGCAGATACCGCACCTTGTTTAATAAAAGCCTCAACTGCTTCTTGGCTTACGTTTGTGTTAAGATCACATAACCTTTCGGTAAGCCGGTATGCCAATATCCGCCACCCTCTTCCCTCATTAACACTATGTGCAGAGCAGATAAGCTTCGGAAATGATACAAACAATCGTAATAACCGAGCAAAAATATTTGCATGCACCATATGGCTATGCACCACATCCGGTTTATATTGATTAAGTAACCTGATCGCCTGCCAGTATGCTTTGAAAACACTAAATGGAGTTTTCCTCATCTGCAGTGAAACGATGTTTGCTGCAGTCGAATGTGGGCGATTGCTAATTTCACCGGTCATCGAGATAATTAATATATGGTGGCCCAACCTAATAAATTGATCTGCCAAATCGCACACTTGTCGTTCAGCGCCCCCCATACCAAGGCCTGTGATTACCATCGCAATTTTCATGCTATTTCTTCAACCAACAGTAAAGAATGCACTGGAGACTTCTGACACATGCTTTGACCTTGCCGAACAATCGAGTATCTCGGATCACCTGGTCTCGATAAAACAAACCAAAACCACATGGATTACTTCTTAGATTTTTTTTAAAATTTGAGGTGTAGCCATCAGGAAGATATTCACACAAGTATATTACTTGGTCTACATAAAAAACTATCTTACCTATATCGGCAATTTTATTCCATATATATAACTCTGGTACAAACTTTTCGCCCGGGAACTGAGGAAAAGGAAACTCACGCATAACATTAGTGCGAAAAACATAAGCCAGGTCACCTTGTAATATATGCCCTGCCATGATGGGCTGCATTACCATTGACTTGCTCCATGCGGTGTCGGAGATACCAATTATATGACCAGATAATGTTGCTTTTCTAAAACACATCCCAACAAATTCCGAGCCAATATGATTCATAACATCATATAGCTTGGCAACAGCATCACCAGTTAATAAGTCATCACTATCCACAATGATAATCCAATCACCGGTCGCATGAACCACACCTTCATTTATAGCGCGATGCTTCCCTCCATTTTCTTTATAAAAATAATTGATTGGAAAGTCAGATTTAACTCTATAATCAAAAATAAGCTCGGCGGTACCATCAGTGCTACCGTCATCGATTACAAGCCATTCAAAGTCCCGCCTTGTCTGCTGACACAAACTGTCATACAACCTTGGTAAAACATATGCTCTGTTATAAGTTGGCGTCATTATTGTTATCATTGCACGACCTTACACACGCAACCTTTATATTGATGAATGAAGTATATCGACATCGTCGCAGCCATCATCAAAAAAGCATTAGTTATGTAAACGATGTAAATGTCACCGGAACGAAATACTTTTAGCAACAACCAATAGTTGAACATGCTTATAATTAAGAGAAAGAACCACTTGCACATTATCAAAAAATATTTTTTGTCACGGTATAACCGTTGCATTAAAACGCTATCCACAGCGAAAAAAGAAAGCGCAGGCAACATCATAATGGCTAATTCTGCTGCTAACTCATAATCTTTTCCAAAGATAAAATAGACAATTTCATGTAGCCATAACCAACCCATTAATTGCAAGATACATGCAACTAATAACAGCCCTAAACAGACCGTATGTATTTTTTTTACTCTGCGCCCATATAACATCATTGGGGCTATAGACTGCACAACTATACCAAGTACAAGTACGCCCTGCTCTAGCATTTGACTAGCTACACCATACATGGCTAGTTGTTCATACCCTAAGTAATGCTCGATGAAAAAGCGATCAATTCTCATATAAATCAGCATCAGCATTAATGGGACCCAGAGCGCCCCACCTCGACTTAACATTACCACTGCCACTTTTTTATGCCAGTCCCAGATGCCACCTCTAAAATAAATAACACAACACAGTGACATAGCTAAAAACATTGCTTCTATTGCCCTGCTTGAATAGATGATGAAATAAGATGAAAGTAAAAGAGCGAGGCTTACCAAAAGCACCCTTAATAATAAAATTGCAAGACGAATCGCTACAACAATACCTATATTTGTGGTGGCTTGATAGTAGTTGGCTATTACTGAAAATGGTTCATTAAAAATGAGCGCCAGTGCCAATAGCATCAGCATTAATCTTACATCTTGATCTGCGACAATAAAATTTGCGTAGACTAATGTGACAAGCAAAGCAACCAAAGCGAAAAGTAGACGAAAAACAAATACTGAAGATAGTATCTTCCAACGCAAATGAGGATGCCGAACTAATGCCGGAACAACAACTTCCGAGCCGGCAATCAATGTAACTGATGACAATAAAATGACGGCATTGAGCGAATATAGCCATTTCCCATATAATGACACACCGAGTAGATGACTAATTACCCCCTCGCAAAAAAAAACCAACCCAATGGTCACCATTTTTTCAAATAATAGAATACTAACATTAGTAATAATTGCGGCATATTCTCGATAAAATGCCACAACCAGGCCTAATCGCATCCAAGTTGCCTCATTATAGAAACAGGTAACTCAATTTCTAGCCAGCAAAAAATTAACATTGTGTACTGGTAGCTTCACGATGTTCTCCGTTATTGTATGCTGCTGCTTCGCTAGCCACACCAGATCACAGATACCATCCGTCGGTTCGAATGCAGCAGGAGCATGCATCAGGATCTCGCGCACTTGCTGTTGATCAAAACGGTGACAAGCATCATCCAGCGAGGCCAGCAAGGGGCGCAGTCGGGACCAGGGCAGCCAGCTCTCTTGTGCCACCATGATCCTGGGGTGTTCGGTTCCTCTGGCATCATCACCAATCAGTAACTCTTCGTAGAGCTTTTCGCCCGGCCGCAACCCCGTCACCTCTATGGCGATATCACCATCGGGACGCTGCTCATCACGCAGTGTCAGGCCGCTGAGGCGTATCATGCGCTTGGCCAGCTCCATGATCCGTACCGGTTGCCCCATATCGAGCACAAAGACGTCGCCCCCCTCCCCCATGGCGCCGGCCTGGATCACCAACTGGGCAGCCTCAGGTATCGTCATGAAGTAACGGATGATATCGGGGTGAGTCAGGGTGATAGGCCCCCCCTTATCTATCTGCTGTCTGAATAACGGCACCACTGAGCCGGAAGATCCAAGAACATTGCCAAAGCGCACCATACAAAAACGGGTGCTGTGCTTCTCGCGGGTCAAGGCTTGCAAGATCAATTCGGCCAGACGCTTGCTGGCCCCCATGGTATTGGTTGGCCGCACAGCTTTATCGGTAGAGATCAGCACGAATGTTTCCACCCCTGCCTCAATGGCCGCCTGTGCCGCATAAAGAGTGCCGAATACGTTGTTACGTACTCCTTCAATGATATTGAACTCGACCAGCGGGACATGTTTGTAAGCCGCGGTATGGTAGACGGTCTGGATCCTGAAGCTCTGCATCACCGTTTTTAGACGATGCTGGCGCTGTACTGAACCCAATAACGGCACCAGCTCTGTTTCGATCTGCTCGCGCTGACACTGTTCACGCAGATTCTTATTTAAGGCATAGAGAGCATATTCAGATAGCTCGAACAGAACCAAGGTGGACGGTCGGCACCGCAAGATCTGGCGACATAACTCAGAACCAATGGAGCCACCGGCACCGGTTACCATGACCGCTTTGCCTGTGATATTGGCTTCCATTAATTTTGTCACCGGCTCTACCGGATCTCTGCCCAACAGATCGTCGATGGAAACCTCATTGAGCTGATCTATGCGAGCCGAGCCATTGACCAGATCGGCCATTCCCGGGATAGAGAGTACTTCGCAAGAGAGGGGCTCAAGTGCATTGATCACCTCCTGACGACGCGCTCTGGTGCTGCTCGGCATAGCCAGCAAGATCTTCTGTACCCCATGGTGGTCAATCAGGGCTGGCAACTGAGCACTGTGATAAACGGTACAGCCCTGGATCACGCATCCCTGTTTGGCGGGATCGTCATCAATAAAGGCGACGGGATAAAACTCATTACCTTGCAACAAGGCCATTTGAAGCTGTCGACCCGAAGAACCCGCGCCATAGATCAACACCTGGGTACGAGCCAGACGGGTGGTATTGAGCAGCGCCCGGAAAAACAGCCGCACACCACCAACCAGCAGCACCAAAAAGGAGAGATAGATAACAGATACCGTTCTGGGCAGAAAGATATCAAAGTAAAATGCAGAGAGAACAAAGAAACAGGTTGAAAGAAATGCGCCTAGCGAGATTGTCCATAAGACCCGAAAGCTGACATATCGGAGTACTGCGCGATAGAGCCCCAGCCGTACAAACAAACTGATGCTGACAACGATAATTGCGCCAAGGAGTGCCCAGTGATGAGGGCTATCGATGGGCCAGTTATGTTCAAGCCGGATCCAGTACGCTCCCCAATAGGTCATGGTGATCAAGAGCATATCAACGGCGACAGAGATGACACGCTTACTGGCTCGTGATAGGGAGCCCAGGCAACTCAGTAGCCAGCCCCCTCCGGGTAAAAGCTCATTTCTCATTCTGGTACTCCTGCATTCAGGTGATACGCAAGAAAGGCTAACGGCAAGTAGGCAATGACCAGACCGATCACACCATCGAGCTGGCCCAATACAATCATGACAGCGATCGGCGCAAGCCAGAGGCTATTTAAAACAAGCACAGCCAAGGTCACGTTTCGATGACTTTGCCAACGTCTCGCCAGATATTGATAGCCATGAGTACGATGCGCCTCGCTCAGACGACATTTCAGACGATAGCGATTCAGTAACGTCCAGGTCGCATCAACCACAAAGACTCCGAGCATGACGAGCCATGCCCACAGGAATTGAGGCGCAGAAGCGGCATCCAGCAGCATCAGGGAAGCCAGCATCAAGCCAAGAAAACCGCTGCCACCATCCCCCATAAAGATCCTGGCGGGCGGAAAATTCCAGCACAAGAAGCCAGCCGCCGAAATCCCCAGTAGCAGGATCAAACTGGCAGACGACCACTCCCCCCCAACCAGATAGTGAAATAACGTCATGAACAGACAGACGACAACGGCTTCACCTGCCGCCAAGCCATCGATGCCATCCATAAAGTTGTAGAGATTGATAAACCAGATCACCCCCAGCCAGACCAGCAGGTAACCAAACCAGGCCAGATCGAGCTGCCAACCAAAGAAGGTCAGCGCTGGCAAACCATTAACCGCAGAAACCACCAAAGCGGCCGCCATGCTCTGCACAATCAGGCGGGTTCGAGGCTTGAGAGAGATGTGGTCATCGATAAAACCAACCAATGCAATGCCCAGCGCCGCAGCCCATATCAATGCAAAGCTGCTCTGGGATATGCCGGCGGGCAGTGGGATCAGGGTAACAAACAACGGGGCTGCCAGCAGAAAGGTCGCCACGATAGCCATGCCACCGCCTCTCGGGGTAGGCACCTGATGCGAACTGCGATGATTGGGTTGGTCAAGCAAGCGGGTCTGGGCGTAGCGCCTGAGCAGGCCGGTCATGGTAATTGAAAGAAAAAGACAAAATATCGACAACAAAACAAATGCCAGCATCAAGACGACTCACTATGGATTGACGCCATCAGAGATAAGGTCTGAGAGAGCGAATAGGGTGCCGACCATTGTAATCGGCTCTGAGCCTTGCGGGTATTCATTTCCAGAGAGCCATAAATCCGTTGTAGCTTGGCATCAATCCCCAAACAGCGTCCAAGCACTCTTATTACTCCTGGTGGGAGATAAAAGAGCCGACAGCTAACGCCTTCTGCTTCTGCAATCGCCGCCAACAACTGAGACGTCGACACTGCGACAGGATCTGCGACTAAAAAGACCTGATTCACTGCAGCCGGGTGCGCCATCGCATGGGCAATAAAGTCACACAGATTAGGTAACGCCAACAGGCTACGCGCATTGGTCAAACGGGCAAAAGGGAGCGGGATCCCTTTGCGCACCCAGGTCATCATGCTGGCAAAGTTAGCCTTCACTCCTTCTCCATAGATAAGAGGAGGACGAATGATGGTTACAGCCATACCACACTCTTTCGCGAGTGCCATCAGCCCCTGTTCCGCCTCATACTTCGAGCGTCCATAGGGATCTTCTGGCGGACTTTGCACATTCTCATCAAATGGATTGCCAGGCTCGGTCTGCTCGCCATTCACTTTTATCGAACTGATAAAGATGAAGCGCTTCACCCCTGCCTCAGCCGCTTGTCGAGCAAGAGCGAGGGTGCCCTCTGTATTCACCGCTCGAAAAGCCGCCAAAGGATCTGTCGCGGTTTCCGACATCACATGCACCCTGGCTGCACAGTGAACAACCACATCCACCTGTTGCAATTGGGCTGTCCAGTTTGCATCGGCAGTCAGAGAGGGAGCCTGAACATGGTAAGAAGCCAGCGGGTGACTTCGCACCGCTCCTTTAACATTCGCCCCCAGCGCCAGCAAGTGTTCACAGACCGCCTTGCCTACAAATCCGTTGGCACCTGTGACAAGAATTCTAGGTATGGACATACAGTTTGAGATAGGCATTTCAAGATGAATAATAATTTGAGATAACCTTTTCATATAACGTCATATATTTATCAATCATGACGTCGGCAGTAAAGTTATGTTCAAATCTAGCCTTTGCATTTTTCCCCATACGCTCAGCTTCATCTTGATCATCCCATAACTTTTTCATTGCAGATGAGAGAGCCTCACTATTTGCAGGCTCAACTGCCAAGCCGGTTTCACCATGCAGATTTATATATGTAGTGCCTGTACCAATTTCGCAAGTAATCATTGGCTTACCATACATTGATGCCTCTAACAAAGTCATACCAAACGCTTCAGAACGCAGATGAGATGGAAATACCACAGCGTAACATAACTCCAGTAAAATATTTTTTTCAGCGTCACTTACTGGACCAACAAACAACGTATTTTTTAATCCTAACTTATCCGCCTGAGACTTCAACTCCTTTTCACATGGGCCTTCACCAATTATTATCAAAGGATAATCAAGTCCACGCATAGCATCAAGGACAAATGACAACCCCTTATAATATCGTAAAAATCCGATAAAAAGAAAAAAACGCCCTTTTATTTTATCATTCCATTTATTCGATAACGATAGTTCTGCATAACTTGGAGATACCTTTTCCAGACCGAATGGTATCACCTCAACATCCTTTTTTAGGCTAGAGAGAACAGGGCTGGTCTTGACATAATTGGGTGAAGAAGCGACCACAGCATCAACTTTATTTAGAAAAGACATCATCAATGGCTTATAAAGTTGTAGCAGGTATTTTTGTTTGACAATGTCAGAATGGTAACTGACCACTGTCGGCTTTTTAGGATTAACCCAAAAATGAACGAGATCCATATAGGGCCACGGAAAATGATAATGAATAATATCAGCTTTCTCAGCCAGTCGCCTGAATTCGACAATCGCAGACCATGAAAAACCAGTCGAAGCTATATAAAAATCTTCTTTTGCAGCATGCACACTATGATTAGCGATGTTAAAATTTCGACCAGCATTCTCAGCACTTAAGCATAATACATCAACCTCATGCCCTCTTTTTACTGCACCTTCCGCAAGCTGATATATGACTTGTTGCACACCACCGTAAGCATCTGGATAATATGTTTTAAAAAAATGAAGAATTTTCATTATCTTCCAAGCCCTTATCTAAAAAATAGTTCTTTGTGTATTGATGAACATCTGGTGATGCAAGAAGGTCTACTATATCAAACCATTTATACTTTGAATGCTGAGCAACAGAGAATGAATTTATATCATGGTCTAGTTCTATTGAATACGCTAAAACAACATAGTGAGTTGGAGTCATAACGTCATAAAAAGAATCTTTATAAAAATGCTCGTAGACTCCAATAAATTTAGCTTTCGAACTCTGTAACGTCACACCAAGCTCATTCTCAGCAACTCTTTTAAAGGCATCTAATATAGCTTCTCCCTTTTTTATCCTGCCCCCCAAAACAAACCAATGATCGGCTGCAGGTCTATTTCTTCTGAGACCGAGAAGATATCGCCCTGAACTATCAGAAATCACCAGATCAATCGAGATTAAGGGGGTGTTTTTTATTGTTTTTAAAAAATCATCATCCGTAAGATGCATATCTCGCCCCAAGATGTTATTTATATTTCTTTGCTGGCACACCCAAATAAATTCCGGGCTGATCTATAGTGTTTACAACACACGCACCGGCACCAACAGTAATCTCGTCGCGAACAGTAATATTGTTGATTATAGTCGCGCCAGCACCTATAAAACATAACGTCCCAATATTAACTGAACCTGCCACTGTACTGTTGACCGATACATGCGTAAATTCCTCAACACAGACGTCATGTTCAATTATTGCACCTGAATTGATAATGCATCCCTCACCAATTTTAACTGAAGGACCAATGTGCCCATGATGACCGACGAATGTTCCTTTACCTATGATAGAGTTAATACCAATCGTGGCTGTGGCAGAAATCAAGGTGGCAACTTGCCACCCCATTTTCCCCAATATCTCTAACTGTAACTTTCTTTTATGATTATCACCTACTGCAGAAAAAAAAATCCACTCATCGGGAGAGATTACATCCCATGAAGGAAAAACTGGATAACCCAAAATACTCTCGCCAGGTTTTGCATTATCATCAATAAAGCATAACGTTGAAAATCCTAACGACAATGCTACATCAGCCACACTTCTTGCATGTCCACCACATCCTAAAATGGCCAACTTCTTTGAATCTACCACATTATTTCTCCAAGCAACTAATACGCTCAAGTATATCGATATGCTCATTTACAACATCAGACCATGTACGCATTGATAACTGATCGTATATCTGCAACTGTTTTCGTAGTAAGATGTCCTTATGGTGGAGTGCCCATTCTATTCTCTTAGCCATATCTCTCCAATCATATGGATCAAAAAATGTCATTTCCTGTAACTCAGGGTCAGTAAGAATTTCTTCAGTTACAGGAATACGAGCCATAACAACTGGTGTATTAACAGATAACGCCTCAGTAAATGTAAATGGACACCCACCTTCACTTAGACTTGGATTAACTGCCAAACTTGCCAATTTATAACAAGCTGCGAGCTCTTGCATTGTTAGTCCATGCAGAAATAAAATTTCGTGTTGCAGATTGTGACTAATAACAAATTCTTTTACTTCAGGCATAACACTAACACTGCCGGTAACGATCAGTTTGTGCTGAACGAATTTTTTTCGTAAAAGATACTCATACGCTTTGAATAAACTTATTATGTTTTTATTTGGCCTGATCTGGCTAGCATAAAAAACAAACTCTACATCTTTATTTTTAAATATTGAAACATAATTCTGCTCATTCGATTTGCGAATAGCGGACATGAGTAACGACTTGGCATAATGGGTAGTTGCCTCTTCATTATCTGGTAGACCAGTAATATTAATGAAGCTATCAACTTTATTAGCGGCGTGATGTACTACAGACACCTTGTCCATTGATACTTGATAGCCATCAATAAGTGTATTCCATTTTACCACTTCACTATAAGTTACAAAGTGATCCCCTGTTCTGATAGCCTCTTCTAACAATTTAAACGTCGATAGAGTTCTATCACCACCAATTTGAGAAAAGGCCACGGGAAACTCTCGTAAAACAACATCAGGTACACACATTAATCGAGGGGAATCGATCTTGTTAAACTCAGGCCAATAGGCTGTTGGACAATACCATGCAGATATATCATGCATACTATCGATTAATGCGCTTATACGCTTCCCTTCCACCAACTCCATGTTACGGTAGAGACGCAATACAAATCCATCATCTTTAGGCGAGTAAATCATTTTCATGAAACGGCCTATGTACTTGGAAAACCTGCCCAGCACAATTAGTTTCAATCTACGAATAAAAAAGAACGCCAATAAAAAAGGAAACGAAAAAATAAAAAATAATGGGGAAATGATTAAAGCCAGCAGAAATAACAAACTCCCTTCAATGCCTAAAAGGATCAGATCCAATTTTGTGTATGCATTTAACAAACGCTTTTCCACATAATGGAAAATATTTTCCTTCAAGCTAGCAACCAACTCCAGTAAAAACGATTTGAGTGTTTTTCTTTTAAGTCTTTTCGTTTTACGGTTAATGTACCAATGGTAAAGATCCAGTAAAAGTGGTCTTTTATCTGGCGAGCGAATCGAAAAACTGTCATGTGGTACATTCTCACTATCAAAAAGGTCATATAGATCTTTCGTAGACCAACTAGGACAAACCAAGGTAAACTTTACATCATCACGTGCTGCAGCACCTTTAAGAAAGGCAGCCAAGTAACGACCAAGTCCCTCCTTTCGTAAATCAACAGATGGGGCATAGCAAAGATAAATTCCAAATTTTCTCACAGACATTCGCGTATTACCCCCCAATAATGCTTAGCCAGATTTTTCGCTCGTTGTTCTTTCAGTATATCTTTACTAGGCAAATTTTTTCGAAGATGCAAAGCTTGCTCTTCTATATATTTTAGCTGCCAAGCCATTTGCTCCGGCGAGTTTGCATCAGACCATGTTAAATTAAGTGAAAACTGTCTATCTATTTCACGCATTGCCGGATAATCAGAGGAGAGTGCAGGTATATTCAGATAGGCAGCCTCAATAACCGAAAAGGTACCATTATCAATGCGCGCAGGATGCCATATAAATGCTGCTTTTTTTAGTGCTTTTTTATATTCTAAATCGGATAACTCACCACATAATTTTATCTTACGTTTCAATGACTCACTATTATCAACAGTTCTCACAAACTCGCTCAAATATGAAAGTTTACTTTCCATTATACTCTGAGTATTAACTCCAGTAATAAAGCATGTAAGAGAACCGGCTAGCTGATTATAATAAATTTCTAATGCTTTGACAGCATTGAGATGATTCTTATGTGGACTGAGATTAGTTGTCCAAATGAAATAATCGCCAACAGCTTTTTGCTGCTCATCTGAAAACGAAAAGTCAGGTGCCAACATAGGTAACCTAGCAATTCTGTCAGACTCAATACCAGCATATTGTTGCGCATCTCGGCAAGTAAACTCAGTAGTAACCAAGACTCGCTCAGCTTGTGTTGCTGCTTTCAAGTAGGGATGATCAGCACCTCCTTGCAAAATTGAAACATATCGCTGCAAATAATCGTATACCATCAATACTATCGGTCTTACTGGAAGCAGCGTTTTGTCCAGCCTGTCGGAAACGAAAACCCAAATATCACAATCATAGAAATTACTGATGCTGTCATTGGGCACCATATATGATTCATCTACGGCACACCAGCCATCATGACCAGCATACTGCATAGCACGTGTAGCATCATCTTTAGAAAGATGTTGCCAATAGAAGCTTCTCCTTTGAATTTTTGGATTTAAATCCCGCAATTCATTAGCATGCTCTAATTCATCAATTGTTGGATGCGCAAAAACGACCTCACATTCTTCATTAGCCTGTTGACTACCAAGTAATATGGCATCAGCTAAAAGCTTAGCGCCTCGCAGACTCCCCCCTCGATACTCAATCGGAACAATTACAGCAATTCGCTTTTTTCTAGTAATATATGTAGGGCGAGCTTTCTGCTGGAGGCGATGCTCTTTTAATCCATCAACGACAAGGCTAAAGTTTCTTTTCCATATTGAAGCACAATACTCTGGCATCATTTGCTCAAGAAGCACATGCTGTGTTTTTCTAATATCATTGATTAACTGTTCATCGCCATTTAAAATTTTTCTAATCTTAGCCTTAGCCTCTGCAATTGTTTCACATCTGCCAGGTAAATCCCCGCCACCCATCAAATCCAGCATTCCCCCAGCCATATATATTAATGGCATACCAGCTTGTATAGCTTCAAAGGGATGATAATGTATATGATTTAGTTCAGTGGAATGATAAAACATAACGCTGCATTGTTGCATGTTATCAGAGTGCTCTTCTTTAGATACAAAGCCGAGTACTTTCTTATCATTAACAGCTATTGGCTGCGCACCACCAATGATATAATCAAACTCTTTAAAATCACGAACAAAGGATTCATAAATACTTTTAAAGTATGGAGATGTTCCTATTCTAGGACAGACAAATAGTATCGTCTTTCTTTTTCCAGTCCAATTATTAGGTTGATATTTACCTTTTAAACCAACAGGCAAATAGCATGAGCGCTTTGCTAAATATGGCATTTCTACATCGGAAATATGCTCATAGCCACAACCAAACCAGAATCTTTTCCCCATCGATTTAATCGTTGATACTACATTATCTCCACACTCACTTCTTAGTAAAGAAGAATAATTGTATCCCTTAGATAATCCAAATACACGAAGAATGACGGCACCATTAAAATTTTTAATGGTTGACTTAATTTGCTTTGGGAAGAAGCCAATTATCGCATAATCAAAATATTTATTGACAATATCCCAAGCGTTTTTACTGGGCGACTCATACCAATTTTGTTCATTTAAAATATCAAGTTCATGCCTAGGGATAGTCAATTTATCGTCAAAATCGAATGTAATACTTGCCGATAAATTTCCCTCATCATATGGAAACTTTTTTGGAAGATATATTTCTTCAATACCAAACTCTATTAGCTGAGGTATTTCAAAGTTTCTTAATGTTGAATGGTTAAGCAGCCACAACACTCGATTTTTCATGCTAAATCCAGATTATTGACTCGTTTATAGGCAATGATCGCATCATCAATGGGGCCATCAAAAATGTATTCACCATGATGAAATACAATCCCTCTTGAACAAATATTTTTCAATGCGCTGAAATCATGTGATGCTAAAACTAGTATTTCAGCATTCTCAATCAAACTCATTATTCTGCTTTTAGCCTTTGCCATAAACTGAGCATCACCAGCACCAATCACTTCATCTAGGAGCAAAATATCGCCACCAACTGCTGTGGATATAGCAAATGCTAGTCTTACCTGCATGCCTGCAGAGTAAGTTTTAATTGGATAATCAATAAACTCACCCAAACCAGCAAACTCAACGATCTCATTTTCTTTCTCTTTCATAAAAGTCGGAGAGAGGCCAAGCAGAAGACCACGATAGAGAATATTCTCTCGGCCTGTTGCATCAGGTTCAAAACCTAGACTCAAATCAAAAAGAGAACGAACTTGCCCTTCAACAATTAATTTACCACTAGATATAGGATAGAGACCTGCCACCGTTTTAAGAAATGTACTTTTTCCTGCACCATTATGCCCTAAGAGCCCGACCCTCTCTCCATTATTTATTTCTAGCGTAATATTTTTTAATGCATGAATATCAGAGACAGAACGCTCTGCTTTTCCTTTTTTAAAAGCAGCAGAGAAAAGAGACTTTAGTGACCGCTCTTTGTAAGCTACTGATGCATAATGAAGGTTAACATTCTCAAGTTTAATTTTATTCTTTTTCATAGGTAGAAGATCACTTTTTTCTCTGCATTTCGGCCAATCAGCCACGCAAGCAAAAATAGGAAAGCAGCAGTTATCAGACTAAATGTATAGTTCTCCAGACTCGGCCACTCACCTTTTAGTAGTGGTGCTCTTATAATTTGTAATACATGATACACAGGATTGTAATCGACTAGCCAATCCAATCCGCCAGAACGGAACATACGTTCTTCGAAATATACCGGAGAGATAAACCATATCGCTTGCATGACTAATCCCATCGCATGTGGTACATCTCTAAATCTAACCCCGATATAGGCTAGTAATGTTGATAATGGCCATGCAATAAGTGCCAATATTGGGAAAACAGTTAAGGTGGCTAGCCAGGTTATATTTATATTTTGTGGCAATACAACTATTGACCAAGCAAATAGAGCCAAACTGGCAAGTGCAAGTACTATAATGCTGCTCAAGACAGTTCGTAATGTATATATTGCTAATGGATGCTTGCATTGTTTAATGTAGGCATCTGCTTGCACAAACGCAAGTGAACCACCAATGGTATTGGCTACTACAAAATCCCAGACTATAATTCCTGACAAAATATAGGGTGCATACGTCACTATGTCCGTATTAAACATTTTACTAAAAACTATAGATATTAATAATGTCATACCTAAAGGTTGAATAAATGACCATAATACACCGAAAAAAGACCGCCGCCAACGAGAGCGTAGATCCGATAAAGCGAGATGCTGCCAAAAATATCTAGCATCCCAAATACCCCTAACATAATAAAGACTCATAGAACTCCCACCAACTTAAAATAACCCTTCACCAACGAAAGATGAAGGGTTATTTATTTAACATTACTTATTTAAATAAAAATCAGAAATTACGCTGCAGATATAATCAACATCTTTTTCCAATAATTCAGGGTAGCTTGGTAAATTCATTCCTCTTGAGCTGATATTTTCAGCAACAGGAAATTTATGTTCCGTAAATACATGTGGCATCGTATTAGCTAAAGGAAACAATGGCCTTGTCTCAACATCATGACTCTTTAGAACAGTTCTGAGCAAGTCTCTATCTTGTGCATTCTCGACTAGGATCGAGCACATCCAAAATGAATGCCTGGTATTCTCAATCTCTTTGTGGAATGTTATCGGCAAATGGTTTAATCGACGCTGATACCAACTGGCAATCTCTCTTTTTTTTGCAATTATCTCGTCTGCTTGCTCTAATTGTGCCAGGCCAATCGCAGCACATATATTTGTCATGCGATAATTAAATGCCAACGCATCATGCCAATACTCTTTAACCTTCGAAACACCTTGGCTCTTCAAGTGGCATGCCAAGTCATGGACATTTTTATCCTTTGAAACAACCATGCCACCTTCGCCGGTAGTTATTGTCTTATTTCCAAAGAAACTGAATGTTGCCACATCACCAAATGTACCAACATGCTTATTCTTATAAAGAGTACCGAACGCCTCCGCACAGTCTTCTATCAAAAACAAGTTATGTTTCTTACAAACATCGACTAACGCATCCATATCACATGGTAAACCATAAAGATGCACAGCCATGACAGCCTTGGTCTTTGTTGTGATTTTTGCTATTACATCATTGACATCGATGTTCCATGTATCTGGTAGCGAGTCAACATAGACTGCTTTTGCACCGGTCTGAATGATTGTATTCACTGAGGCAATATATGTGAATGAAGGAACAATAACCTCATCACCAGGACCAATACCTAAAGCAGCCAACGCCAAATGAAGTGCTACAGTACCATTACTCACTGTTGTACAATTTTCTGCACCAATATACTTTGAAAATGCAGATTCAAATCTGTTAATAAACTCACCTTTTGAAGAGATCCATGTTGAATCAAGGCATTCATTAACATATTTTTTTTCATTACCAGATAATCTTGGTTGATATACTGGAATCATAGTCACTCCACACTGACATTAACATCAAAGCCATGAGATTTCAGCAAGGCATGCTGGCGAGCTTGCTGCAAATCATATGCAACCATCTCACTTACCATTTCTGCGAGTGTCGTTTCCGGCTCCCACCCCAGCTTATTTTTTGCATTAGATGGATCACCAAGAAGAGTCTCTACCTCGGCCGGTCTGAAATAACGTGGATCAACACATACGATAATATCACCAACCTTCAATGCCGGCGCCTTATCTCCATAAATCGCCGAAACGACAGCTTTTTCCTCGACGCCGCTTCCAACAAAGTTCAATTCAATACCTAACTCAGCAGCGGCCATTTTTATAAATTCACGGACACTATATTGCACTCCAGTTGCAATGACAAAGTCCTCTGGCTGCTCTTGTTGCAACATCATCCATTGCATCTTGACATAGTCTCTTGCATGTCCCCAATCACGCAATGAGTCCATGTTTCCCATATACAGGCACTTTTCGAGGCCTTGAGCAATATTTGACAAACCTCGAGTAATTTTTCTAGTAACAAATGTTTCTCCACGACGGGGTGACTCATGATTAAACAAAATACCATTACAAGCATACATACCATATGCCTCACGATAATTCACCGTAATCCAGTACGCATACATTTTTGCAACAGCATAAGGGCTGCGCGGATAAAAAGGTGTTGTCTCTCGCTGCGGAATTTCTTGCACGAGGCCGTATAGTTCGGATGTCGATGCCTGATAAAAACGAGTTTTTTTTGTCAGTCCCAAGAAACGAATAGCTTCCAATAAGCGTAAAGTACCTATCGCATCAACATCCGCAGTATATTCTGGGGAATCAAAACTAACAGCGACATGAGATTGAGCACCAAGATTATAAACTTCATCTGGTTGAACTTCGGCTATAATTCTCGTTAGATTTGATGAATCCGTTAAGTCACCATAATGTAGTTTAAAATCAACGTTCTCTTCATGAGGGTCTTTATAAATGTGGTCTACACGTTGTGTATTAAACTGAGATGCACGGCGCTTAATACCATGGACTTCATACCCCTTCTCTAATAGAAACTCAGCCAGATATGAACCATCCTGACCAGTCACCCCAGTAATTAACGCTACTTTCTTGGACATTTTCAGAACTCTCCTTATAAGTTGTTGATCATTTTATGTAATGAATTCAAACCAGACGTTAACTTGCTTATATCGTTTTTGCTTTCAACATTAAGCCTTAGTAATGGTTCTGTGTTTGAAATGCGAACATTAAATCGCCAATCATTCATTTCAATACTAAGACCATCTACATATTCTACCTTGACAGCAAGTGGCGCATAGACCTCTTCCAGCTTCTTTATTATCTCAAGAGCATTATCAACTCTATAATTTATCTCACCACTGCATGGATAGGCTTTAACACGTTCAGCAACTAAACTAGACAATGTGGATTTTTTTAGTGATAGCAAGTTAATTACTAGTAACCAAGGAATCATACCGCTATCACAGTAGCCAAAGTCACGGAAATAGTGATGGGCACTCATTTCACCACCATATATTGCATTCTCACTGCGCATCCGTTCTTTAATAAAGGCGTGACCAGTTTTGCTTTGTACTGGTGTACCACCAGACTTTTCAACGATATCAATAGTATTCCATGTCAAGCGTGGATCATGGATGATTTTCTCATGAGGATTATCTACTAAAAATGCCTCTGCTAATAATCCAACAATATAGTATCCTTCGATGAAATCACCATTTTCATCAAACAGAAAACAGCGATCAAAATCACCATCCCAAGCAATACCCATATCAGCATGATAGAACTTTACCGCTTCCGATGTAGCACTTCTATTTTCAGGAAGCAATGGGTTAGGAATACCATTGGGAAAGTTACCATCTTCCTCATGATGAATTTTTATAAACTCAACAGGAACATTGAGGGTATTGAAACGTCGCTCGATAACATCAAGCACATGCCCTGCTGCCCCGTTACCGGCATTCACAACTAGCTTGAGTGGACGTAATTGATGCGGCTTTATATACGTCAGCAAATGATCGACATAAGCATCTAGTATCGATTTTTTAATCAATGTTCCTTGCCGGGAGGATGCAATGAAGTCACCCTTTTCAGCCAATGCTCGAATATCATTCAAACCACTATCACCACTAATTGGACAAGCATCACGACCAACCAGTTTCATGCCATTGTAATCCATAGGATTATGACTGGCCGTCACTTCTATAGCACCATCAATGTCTAACGTAAATGCTGCAAAATAGGTTTCTTCAGTCCCCGTAGTCCCTAAGTCGATGACATCACAACCGGCATCAAGAATCCCTCTTGCAAGTGCTTGCTTTAGGCTTTCGCTCGTGAGTCTAACATCGCCTCCAACAGCAATTGTCGTTGCATTTAGATACTGTGCAGTTGCACGGCCAATACGGTATGCAATCTCAGTGTTCAGCTCATCACCCAGTTTTCCGCGAATATCGTAAGCTTTAAAACAAGTAAGATTCATGATGCCCCCTAAATTAAATTCCTTTTCAATAATCAATGATGTCATCTTCACCTAAATATTCACCCGTTTGCACCTCTAGCATAACTAAATCGATGAGACCTGGATTTTTTAATTGGTGACGATGCCCAGCAGGAATATATGTAGATTGGTTAGCAGTTAGCAAGGCAATTTGATCTTCATAGAAAACCTCTGCAACACCAGATAATACCACCCAGTGTTCATTTCTATGATGATGCATTTGCATCGTTAAGCTAGCCCCAGGTTTAACTTCAAGTCTTTTTATTTTAAAACGATCTCCCACCTCAAGTAACGTATAACGTCCCCATGGACAATAGACTGTACGATGTATTTTATATGCATCATTGTTTATCGTCTTAAGGTGATTATAAATTAATTTTACATCCTGACTACTTTCTTTGTGAGCGACCAATAGAGCATCAGCAGTATCAACAATTACTAGGTTTTCTACACCTACAGCACCAATAACCCGATCCTCGCTCGAAATATAACAATTTGAGGTAGCATGTAAAATTGCATGCCCCTGAACGGTGTTTCCATCGTCATCAGCTTGATGTAGTTCACTTATTGCAGCCCAAGACCCAATATCACTCCAGCCTATGTCACATGGAACTACTGAAACATTTCCTGATTTTTCCATCACGGCATAATCTATCGAGATGTCTGGAACATGGATAAATGTGTCAGGGTCCAGATCAATATGCTTGACCTTTTTACTTTGAACCGAATCGGACTTGTCAAGGCAAGCTTTTGTTGCTATCAATACTTCCGGACAATGCAAGTCCATCTCTGCAATCATTGTACTTGCTTTAAAGCAAAACATACCTGAATTCCAGAAGAAGCGACCGCTTTCAACGTACTCAATTGCCTTATCCAATGTTGGCTTTTCAACAAAGCGCAAAACCTCTGTACCAAGAGCTTCAATGTAACCATAACCTGTTTCAGGTATTGTGGGTTTAATACCAAATGTGACTAACCGTCCTGCTTTTGCTAATTCAATAGCGCAGGAAACAGCATCATCGAATGCAACTTGCTCTGTGATCAAGTGATCAGCAGCCAAGACCAACAAGACCGCATCATCGCCATATGTATCGCGAGCATAAATTGCTGCAGATGCTACTGCTGCTGCAGTGTTACGGCCATAAGGTTCAAGAATAAATGAAGTCTGAATTTCATTACTATTAACTTCTTTAAATGAATCTAGTGTTTTGAAATAAAGGTCTCGATTAGTAATAGTTAATACTTCACTGACATCTGATAATTTTGCTCCACGTAAAAATGCTTTTTGTAAAAAACTTTGATTATCCGATAGTTTAATGAATGGCTTGGGATGTTGTTCACGTGAAACAGGCCATAATCTTGAACCGCTTCCACCACACATAATAGCAGGAATTAAGACAGTCATAGATACACCATAATGTATTTAATGTGTTGATATGATTTTCAGAAATGTTTAGCTGCCATAAATGGCTTTGCATTTTTATCTTTAAGAGATAATATAGGGAGCATATCACTCTCCCACTCTATTCCTAGTTGCTGGTCATTCCAACATATTGTATGTTCAAAGTCAGGTCTATAATAATTGGTTGCTTTATATAAAACTTCTGCTGTTTCTGTTCTAGTTATAAAACCATGGGCGAACCCTTTCGGAATCCACAATTGCCGCTTATTCTCAGCTGATAGATGAACACCGACCCATTTTCCAAAGGTCGGCGAATTTTCACGAATATCCACTGCTACATCAAATACTTCTCCCACAACACATCGCACCAGCTTTCCCTGGGCGTGTGGTGATGATTGATAATGCAGTCCACGCAACACGTTTTTCGAGGATTTAGAATGATTATCTTGAACAAAAGTAACAGGGTATCCTACTGCTTCTTCGAACAGTTTATGGTTGAAACTCTCAAAGAAAAAGCCACGCTCATCACCAAATATTTTTGGCTCAAAAATAAGTACATCAGGTATCGTGGTCTCGATTACATTCATCTTCATATCCATATATTATTTAGTTTATTTTACAGGAACCGGTGCACACCCTTAACTCCAACTCATACTTTCGAAACCATCTTTAACAGGTATTGTCCATAAGCATTTTTCGCAAGTGGTGTCGCCAACGTTTTTACTTGCTCTGCATCAATGAATTTCTTGCGATAGGCGATCTCTTCAGGACAAGCGACTTTCAACCCCTGACGGGTCTCGATGGTCTGAATAAAGTTGCTCGCTTCAATCATGCTCTCGTGGGTACCGGTATCAAGCCAAGCATAACCACGGCCCATCATGGCCACCGACAGATTACCTTGTTCCAGGTAGATACGGTTTACATCGGTTATCTCCAGCTCGCCACGGGGCGACGGCGTCAGACTCTTGGCGATCTTGACCACGCTGTTGTCGTAGAAATAGAGGCCGGTTACCGCATAGTTGCTCTTGGGCTCCAGTGGCTTCTCCTCCAGAGAGATCGCGGTGCCCTCTTTATCAAATTCAACCACCCCATAACGCTCGGGGTCATGCACATGGTAGGCAAAGACGGTAGCACCGCTCTCTTTGGCCACTGCCGCCTCCAACTGTTTCTGCAAGTCGTGGCCGTAGAAGATGTTGTCCCCCAACACCAGTGCACAGGGGTCTGAACCGATAAACTCTGCACCCAGAATAAAGGCTTGTGCCAACCCGTCCGGGCTTGGTTGAACCTTGTATTGCAAACTCAGGCCCCACTGACTGCCATCACCTAGCAATTGCTCAAAACGGGGGGTATCTTGCGGCGTGCTGATGATCAAAATATCGCGAATTCCCGCCAGCATCAGGGTGCTGAGAGGATAGTAGATCATCGGCTTGTCATAGATAGGCAACAGCTGCTTGCTCACTGCCATGGTTACCGGATAGAGACGGGTGCCTGAGCCGCCGGCCAGAATAATGCCTTTACGTTTAGTCATGATGCTTGTTTCTTATATAGAGGAAGCATGGCTTTAGGCCACCTTTCCGTTTTATCCCTGCCAGCCAGGGAGGCAGTCACTACATCCCTGGCCAGTAATTTACTTGCCAAGGATCTCGGTCAACATCCGCTCCACACCGACTGTCCACTCCGGCAGCACCAGATCGAAGGTGCGCTGGAATTTGCCGGTATCCAGGCGGGAGTTATGGGGGCGTTTGGCCGGAGTAGGGAAGGCGCTGGTCGGCACCGCATTGAGTTGTGTCACCGCCAGTTCAACGCCAGCCTCTCTGGCTTTGGCAAACACCAGCTGGGCGTAGTCAAACCAGGTGGTGGTACCGGAGGCAATCAGATGGTACAGCCCGGCGACCTCGGGTTTGCGCTGCGCCACGCGGAGAGCATGGGCGGTGCAATCGGCCAGCAACTCGGCGCCGGTCGGAGCGCCAAACTGGTCATTGATCACTGACATCTCGCTACGCTCTTTGCCAAAGCGCAGCATGGTCTTGGCAAAATTGGCTCCGCGGGCGGCGTAAACCCAGCTGGTACGGAAGATCAGGTGACGGGAACAAAGTGCGGCCCCTTGCTCACCCGCAAGCTTGGTTTCGCCATAGACGTTGAGCGGGGCGGTTGCATCGGTTTCCACCCAGGGGCGCTCACCGCTGCCATCAAATACATAGTCGGTGGAGTAATGCACCAACCAGGCACCCAATGCTTCCGCTTCTTTGGCTATCGCTGCCACGCTGGTCGCGTTGAGCAGCTCGGCAAATTCACGCTCGCTCTCCGCCTTGTCGACTGCGGTGTGGGCCGCAGCGTTGACAATCACATCCGGCTTGACCAGACGTACAGTGTCGGCCACCCCTGCCGGGTTTCTGAAATCGCCGCAATAATCGGTGGAGTCAAAATCAACGGCAGTGATGCGCCCCAGCGGCGCCAGTGCGCGTTGCAGCTCCCAGCCTACCTGGCCGTTTTTGCCAAACAGCAGAATATGCATCAGGCACGCTCCCCATCATTCTGTGCAATCGAGGAATAGTGTTGCTCAATCCAGGACTGGTAGGCACCGCTCTTGACGTTGCTGACCCACTGCTGGTTATCCAGATACCACTGCACAGTTTTGCGAATACCGGATTCAAAGGTCTCTTGCGGTTGCCAATCCAGCTCTGCGCTCATCTTGGTCGCATCGATGGCATAGCGGCGATCGTGGCCAGGGCGATCCGCCACATAGGTGATTTGCTCACGATAAGAGCCCACCTTCGGCACCATCTCGTCCAGCAGATCGCAGATGGTGTGTACCACCTCCAGATTCTGCTTCTCGTTATGACCGCCGATGTTGTAGGTCTCACCGACCACGCCTGTGGTCGCTACCTTGTAGAGCGCACGCGCGTGATCTTCCACGTAGAGCCAGTCACGGACCTGGTCGCCCTTGCCATAGACCGGTAACGGCTTGCCATCCAGCGCGTTAAGAATGACCAACGGGATTAGCTTCTCGGGGAAGTGGTACGGGCCGTAGTTGTTGGAGCAGTTGGTGACCATGGTCGGCAGACCGTAGGTGCGGCGCCAAGCGCGCACCAGATGGTCGCTGGAAGCCTTGGAGGCAGAATAGGGGCTGCTGGGGGCGTAGGGGGTGGTCTCGGTAAAGAGCGGCAATGGCTCACCGGCAGCCACTTCATCCGGATGAGGCAGATCACCATACACCTCGTCGGTGGAGATATGGTGGAAGCGGAAGGCCGCCTTGCGTACCTCGTCCAGACCGTTCCAGTAAGCGCGAGCCGCTTCCAGCAACATATAGGTGCCGACGATATTGGTCTCGATAAAGTCAGCCGGCCCTGTAATGGAGCGGTCAACATGGCTCTCGGCGGCCAGATGCATCACGGCATCCGGCTGGTGCAAGGCAAACACCCGATCCAGCTCGGCGCGATTGCAAATATCCACCTGCTCAAACACATAACGCTCGCTTGACGATACATCGGCCAAGGATTCCAGATTGCCGGCATAGGTGAGTTTATCGAGATTGATAACGGAATCTTGGGTATCACGGATAATATGGCGCACCACGGCAGAGCCGATAAAGCCGGCACCACCGGTCACGAGGATTTTCATAAATATGTATCTCTTGCGAGGCGTTGATATGATATCAGAGAGAGGCTGGCTATCCACTGATGCGTTATTGAAACACCCAATAGACTGCAATTTAACCAGCGCAAACAGCAGCAAAACAATAAATGAACATTATTTGTGCAAATTGCTGAATAATCTCAAGGCTACCGCCCTTGGGTTACAGCCCCCAGTTTGCTGCTTTTAACCAAATTAGGTCTGCTGTTGGTCATCATGTCCTCCAGCATTTTGCTGTCTTGATGGTGTGTAGCACAGCTTTATGGCCCAAGACCAAGAAAGAGCGGACACTACCTATCCAACCCTATAAGACGCAGATTCTATCTTGTTTCCAGCCGAGCTGCACAGCAGAAACTGACTTGCCCCTCACCGCTGAAAAGGAGTCGATAGAAAACCACCTCACGGCGACATAATTTCTC
Source organism: Aeromonas sp. A600620 (assembly GCF_029479985.1). Lineage (NCBI taxonomy): Bacteria > Pseudomonadati > Pseudomonadota > Gammaproteobacteria > Aeromonadales > Aeromonadaceae > Aeromonas > Aeromonas sp. A600620. Next base: position 248,157 of record NZ_JAAKXB010000003.1, on the reverse strand, counting down.
GAAAAGCAGCAGTATTAACTTAATAATTACGCTTAAGTTACCGTTTTTACGGAAAAAAAATAGAGCGACTTTCCAAGTCGCTCTATTTATTACTCAGTCATACCTGATGTATTTGTCTTATTGTGATCTGCCACCCAGAACTTCAGGGGTTACTTTGCTCAGTCACCTTTTGACTCAACTGCTGCAACCATGCGCGCCTCTTTACTCTTGTGGCTAGTGAAGTAACGCATCACCAGCACGAAGAAGAGCGGGACGAAGAAGATGGCCAGCACGGTGGCGCTGATCATCCCCCCCATTACGCCGGTACCGATTGCATTACGGCTGCTGGCACCGGCGCCGGAGCTGATCACCAGCGGCAGCACCCCGAGGATAAAGGCGAGCGAGGTCATCAGGATCGGACGCAGACGCAGGCGTGCCGCCTCCACCACCGCCTCACCCAACCCCATCCCTTTGTCATAAAGCTCTTTGGCAAATTCCACGATCAAAATCGCGTTTTTCGCCGACAAGCCTATGGTGGTGAGCAGACCGACCTGGAAGTAGACGTCGTTCTCCAGCCCGCGCAGGGTGGCAGCCACAATGGCCCCCAGTACCCCGAGCGGCACCACCAGCATCACCGAGAACGGAATGCTCCAGCTCTCGTAGAGGGCCGCCAGACAGAGGAACACCACCAACAAGGAGATGGCGTAGAGCGCAGGCGCCTGTGAACCGGCCTGCCGCTCCTGGAAGGAGAGCCCGGTCCACTCGATGCCCACCCCTTCCGGCAGCTGTTTCACCATCTGTTCGATGGCGGCCATCGCATCACCGGTACTCTTGCCGGGCGCCGCTTCACCGACGATCTCCATCGCCGGCACGCCGTTATAACGCTCCAGACGCGGCGAGCCGAAGCTCCACTCGGTGCTGGCAAAGGCAGAGAAGGGCACCATCTGACCGGCACTGTTGCGCACATACCAGAGTTTCAGATCTTCCGGGTTCATCCGGAAGGGGGCATCCGCCTGCATGTAGACCTTCTTGATCCGGCCACGGTCAACGAAATCATTGACGTAGGAGGAACCCCAGGCAGTAGCCAGGGTGTTGTTGATATCCGCGATGGATAGCCCCTGCGCCAGCGCCTTCTCGTAGTCGATCTTGATATCGAGTTGCGGCGTATCTTCCATCCCGTTCGGGCGTACCCGCACCAGAGTGGGATCCTGCGCCGCCATGCCGAGCAGCTGGTTACGCGCCGCCATCAGCTTGTCGTGACCGATACCGCCGCGATCCTGCAGGAAGAAGTCAAAACCGGTCGCCGTCCCCAGCTCCGGGATCGGAGGCAGGTTAAAGGCGAACACTTGCGCCTCCTTGATGCTGAACAGGTAACCCATGGCACGGCCGATGATGGCATTGGCGCTGCGATCCGGGCTCTTGCGCTCGCTCCAGTCCTTGAGCTTGATAAAGGCCATACCCGCGTTCTGGCCACTACCGGCGAAGCTGAAGCCGGATACGGTCAGAACGGAGTCAACGTTATCCTTCTCGTTTTTCAGGAAGTAGTCGCGCATATCCGCCAGTACCACCTCGGTGCGCTGCTTGGTCGCCCCCACCGGCAGTTGCACCATGGACATGATGACCCCCTGATCCTCTTCCGGCAGGAAGGAGGTGGGCATCCGCATAAAGAGCACTGCCAACACCGCCAGCATGGCACCGTAGATCAGGCTGTAGCGCACACCCTGCTTGATCACCTTGCGCACGCCGCTCTGATAGCGATTGGTACCGGCATCAAAGGCGCGGTTGAACCAGCCAAAGAAGCCACGCTTGGCACCAAACTCGCCATGTTTCATCGGCTTGAGCAGGGTGGCACAGAGCGCCGGAGTCAGGATCAACGCCACCAGCACCGACAGCACCATGGCCGAGACGATGGTCAATGAGAACTGGCGATAGATGGCACCGGTCGAGCCGCCGAAAAACGCCATCGGCACGAACACGGCGGAGAGCACCAAGGCGATCCCCACCAGCGCGCCGGTGATCTGGGTCATCGACTTGCGGGTCGCTTCCAGCGGGGAGAGATCCTCCTCGCTCATCAGTCGCTCCACGTTCTCCACCACCACGATAGCGTCATCCACCAGCAGGCCGATGGCGAGCACCATACCGAACATGGTGAGGGTGTTGATGGAGAAGCCGAACGCCGCCATCACCCCGAAGGTACCGAGCAGTACCACAGGCACCGCAATGGTCGGGATCAGGGTGGCGCGGAAGTTCTGCAGGAACAGATACATGACGCAGAACACCAGGAAGATCGCCTCGATCAGGGTCTGCACCACCTCCTCGATGGAGATCTTCACAAACGGCGTGGTGTCGTAGGGGTAGACGATCTCCATATTGGCCGGGAAGTAATCCGACAGCTCATTGAGCTTGGCACGCACCTTCTCGGCGGTATCCAGCGCATTGGCGCCGGTCGCCAGCTTGATGGCGACCGCGGCGGTAGACTGGCCGTTGTAGAGCGCATCGGCGTCATAGCTTTCGCCCGCCAGCTCGACCCGGGCCACATCTTTCAGCCGTACCTTGGAGCCATCCTGATTCACCCGCAGCAGGATATCGTTGAACTGCTCGACGGTAGAGAGACGGGTCTGCCCCATGATGGTGGCGGTGAACTGCTGATCTTCCACCGATGGTGTGCCACCCAGCTTGCCAAACGCCACCTGGGCGTTCTGCGCCTTGATGGCCGCCTGCACATCTCCCGGGGTCATCTGCACTCGGTTGAGCTTGTTGGGATCGAGCCAGACCCGCATGGAGTACTGGCTGCCGAACAAGGTGATGTCCCCTACCCCGTCCAGACGACTCAGGGGGTCCTTGATGTTGGAGACCACATAGTCCGCTAGGTCGTCGTTGTTCATGCTGCCATCGCTGGAGATGAAGGCCGCGACCATCAGGAAGCTGCTGGAGGTCTTCTGGACCCGGATCCCCTGCTGCTGCACCTCTTGCGGCAGCAGCGACATCGCTTGTTGCAGCTTGTTCTGCACCTGCACCTGGGCAATATCGGGATCGGTCCCCGGCTGGAAGGTGAGGGTCACCGACACCCGCCCCGCGGAGTCAGACTGGGAGGACATGTAGAGCAGGTGATCCAGCCCGGTCATGTTCTGTTCGATGATCTGGGTTACCGAGTCTTCCACCGTTTTGGCGGATGCGCCCGGATAGCTGGCAGAAATACCGACAGCGGGCGGCGCAATGCTCGGATACTGGGCGACTGGCAATTTGATGATGGCCAGGCTGCCCGCCAGCATGATCACCAGCGCGATCACCCAGGCAAAAATGGGTCTGTCTATAAAAAATCGAGCCATGAAGCGACTACTCCATCCTACTTGTTGGCCGGGGTGTTGGACGCAGCTTGAGCAGACGCTGCATCAGCATCCTGCTCGGCGGGATTGACCACGGCACCCGGTCGTACTTTCTGCAAGCCAGCCACGATCACCCGCTCGCCGGAGGTCAGCCCTGACTCCACCACCCAGTTGCTGCCAACGACACGGCTCAGCTGCACGTTGCGCAGCTCCACCTTGTTGTCAGCCGTCACCACCATCACGGTGGCGCCGCCATTGGGGGTGCGAGTCACCGCAGTTTGCGGCACCAGCAGCCCTTGTGCCCGCTCACCCTCCTGCAGGGTGGCGCGCATAAACATGCCGGGCAGCAGCAGCTGATGAGGGTTGGGCACAATCACCCGCAGGGTCACCATGCCGGAGGTCTCATCCACTGTCACATCGGAGAACTGCAGCGAGCCCTCTTCGCCATAAGTGGAGCCATCTTCCAGCTGGAAGGTCACCCTGGCCCCTTTCTGCTCGTCCTGGGTCAACTTGCCCTCGGCGACCAGTCGCTTGAGGCGCAGCAGATCGGCGGTGGACTGACGCACATCCACATACATGGGATCGAGCTGCTGAATGGCAGTCAGGCTGTCAGCCTGCTGGGCAGTCACCAGCGCCCCCTCTGTCACCGCGGATTTACCGATGCGGCCACTGATGGGGGCGGTGATGCGGGTGTAACCGAGATTGATCTCGGCAGTGCGCAGGGCCGCCTTGCTCGCCATGATCTCCGCTTTGGCCTGCTTCCAGCTGGCATCGGCGTCGTCATAGTCCTGACGGCTGATGGATTTGACTTTGAGCAGCTCCTGATAGCGCTGCGCCTTGAGGCGGGCACTCTGCTCGTTAGCCTCGGCCTTGGCCAGATTGGCTTTGGCGCTGGCGACTGCCGCCTGATAAACAGCTGGATCGATCTGATAGAGCAGATCGCCCGCCTTCACATCACTTCCCTCGGTAAAGAGGCGCTTGAGGATGATGCCGCTCACTTGCGGACGCACTTCGGCCACCCGCAACGGGGCGCTGCGGCCGGTCAACTCGGTGGTCAACATCAGCGGACCGCTCTGCAGGGTCACCACGTTGACCGCCGCGGGGGGCATGTCGCCCTGTCCCTGAGGTGCGCCCCCCTTGTCACCACAACCTGCCAGCAAGCCTGTAGCCAGCAAGGCAAGACCAACTGAACGAGCAAGAATATGTTTATGCATGAAACACCTGAGCCTTTGCCAGTCAATGAACAATCAGGGCCGCATGGGCCCTGTTGGTAAATAGTCGAAAGATGAGGCAATATACATACATTCATAAATGTATGTAAGTGACTTTTTACTTGCATGAGGCACAAATTTCGATGGCCAGACGAACCAAAGAAGAGGCGCAGCAAACCCGCTGCCACATCATGAGCACGGCGCTGGATCTGTTCTGCTCCCAGGGCTTGGCCAAGACCAGCCTGACTGACATCGCCAGGGCGGCAGACCTGACCCGCGGGGCCATCTATTGGCACTTCAAGAACAAGGATGAACTCTTCATTTCGCTCTGGCAGGAGCTCTGCAGCCCCCTCGCCCACCAGCTCGATGCCTGCCTCAATCCAGATGAGCCGGATCCGCTGGGGCAACTGCGCCTCTTCTTCGAAGGGGTACTCCACAGCTTCATTCACAATCCGGCCCAGCGGCAGATGTTCACCATACTGTTCAATCTCGAATCGCTGGAGGGGGAGGCAATCTCACTGCGCGAACATATCCGCAGCGAGTCAGCCAACTTTTTCCGGGACCTGGAGACCACCCTGGCCAATGCGGTACGGCGGGGCCAACTGCCCGCCAACCTCAACCTGCAGCGCGCCGCCACCCTGCTCCACTGCACCCTGGATGGTTACATCATCAACTGGCTCCACTTTCCGGAGCGGATCGACCTGCAGGGCGAATCAGCCTTCCTGATAGAGAGCATGTTTACCATGCTGGCCCACCCCCACGGGCCTGCCTGCGGCCGCTAACCGGCTCCGGTAACTCCCACCCATCCAAATCGGGGCCTGACCGCGCGCTTTGGCAGTCAGGCCCCGATTTGTTACCCTGTGCGCCCCCTGCTTGAGGTAACCCCTGTGCCACACTCTGACGCCATCCCCGCTTCCCGGCCATTGAACGACCAGCATGCCCACGCTCGAGCTGCCTTTGTGGCGCGCCTCAAACCCGGCGCTCACCTGCTCAATGGTCAGTGCGGTACGGGGGAGGATCTCTGCTGGCTGCGTGCAGAAGGGTATGTGGTCACCGCCTGCGAAGCGATACTGGCCGACGCCAGAGTTGCCTCACAGCAATCCGGGCAAGCAGTGCGGGTCTGCTCGCTGGCGAAGATGCACTCGGTGCTCCCTTACGATGGCATCTGGCTGAGTCGCCCACTTGATAGCGACGAAGCCACTCTTGTCCCCCTGTTGCAACAGCTGGCGACCCTGCTCAAAACGGGCGCACCGCTCTGTTTCCCCCTACAGCCAAGCGGCAAGATAAGTCACGATGAGCTACAGCAACTGGTCACCACATCCGGGATAGCGCTGCAACTGGCGCCGATGGAAACCGTATCAGCCAGCACCTCAGACTCCGCAAGTCAATATGCCAACCAGTACGTCATGTTGCTGCGCGGCGATCATCAGGCCACCTAACGGGCTAATTCATCACGGATTTTCCCATTCAATGCTAAGCCGGCTGCTAGTCGGCGATCTTGGCTATCGACAATATTTAACTCGGCATTAACGCATAAAAGGCAGACATAACACGGCTTACGTGTTAAAAAGTTCGATTAATATCAAAATTTAATAACAAAACAGACAATACAACCAACTCCGGATTTCCTTATGAAACTTGTCCTGAAACTCATTGCTGGCATCCTTGCCGGTCTCTTGCTCGGTCTCTACGCCCCTGAGTGGGTGGCGCGCGTGCTGTTTACGGCCAAGACAGTGATAGGTCAGCTGATCACCTTCACCATTCCGCTCATCATTCTGTTCTTTATCATGAGCGGCATCGCCAGCCTGCCGAAAAACTCCGGCAAGCTGCTGGGCAAAACCGTGGCCCTCTCCTACTGCTCCACCATTCTGGCAGGGCTATTCGCCTTTACCGTGGCGAGCCACCTGATCCCGCAGTTCACCACCGCCGCCGAGCCCACCACGGCCACGGCCATCAAGCTCGCCTCCTACGTCAATCTGGAGATCCCGCCGCTGTTTGGCGTGATGTCGGCACTGGCCGCCGCCTTCGTGTTTGGCATCGGCATCAGCGCCACCCAGGCCACCGATCTGCGCCGGGTCGCCGATCAGGGCCGTGACATCATCGACCGCCTGCTGGCCAAGGTGATCATTCCGCTGCTGCCGTTCTATATCGCGGGCGTCTTTGTCGAGATGACGGTAGAAGGCACCGTATTCGCCACTCTGAAAACCTTCGGCGTGGTGCTGGTGATGGCGATCCTGATGCACTGGATCTGGCTCTCCGTACTGTTCGTGGGTACCGGTCTGGCCCTTGGCCGCTCACCGGCCCAGCTCATCAAGAACATGCTGCCCGCCTACTTCACCGCGCTGGGGACCATGTCGAGCGCCGCCACCATTCCGGTCGCCCTGCAATCGAGCAAGAACAACGGGGTGAGCGACGGTATCGCCAACTTCACCGTGCCGCTGTGTGCCACCATTCACCTCTGTGGCTCCACCATTACCCTGGTCACCTGCGCCACCGCGGTGATGTTCCTCTCCGAGCATCTGGCCATTCCGGGCATCGAGACCATGCTCCCCTTCATCATGATGCTGGGGGTGATCATGATCGCCGCCCCGGGCGCCCCGGGTGGTGGCGTGATGTCGGCACTGGGCCTGCTCACCTCCATGCTCGGTTTCGGTGAAGCCTCCATCGCCCTGATGATCGCCCTCTATCTGGCGCAAGACAGCTTCGGCACCGCCTGCAACGTCACCGGTGACGGCGTGATTGCCCTGTGGGCGGATCGCTTCGCCAACGGTAGCGAGAGCGCAGCCCCCGTGGCCGAGGCCGAACAGGCGTAAGCTCGCCGGGATAGCTCAACCATCCTCTGCAAAAACGCAGGCCCGAACCATGTTCGGGCCTGCGTCGTTTCTGCCACCTTCACTGCTTTTGTACGTATTCCCCCTCCCCCTCTTTACCCCTCTCTGCCGTAAACAGCACTGGCACAGCTCTCTACACCCGACAAAATTATTGGCATATGCTACATATGAGCGTATAAATGGCTTATGCCAATTAGGAGCCACCATGCCAAGACCCAAGATTGCCCGCCAGATCTGTGGCCACCCCGCCAACAGCTGCTTCAAACCCAACGGCCGCCCCATGCATCAGCTGGAACAGGTCACGCTGGCCCCTGACGAGTTCGAGGCACTCCGCCTCGTCGACCTTCAAGGAATGCAGCAGCAGGAGGCCGCCCTGGTGATGGGGGTCTCCCGCCAGACCCTGGCCAATATCCTGAAAAAAGGGCGCTACAAGGTGGTGGAGTGTCTGAGTCTGGGCAAGGCATTGATGATGCAACCCGCCGAGCCCGACCACCCAACCAGTGGAGAAGAGCCGACATGAATGCTGTCACAACCATGACCACCAACCCCTGCAACAGCGCCCTGATGCTGAGTCAGGGGCTGCTGGCTGGCCACTTTACCCGTGCCGAGCAGCTGCAAATTCTTAACCCCGAAGGGAACGTTATCGCCACCCTGGCTAACCCGGCCACCGCCGAAGGCTGCCACGGCAAGCAAGCGCTGCTCGACGCCCTCGCCCATCATCAAGTGGGTCAGGTGGTGGTGCGCAATATCGGCGAGCGAATGCTGGGGCGCCTGCTGGCGGTCAATATCCGGGTGCTGCAGTGCCGCTCTGCCCGCTTGCCGCTGCCCGCGCTGCTGGCCCCCGCTAATCTACAACCTCTCACCGAGGCAAGTCAGGGCCGTCCATCTCGCCGTCATCAGAGCAAGGCCGCGATCCGTGTCATCCAGCCCCTCGGCGCAGGCCAGAGTCATGCCCATTGTCACGGTGGGTGCAACAGTGGATCCGATCACTGCTGCGCCAGTGGTGGCAATCAGGCAGAGAGCTCACGACAAGGCCATACTTGTTGCCACGGCAGTGAGGGCGCCAACCAGCAGGGCGGTTGCTGCTATCATCACTGATGCCATCGCAGTGCATGTCATCACCATCAGGGAGAAGAGATCATGTCCATCTGGTTATTGAGCCTGCTCGCCTCATTCGTGCTGATCCTGGCTATGGGCTCCATCATCTGGTGGCGCCAATACCAGCTTGCCCAGAAACGGGAAGATAAAGAGGTGCGCCCCTGTGGCTGCTCCAGCGCCTGCGCGGATCACCTCTATCAGATCAGCGAGCCGACGCCCAAAAAGTAACCTGAGCGCAAACGCCATAGCCGCAGATACAAGGTCGGCAAAATAAGGGCGCGTGAAATCGATAAGCGCATAAAAGAGAGGGGGCACCTGCTGGTGCCCCCTCTCTATTTATTCCTCGTCATGCTTGAACCGCCTCTTTCCCCCTTACGCTCATCACACGCGCTCAACCCGGCTCTGCGCCACTGGCCGCCACACCTGATGAACTGGCGGGATCCTGATACTGCTGATAGATGGCATAAAACTCGGCCTTGTTGTGCAGGGCCGCAGCGACACAGGCGGGATCAAACTGGCTGCCGGCATGCTCCTCCAGATAGGCAAACGCCATCTCGAACGGCCAGGCCTGCTTGTAGGGGCGCTCGCTGGTCAGGGCATCAAAAACATCAGCCACCGTCACGATACGCGCCGCCAGCGGGATCGCCTCCCCCGCCAGCCCCAGCGGATAACCGGTACCATCAAAACGCTCATGATGGCCTGCGATGATGTTGGTCAGCATATCGGTGTGGTGAATGCCATCGAGGCCAAACTCATTGATCATCAGGCTGATCATCTCTCGCCCCTTGCTGGTGTGAACCTTCATGATCTCGAACTCTTCCGGGGTCAGCTTGCCCGGCTTGAGTAAAATGGCATCCGGCACCGCGATCTTGCCGATGTCGTGCAGCTCGGAGAAGAGGTAGACAAACTCCACCTCCTCGTCGCTCAGCCCGCAAGTCGGGGCCAGCGTCTTGGCGATCAGTCGGGAGTAGGCCGACATCCGATGCAGATGGTTGGCGGTCTCCTCATCCCGATAGCGACTGAACTCACGTGCCGTGGTCAGCGCGCCGCCGAGGGTCTGAATAGAGAAGAACTCCACCGCAATGATGGCGGACAACATCTGGGCATAGGCCGACAGCTCGCTTTGGATCGACTCATCGAAATATCCCGGCTCCATGGCATCGCAAAACAGAAAACCAAACAGCTTGCTGTTGAACAACAGCGGCTCGGTATAGCTGGAGGCATAGCCCGCCTCCAGCAGCTTGCGGCTGTGTTCCGACGCGGAACCACGCAGGGCATCGAGATTGCCAAGCACCCGGGGGTGCTTGTGCTCCGCCAGATAGCGCAAGGATGGAACATCGCTCAGCTTCACCTCATACTGCACCAGCGGCGAGGGCCCCTCGGTGCTGTGGGCGAAGGTCTTGAGCTGATCGGTATGGGGATCGTAAATCGCAATGGCCACCCGACTCAGCTTGTCAAAACGCTCGCGCAGCGTAGCGTGCAGATTCTGCATTCTTTCGCCAAATGAACTTTCCATTGCCTTCTCCACCGGATCACCATGATGGGAGTATAGGGGTACCCGTGACAGGGTTCCCAGCCACAGACCGCGAAATTGACTAATAAGTCAGCAACGCATATTACCAGTCACAAACCTGTGCAGCAGGGACTGCGCGCCAGTCAGGGCTCCACCATCAGCCGCTATTCGCACGGCCCAATCCTGCCCACTCGGAGATATTGTTAGGTTCTGCCATGCTGGCTGTATAGTTTTTGGTTAACCATTCCGGTAAAATCCGCGCCCTTAAAGAAGAGCCACCTAAGAGTGATTGAGCGATGTCCAACATAAAACAGGCCCCCAAAGTAGGATTCGTCTCCTTGGGTTGCCCCAAAAACCTGGTCGATTCAGAACGCATCCTGACCCAGCTGCGTACCGAAGGGTACGATGTGGTGCCCAGCTATGACGATGCCGAGCTGGTCGTCGTCAACACCTGCGGCTTTATCGACAGCGCGGTGCAAGAGTCGCTGGAAGCGATCGGCGAAGCGCTGGCCGAGAACGGCAAGGTGATCGTCACCGGCTGCCTTGGCGCCAAAGAGAACCAGATCCGCGAGATCCACCCCAAGGTGCTCGAGATCACCGGCCCCCACGCCTATGAAGAGGTGCTGGGTCACGTCCACAAATATGTGGAGAAGCCGCAGCACAACCCCTTCACCAGTCTGGTACCGGCCCACGGCGTCAAGCTGACCCCGCGCCACTACGCCTATCTGAAGATTTCCGAGGGGTGCAACCACCGCTGCACCTTCTGCATCATCCCCTCCATGCGCGGGGATCTGGTGAGCCGCCCCATCGGCGACGTGCTGGCAGAAGCCAAGCGCCTGAAAGAGGCGGGCGTGAAGGAGCTGCTGGTGATCTCCCAGGACACCTCCGCCTACGGCGTCGATGTGAAACACCGCACCGGTTTCTACGACGGTATGCCGGTCAAGACCAGCATGGTCGCCCTGTGCGAAGAGCTGGCCAAGCTCGATATCTGGGTACGTCTGCACTACGTCTACCCCTACCCACACGTAGATGACGTCATCCCGCTGATGCGCGATGGCAAGGTACTGCCCTACCTCGATATTCCGTTGCAGCACGCCAGCCCGCGCATCCTGAAACTGATGAAACGCCCGGGTACTGTCGAGCGCACTCTGGAGCGGATCCAGAAGTGGCGCGAAATCTGCCCGCAGATCACCCTGCGCTCCACCTTTATCGTTGGCTTCCCGGGCGAGACCGAGGAAGATTTCCAGATGCTGCTGGACTTTATCGACAAGGCGGAGCTGGATCGGGTCGGCTGCTTCAAATACAGCCCGGTCGAAGGGGCGCTGGCCAACGAGCTGCCGGACCCGGTGCCGGAAGCGATTCAGGAAGAGCGCTTCCAGCGCTTTATGGAGCTGCAACAGCAGGTCTCCATCCGCAAGCTGGCCCGCAAAGTGGGTCAGGAGATGACCGTTATCATCGACGAAGTGGACGAAGAGGGTGCCACTGGCCGCTCCTTCGCCGATGCGCCGGAGATCGACGGTCTGGTCTACCTCAACGGCGAAACCGGCCTCAAGCCGGGCGACATGGTCAAGGTGCGGATCGACGAATCCGACGAATATGACCTGTGGGCCAGCCTGATTAGCTAACCCTTGCTGACCACCGCTCAATGAAAAAGCGCCTTCGGGCGCTTTTTTATGCTTCCAGATTGCACTTCTACACCAGTAAGCCCCACTTTGCGGTACAAAACTGGCATATCCGTATGCAAGGGTGTGTAATAGTCGTTTCTGTTTGGCGACGACTCGAAATCCCATGCAACTCAAACCCCTTCTCAAGGGACGCTTTCAGCCCCACTGGCAGGCCAGTCATGATCTTATCGTGCAGGTAGTGCAATCCTGCATCACGGAGCAGCATCTGATCCCCGAGGGGGAGCCCCTGATGCGTCAGGGGGAGCTATTGCGGGATCTGGTGCTGGTACCGGGCGGCCGCATCGCCATGGGCCACACCGCCATGAATGGCCGCCGCTTTCAGCTCGGCACCCTGGAGTGCGACAACCAGCTGTTTGGCGAGATGGAGTTCTTCACCGGCTACCGCTGCCAGCTCGACATCATCGCCGAGGAGCCGCTGGAAGTGGCCCGCATCGACGGCGAGCAGCTGGAGCAGGCGCTGGTCGCCCACCCCAAGGTGGCGCTCTTCTTTGCCACCGCCATTGCCATCGACTATCAGGACACGGTGGATATCTTCACCTGCCGCATGCTCTACCCCATCAGCTACAACATCGCCCTCGACCTCTATCACAGCCACTGCCACCACAACCCGGTGAGCGGCTTTCGCAAGGGGTATCAGGAGGCGGAACGCTTCGGCACGACCGACCGGGTCTACCGGCGGGCGGTGAAAGAGCTGATGGAGAAGGGACTGGTGGAGCGCGGCGAAGAGGGATTGCAGATCCGCGATCTGGCGGGGCTCAAGGCCTTTCTGGAGCAGCCATAAGTCGCAGGCCTCAGTTGCCGACTGAGCAGCAACAAGCGGAACAGCAACAAAAAAGAGGGGCGGTTTATACCGCCCCTCTTGCTGTTTACTCCCCCGCTCAGGCGAGACAGGGCTGAGGCCGGGCCATGCGCAGCGAGGCTACCAGCATGGCGAGGATCACGGCGTAGATAAGCGGGATGGCGTACATCACCGCCTGCAAGCCGATCACCTGCTCGAACATGGCGCTGATGGCCGGGCTGAACATGGCCCCCGCGCTGCCGCTGATGAGGATGTAGGAGACGTTCTTGCTCGACGCCTGGCGCACAAACGACACCCCGTAGGCGATAAAGGCGTTGTAGAGCGCCGCGCAGACAAAGCCGTAACCATAGGTGAGGTATGGCAACTGGCTCAGGTTATCGGTGGTAACGATGAGCGCCGTCATCCCCATCGCTAGGGTGATGATCACCAGCAGGAAGGTTCGGATCGCAATGCGGGTCACGATGGCGGTGGAGACCAGTGCGCCGAGCAGGGCAGCCGTCCAGTATTGGGTGATGATGTTGCCCGCCTCCTCGAAGGGGATGCCGAACTTATTCTTCACGAACATGGGCGCCCAGGTGAGGAAGGTGTAGAGCGCCAGCATGCCTAGAAAGAGCCCCAACCCGCCGCTGATGATGCCGAGGTTCCACTCCGAGTGCTCGTTGCCTGCGCTCTCGCCACCCGCCTCGCAGCTGCGGAAGTTGGTCAGCACCGCCACCAGCATGGTCGCCAGCGCCACCACGCCCACCGCCAGATAGCTCCAGCTCCACGCCATGGCGTGAGTCAGGGTGTAGGTGGTGATAAGCGGGAAGACCACCCCGGCCACGTTGAAGGTGGCATCCTGCACCACCAGCATGGTGCTCTGCATCCGCGCCTGCCAGACGCTCACCACCAGCGTTCCTGCAATGCAGAGTCCCACCCCGCCACACAGGCCGATCACCGTCATGGCAGCCATCACCACATAGAGCGAGCCAGTCAGATGGAGCGAAGCCGCCGCCAGCGCGATCAGGCCGTAGCAGAGCAGGGTCATCCGCTTGAGCCCCACCTTCTCGATAAGGAAGAAGGCGGCAATGGTGCCCGCCAGCGCCCCGCCGTTGAGCAGGGAGAAGATGGAGGCCACCTGATTGACGTCGGCGCCGAACTTGGCGGCGATGGGGTCGATCAGCATGCCGAACTGGGTCGCAAAACCGGCCATCACAAAGTTGGCCAGGAAGCTGATGGCAGTGAGGGAGAGCTTATTGTTCATATTGGATCTCTCTTGGGGTCAGGGTGCGTGCAGGGGTGGGCGGACTGCGGCGCTTACAGCGCGGTGTGCAGCGCCAGCTCGATCATCTGGTTGAAGGAGAGTTGCCGCTCTTCGGCAGTGGTCTCTTCACCGGTCAGGCAGTGGTCGGAGACAGTCAGGATGGCGAGCGCCTCTATCCCCTGCTGATGGGCCAGCCCGTAGAGACCGGCCACCTCCATGTCGATGCCAAGCACTCCAAACTTCTCCAGCGCCGGAATGAGGTTTTCGTCCGGATCGTAATAGAGGTCGCCGGTGAAGATATTGCCCACCTTGACCGGAATCGCCTTCTCCTGCGCCTTGGTAAACGCCTTGTGCAGCAGGGCAAAGTCGGCCGAGGTCGCCATCTGGTAACCGGCGCTGCGCTTGGCATTGGTCGGGGAATCTGTGCCCGCCGCCTGCGCCAGAATGACGTCGCGCATCTGCACGTGGCGCTGGGTCGCTCCCAGACTGCCGATGCGGATGATGCGCTTGACCCCGAAGTCGTTCACCAGCTCGTGGGCGTAGAGCACCATGGAGGGGATCCCCATGCCGTGGCCCATCACCGAGATGCGCTGGCCGTTGTAATAGCCGGTGTAGCCCAGCATATTGCGCACATTGGTCACCTCGCGTGCATTGGTCAGAAAGGTCTCGGCGATATAGCGGGCCCGCAGCGGGTCCCCCGGCATAATGACGGTCTCGGCGAAATCGCCCGGGTTGGCATTGATATGAGCGGTCATGGTTGTTGTGCTCCAGTTTGACTCGTTTTATTGTTTTGATGTGGCCATCCTAGCCGCCACCCCACCTCCCCTTGCAGGACAAAAGTCCTGTTGTCCCGATCGAGATCCCAGTTCCGGTAACTTGTGTCTGCTACATCGCATACCGCATGCTTTTCGACGTTGCTTGCCAAGGCTTGCCCATCACAGCCACCCGCCATTCCCGACCTACCGGTGTAAAAAAGCGGGAGGGCAACGCCCCTCCCGCTCGATAGACCCTGCGAATGACGCTACAGGCCGACGGCATTGTTCACTCTGCCGGTTGACACGCAATGCCAGCCATGGGCTGGCTAGCTCAAATCATGCAGTGCCTTGCCCAGGGGCGGCGTGAGGCGCAGATCCGAAAAACGCACCACCAACCCCTGCCGCTCGGGGGTGCAGCACATCACCCCGATAAAGCAGCGCTCGCCTGGCGGGAACGGAGCGAGCCGCAGCAGTGGCCACACCTCACCATCGGTGGAGTATTGCAGACGCAGACAATCGGCCAGCCGGGTCAGGCGCAGCCAGAAACGGCGCGGATTGCCGCTGAAAATACCGGTGGCCCAGTCAGATCGCTGATTGGTGAGCACGCTGCCGATCATCGGTTGGGCATCGTTGTACTCTATCCCCGCTTTGAGCCAGTGCGCCTCGTCTTGCAGCAACATCAGCCCCGCCTGATCGTAGAGGGTCGTGAACTCCCCTTCGACACAGACCTGAAAGGTAAATTCCCCCTCGACCTCACAGCCATAGAGATGCCCACTGTGGCGCTCGAAACCATACCAGGTGCTGCGCCAAAAATCGGTCTGCTTGTCCGTTACCACCAGCAAGCCGTCGCTTGTTTTGTGCCATTCGGCCGGTTCATTGAGCCAGAACCATTCAAGCCCTTCCCTCATCCTCTTTTGCTCCTGTTCTCGCCATGTTTCCCGTTGTCACCGGCCCATAACACTCGGGCGCGCTCATACTATCGCTGGCCATTCGGCCACGAGCCCCAGCTGCGAGCGGCCAACCAAAGGGACTCCATTGTGTCGCCATCATGACTGGCGAGCAAGCCGTTGGGGCCAACCTTGCAACCGATAGGCGATCGGGCAAGTAAAAGGGGGCCCCTATTGCACGACGATAAGACATCTCGATATGGGCTCGAGTCGACTAACAGGTGGTCGATAGAGGGGACGCTTCAAGCCCGCCAACATCAGATGGCATATCAGGCATCACACGAAACGAAAAAGCCCAAGCAATTTAATTGCTTGGGCTTGGTATGTGGCGGAGAGACAGGGATTCGAACCCTGGGTGGCATTGCTGCCACAATTGATTTCGAGTCAATCCCGTTCGGCCACTCCGGCATCTCTCCGTGGGATGAGATTTTTACCCGAGCTGGACCGAGGATGCAATAAAAATTTCTTAGATATCAAATGGCTGAATCAGCTATCTGGGAGCAGGCTCACAATGCTTCACGCACGGCCTGCGTTGCGAGGCCACTCTTGTATGGCTCTGTATCCACCCGCTCGCACACCCGGCCATTATCCACGTCGTGATATTCCCCCATTGCCATCAGGCGCCTCTTTTTCCTGCTTGGCACTCAAATTCATGGGTGATGCCGATTTTGGCTGGTTTCCTATGTATCCCCAAATCATTGCGGGTGCGCGGCAAGCTGGTAATCATGGGCTGATTGAGGAACAATCGCGCCATCCTGGCGGCTGTATTGATGATGTTCCGCCCCGATTGAACTGATGGATCTTCTTATGCGATTGCCGAAACTCAAGCCCCTACCCTTAACGCCCGCCCTTTCCCTGCTGCTGGCAGCCATCCTGCTCTGCGCCGCGCCGGCAGAGGCCAAACGCTACCCGCTGCCACCAGCCGGGAGTCGCCTTATCGGTGAGCTGGAGGATTACATCATCCAGCAGAATGAGCATCTGGAGCTGGTTGGCAAAAATACACAAATTGGATTTTTGGCGCTGCTTGAAGCAAATCCGGGTGTAGACCCCTATTTACCCAAGCCGGGCACCCGCTTGACGCTGCCCACCCAGATGCTACTGCCTGATGTGCCTCGCGAGGGGATCGTCATCAATCTGCCCGAACTGCGCCTCTACTACTTCCCCAAAGGGAAGAGCGAGGTCATCGTGCTGCCCATCGGGATTGGTGATATCGGCCGTGAGACTCCGGAGATGACCACCACCGTCATCGAGAAGAATCCCAACCCGACCTGGGTACCCGGTCCCATGGTGCGCAAATCCTGGCTGGAGCAAAAAGGGATCACCCTGCCCGCCGTGGTGCCCCCCGGCCCGGAGAATCCCCTCGGCAAGTTCGCCATGCGCCTTGGCTATGGCAAGCGCGACTACCTGATCCACGGCACCAACAAGGATTTTGGCGTCGGACTTCGGGTGAGTGCAGGCTGCATCCGGCTGCGACCTGACGATATAGAGGCCCTGTTCAAGATTGTGCCGATTGGCACGCCGGTGCGGGTCATCAATCAACCGGTCAAGGTCGCCATCGAACCGGATGGTCGGCGCTGGCTGGAGGTACACTCCCCGCTCTCCCGCACCGAAGAGGAGCTTGAAAATGGCGCCCCGCTGGTGCTATCTCCGGCCATAGAGAGCTTTATCAGCGCACCTGACGTGATGCAGGATGAGGTGACGGCAGCGCTGGAGAGAAAAAATGGCCTGCCCCGCCCCATCAGCAGCCAGCTTGTCAGTGGTTAAGTCACCAGCGCCCGAGTCGCACCGGAGTCACCTTACCTCATGAAATTCCTGCCCCTCCTGCTCCTGTTGGCCTGTCACTCCTTGTGGGCCAAGGACATTCTCTGGATGAACAATGGCGATCGTCTGACCGGCAACATCGAGGAGGTGACCGAACAGTCGGTGCGCATCGCCCTGCCCTACAGCGGCGCAGTCACCGTCCAGCGGGAGGCCATCAAACGCTGGCGCATCGATAAAGAGGACAAACCCAAGGCGACGGCAAAGGGTGGGCTCAAGCTGTTCGAGGATGACCAGGATGAACGCAACGCCTGGCTCTGGACCGGCAGCGGCGATCTCAATGTCAAACTCAAACAGAATGACAAGCAGACCAACAACGTCAACCTCAAGTGGAAAAGCGAGCTGGCCAATCTGGACTGGCGTTACAGCTTCTCCGGTGAATATACCTATGAGACCGCTGACAACGTCACCGACAGCCATTATTATCAGCTCAACCCTACGCTGGACTACTTCTTCAACCAGCAGTGGTTCTTGCGCACCTCACTCGATGCCGAATATGACATGCTAGATAAAGATCGCTATCTCTACATGGACTATGGCTCGGGGCCTGGCTATCGCTTTTGGAACGACAAGCGCCGCCGACTGGAGCTGATGGCCCAAGGGGGGCTAAGTCGGCTCTACTTCCGTGAAGATAGCAAGATCACCGGCGTTTTTCTGGGTGAACGGGTCATAGACTACCCCTTCGCTGGCCTGAA
The DNA here is from genome assembly GCF_029479985.1 of Aeromonas sp. A600620. Lineage (NCBI taxonomy): Bacteria > Pseudomonadati > Pseudomonadota > Gammaproteobacteria > Aeromonadales > Aeromonadaceae > Aeromonas > Aeromonas sp. A600620. Next base: position 230,257 of record NZ_JAAKXB010000003.1, on the reverse strand, counting down.
CTGGGATTATCGCCAACCTTTCTCCCTCTGGCAGGAGAAAATGGAACTGTTCAGCCAGGGGCGCTATCTGAAATATCTGGCACAACCCTCCCCCTATGTCACCCGTAATCAGGATCTGAAAGGCAGCATAGGGTTGCGCTACTACTTCAATGACCATCTGCGCCTCTCCTGGTCGAGTGAGCTGAATTGGGAAGATGCTGACATCCTTGTCGACACAGGCAGCCCGGAACCCCGCGAGAGCGAATTAAGACACCTGCTCAGCCTTGGCGTCAGTTTCTAGCCCCGGATCCCCAACACGCAAAGAGGAGCCAATTCGGCTCCTCTTTGCTTTAGGCAGACAGGCTCGCTAGATCAGCCCCCAGGCGGCAATCTGGTAGATCCATACCATCGCCAGCAGGGTGCCGACCAACCCCATGATGACGCCGATGCGCACCATCTGGTGACTCTCCACCAGACCGGTGGCGTGGGCCAGCGCATTGGGCGGGGTACTGATGGGCAGCGACATCCCGAGCGAAACCGAAATGGTGACCGCCAGGATCAGGGTGTGACTGCCGCCCCACTCTGCCAGCTCCGGCATACTGACCGCCAGTGCCGCCACCAGTGGCAGCAACAGATTGGCGGTTGCGGTGTTGGACATGAAGTTGGCCATCACCACTGCCAGCAGACAGGCACCAATCAGCACCGCCAGCGTGGAGTATTCGTGGAACGGAATGTGGGTGATGAGCCGCTCGGCCAACCCGGAGTCCTCCAGCGCCAGCCCCAGCGCGATACCACCCGAGACCAGCCAGAGCACATCGAGGGAGATCTTGTGCAGATCGTCCTTGGTGATGATGCCGGTGGTCAGGAACACAGCTACCGGGATCATGGCGACCACGTAGGAGCTCATGCCATGCAGATCCCCCAGCAGCCAGAGCACTATGGTGGTGATAAAGGTGAGGTAGACCACCCAGGCGCGAGGGGTCTGCATAAAGCGCCCCTCAATCTTGAGATCCATCAGCTTGAGGGAACTCGGGAAGAAGCGCCCCAGCAGGAACCAGCCAAGCAGCAACAGCAACACCACAAAGGGCACCGCAAATCCCATCCACTGACCGAACGAGATGGCATGCTCGCCGGTCAGGTATTTGAGGGCCACTGCGTTGGGCGGAGTGCCGATGGGAGTGCCGATCCCGCCGAGGTTGGCCGCCAGCGGAATGGCCAGCACAAAGCCGATTTTGGCCGGGTCCTTGTCGGGAAACGCCGCCAGCACCGGGGTAAGGATGGCCAGCATCATGGCGGTGGTGGCGGTATTGCTCATAAACATGGAGAAGGTGGCGGTGATCAACATCAGCCCCAGCATGACGATCCGGGGATCCTGACCGAACGGGCGCAGCAACACCCGCGCCAGATTGACATCCAGATGGTATTTGGTCGCCGCAATGGCGAGGAAAAAACCGCCGAGAAACAGCATGATGACCGGCGAGGCAAAGGTCGCCATCACCTCGGTGGACTTGAGCAGCTCACCAAAGCCCGGTTCAGCCTTGTCGGCAGTCATGAACCAGAGCCCCTTGTCGGAGAGCAACAGCAGCTCCAGCACGATGATCAGCACCGAGGTGGCGAAGATGGGGATGGGCTCCAGGATCCAGCAGAGGGCGGCCAGCACGAAAATGGCCACGACCCGCTGCTCGATGACGGTGATCCCCTCCAGCGGGATCCAGTGGGTCGGGATCAGCAGGATGGTGAGGCTCAGCAGCAGTGGCAGAATAATCTTGTTATTGATGGGCACTATTGTCTCCAGGATCGGGAGTAAGAAACCAATAGTGGCATAACATGCTATCGCCTCATGCCGCCAACTCGCCAAAATGAGAGCTGGCTAACTGCACGGCGCACCGTTTTGTGAGTCATATCAAGCTGGGGTCGGCGCGCTATGGCTGACGCCTCAGCCCTTGCAACAAACAGGCAAAAAAACGGGCCCGCTGTTCGTTGCACAGGACAGCGGGCCCGTTTCACCATTCATGCCGATGAGGGAGCTCAGAAGTAGATGCGGGTCACCGACTCGATGACGCAACCCGGGCGGCGGATCCCTTCGATCTCAACCTTGATCTCTTTGAGCAGCTCCAGCCCACCCTTGATAGGGGTGACCCGGGCAAGCTTGGTGCGGGCGCGGATGTTGCTATCCACCTTGATGGGGTACGGGAAACGTACCTGATCCAGCCCGAAATTCACCACCATGCGGGCGGTCGGGAACTCGGGAGTGGCCTCATCGACCGAGCCGGTTAACTGCGGCAGCAGCGCCAGGGTCAGGAAGCCGTGGGCGATGGTGGTCTTGAAGGGGGACTCGGCGGCCGCGCGCTCAGGATTGGTGTGGATCCACTGGTGATCCCCGGTCACGGCAGCAAACTGATCGATCATCTGCTGGCTGACGTGGAGCCACTCGCCGACATGGGTCTCTTCACCGATGCGGGCCTGCAGGGCGGCATAGAGCTCGGCCGCCTCGGCTCCCAGCTCCACAGCGGGTTCCTGAGCCACGGCAGGCTGACCGTTGGCTACTTGTGCCACGGTTGCTGCATCCTGTTGCTGCTCGCTCTGGGACTCGGCTTGCAAGTCCAGCACACGACCCAGCAAAGGGTGAAGATGTGCCTTTTGCTGAAACTCACGCCAGTAGTCGCGGATCGCCGGTGAGAGCCAATCCTTGAGCTCAAAGGGGTGCTGCGCCAAAATTTCGCGCTTGCGCTTCAGAAAATCGACAACTTTCATGTTCCGATCCCTATGTGATTCATTGCCTGTAAAGAGGTCTAACCAGTCCTATTTTATTAAAGTTTCAGCTGTAAGTGCAAAAAAATCTCGGCGTACACCTGTACCAAGGCGGAAGTAACTACTTACACCATGTAAACCAGCACGATCTGCCAATGAGGAAATCGATTGCCAAAGATGCCGCCAGCAGGGGAAATTCGCGGGGCTCATCATGAAAAAGGCCCTCATCGGACCTTGTGGTGGGGGTCAGCGCGCGCTCGACCAGCCGCTACGCAATCCCTCTTCATCCAGAAAGGACCAGGCGAGGATCCGGCTCACCTTGTTGCCCTGCGCCATGTCGATCACCCGTACCTGACGCGCCCCCACCCGGTTCAACGCCTTTTTCGCCCCCGGCAGATTCTCTTTTTTCGACACCAGCGAGCTGAACCAGAGGCACTGAGTGGCAAACTCCTTGCTCTGGGCGATCATGTTGGCCAGAAACGCCGCCTCGCCCCCTTCACACCAGAGCTCGGCCTTCTGGCCGCCGAAGTTGAGCACAGGGGCGCCTGTCACCTCCTTGCCCAGATTGCGCAGCTTGCGCTCCGTCCCCTTGCTCGCCTCTTCCAGCGACGCATGGAACGGCGGATTGCACAGCGTCAGGGCAAAGCGCTCCTTTGGCCCTATGATGCCGCGAAACACATGGTTGGGGTTGCCCTGCAGGCGACACTCAATCTGATTGCCGAGCCCGTTGCTCTTGGCCAGCAGGGTGGCCGCCTTGACCGAGACCGGATCGATATCCGATCCGACAAAACGCCAGCCATATTCGCGGCAGCCTAGCAGCGGATAGATGCAGTTTGCCCCCACCCCGATATCCAGCACTCTCACCCCCTTGCCGGTAGGGAGCTGGCCTGCGCTCTCGGCCAACAGATCGGCCGCCCAGTGCAGGTAGTCCACCCGTCCCGGGATAGGCGGGCAGAGGTAACCGGTAGGCAAGTCCCAGTGGGCAATCCCGTAGTGATGGGCCAGCAGGGCGCGATTGAGGGACTTCACTGCATCGGGATTGGCAAAATCGATGGTGCGGGTACCGTAGTCATTGATAAATACGTGGACGGCCAACTCGGGAGTTCGCAGGCAGAGCGCCTCAAAGTCGTAACCCGCCTCATGGCGATTACGGGAGTGAAGTCCGGATTTACGGTCGCCCGACTTGGGGCCACCAGCTGATGGGATGCGGGGTTTCATGCTGAGCCTGCCGAAGAAAACGGGCCCACACTATAGTGATTTGACTCGGGAAAGTCTAAACGAGGGCAATAAAAAACCGGGCTATCGAGCCCGGTTCAAGTGAGGTTGGAAAAACAGTCCGTACTGCGAGCCGTTTGTCCAGCCTGACTCAGATATCGATCCGGCGAGCTTGCCAGAACTTGCTGCGCCAGTATTGGCTGTCCAGCTTGGAGCGGGTCACACCGGCTCGAGTCGAGGCGTGAATGAATTCGCCATTCCCGACATAGATACCAACGTGGTTGAGACGACGATTGATTTTGAAGAAGACCAGATCACCTTCGACCAGATCCTGCTTGGAAACGCGCGTCCCTTCGTGAACTTGGGAGCGGGTATCGCGGGGAAGTTCAATACCGACCGCATTGCGAAACACTTCACGGGCGAAGGCGGAACAATCGATACCACGTTCGGTTGTACCACCGTAGCGGTAAGGGGTACCGCGCCACTCTTTGTATACTGTCAGGATTTCATTCACATCGGGTGTCTGCGAAGCTTCCGGTTCAATAACGGGTTCCATCATGGAAACTTCGATCTTGCTCGCGACCTCGGGTTGGGGTGCCGAAGCACAACCCGCCATTCCGAGCGCGACCAGCAGTAGCATCAGGTAGCGCAATCCTTTATCCCCGCAAAATAGTAAATCTTGTTAAAATACGGCCCCAAAGGGCAATTTATAAGGCAACAGCACCCGACTATATCCAAGAATTCTATCGAGGCAAGTGAAAATCCCTATCAAGCTCACATTTTTGCAAGGAAATGCACGATTTTTCATAATTAATGTGATCATGCCCAAACAATATACAATCGCAAAAAGGACCTTTGGCCTCATAGATAACTGGCTTTTATCCCTGCTTCAGCACCTTTTTAAAGTGAAAAATCATGATCGAAACCGATCTTTTTTTGTTAAAACCAGCCAGGGTATGCCAGGCACTGCTTGCTCAATTGCCTGAATGGCTGTCAACCGATGAGCTGCATATCTGGCAAACCATGACTCATCCTGAACGGCGTCAGGAATATCTGGTGAGCCGCGCCCTGCTGCGCCAGCTGTTGTCCGAGAGGCTGCAACGCCCTGCCGCCAGCCTGCAATTTTGCAACGGCCCCCACGGCAAGCCCCAACTGCATGATGATGCTTGGCAGTTCAATCTGAGCCACAGTGGCAGCTGGCTGGTGTTGGCGCTCTGCCCGCAGGGGCAGCTTGGGGTGGATATCGAACTGGGCAAACGGCGGCATCACCCCCTCCCCCTGGCCCGCCGGTTTTATGCACAGAGTGAATATGAGTGGCTCTGCGCGCTGCCTGCTCCAGAGCAGGAGAGTGCCTTCTACCGGCTCTGGTCACGCAAGGAGGCGGTACTGAAAGCCCACGGTGGCGGCATAGCGGCGGGACTGGAGAAGGTGCGGTTTCTCCCGGAGGAAGGGTGGCGACTCGACAACCGGCTCGATGACACCCCTTATCAGGTACAGGATTGGCCCTTTGCCAGCGGCTGGCTCAGTCTCGCGGCGGCAACCCCCGTGACCTTTTACCGGCTTGATGAGCGCTTGAATTGCCAGTCACTCAACCCCATGTTACTCAACACCCTTTCTGAAGAGTCCAACTCATGATCGTCGACATTACTCCCCAGAATTTTCACGCTGAACTGATCGATGCCTCCATGAAGAAGCCGGTCGTCATCTATTTCCATGCTCCGCAGATGCCGGAGTGTCATGGGATGACACCGCTGATCGAATCACTGGTTGGGCCCGCTAATGAGCAGGTCACCCTGGCCAAGGTGGATATGAACGATCCCCAGCTGCAACCGCTGGCCAGCCAGCTCGGCCTGCGCGCCCTTCCGGCGCTGGTGCTGTTCCATCAGGGTCGCCCTGACGAACAGGGGATCATCGAAGGGCCGCAGGATGAAGCCACCCTGCGCCAGTATTTCGCCGCCTTCGCCCCCAAAGAAGAGGAAGAGTTGCTGGCCAAGGGGCAACAGGCACTGGCTGACGAGCAGCCCAGCATCGCCTATGCCCATCTGACCAAGGCACACCAGCTGGCCCCTGAACGTCACGACATCAGCCTGTGGCTCATTCAAGCTGCGCTCGACCTCAACCTGCTGGATGAAGCGCAGGAGCGCCTCGGCACCATCCCGATGGCGGCGCAGGATGGCCACTTCCATACCCTGAGCTCACGACTGGCGCTGGCCCTGCAAGCGGCAGACAGCCCGGAGCTGCGCGCGCTGGAAGCCCGTCATGCAGAACAGCCTGATGATTATGCCCTGACTCAGGAGCTGGCGGTGCAATACAACCAGGCTGGTCGTCAGGAAGAGGCGTTGGGACTGCTGCTGGAGATCCTCAAGCGGGATTTGGCATTCGGCGATGCCAGAAAGACCTATCTCGATATTCTGGCGACCATGGGCAGCACACCGGCGGCACAGAGCTACCGTCGCAAACTCTATAGTCTGCTCTACTGAGCGGAATCGAACTGGCTGGTAATGATGGGGGAGTGCCGGGAGACCGGCATGACCTCATGGGTCAAGTACGAAGAAGGTACTGTGGGAATAAGGTGCTGTGGGAATAGTGAAGATACGGTGAATTTCAGGCAAAAAAAAAATGGCGCAAAACTGCGCCATTTTTTTCGCATGGATTACTTCTTGTAGGAAGTAGCCATGTTGTCGATGCGCTGGTTAGCACGCATAGCTTCTTGCTTGGCTTCGGCAACATCAGCAGCGATTTTGGACTGATCAGCACGAACTGCGCTAACATCTTGAGCCAGTTGGTCAACTTTGTTAGACAGATTCTGAACGGAAGTTTCCAGTTCGCTGGTGTTTGCACAACCGCCCAGCAGAGCGGACAGACCAACAACACCTACCAACAACAATTTTTTCATTTTTAAAGCTCCCTTGAACTCGCCAGACGTTTAGCAAGCGGCGTGATTATGGCACAAAAAAATCCTACTTTGCATAGTCCCCACCACAGATAAATGCATTAAAACCCTCATTTTTTTTTGAATGAACAGTTTTTGTCCAAATCCGTCTAAAAAATGAGTGCCATGTGGTGGAGGCACGGACAAAGGTTAACCAAATTTTTGCCTTATTACAATTTCGTATGAGGCTCAGGCTGTACGTTCTGACAACAATTGACGATATTGCACCAGATCCTCGATGGTCAGCACTGGCATCTGGTGCTTGCGACCGAAGGCAACCAGGTCTGGCAGACGCGCCATCGAGCCATCTTCTTTGGTCAATTCACACAACACACCAAACGGTTTGAGGCCAGCCAGCTGCATCAGATCGACCGTCGCTTCGGTATGACCACGACGGGTAAGCACCCCACCGGCTCGCGCCCGCAGCGGGAAAACATGACCCGGGCGGTGCAGATCACCCGGTTTGGCGCCGTCAGCGATAGCCGCGCGGATGGTGGTGATGCGATCAGCCGCCGAGACACCGGTCGTGACCCCCTGCGCCGCTTCGATGGTCACGGTAAAGGCGGTCTGGTAGTGGCTGGAGTTGGCCTCCACCATCATCGGCAGTTCGAGCTGGCGAACCCGCTCGTCGGGCAGGCAGAGGCAGACGATGCCGGAGCACTCGCGGATCATCATCGCCATCTGTTCATTGGTCATGGATTCGGCGGCGAAAATGAGGTCGCCCTCGTTCTCCCGATCTTCATCGTCGGCCACCAGCACGCCGCCTCCGGCACGCAAGGCAGACAGAGCCGCTTCGACACGGGCAACGGGATCACCGAATTCACTGAGTAGAGACTGATTCATGGTAAAACTCCTAAACAAGACAAGGACCAGAATCAGGGCATGGAAAGGCAGACAGAGACGGGCATGCAGCGGCCAGCCCACAAGGGCCAACACGGCAAGGTCTGTCTTATCCTCTTTCATCCGGACTATGACCGTCGGCTCCGGCATCTCACCGGATCTGCTGACCCCGACCCGGCAATCAGCCAAGTCGGGCGCTCGCGGGCTCCCCGAGTCAATCGGGATACCGCCGGTGGGGAATTGCACCCCGCCCTGAGAATAAGCGCAGACAGCCTAAAGAAAAACGGTTGCAGATACCAGCCAAAATCCCCCGCAGGCTGAAAAGCGTTTCAACATTGCGCCCGGGATCCCGCTCTGCGGCCCGCTCGCCAGCACGAAAGACCATGACTGGCGAATTTCTTTATGGCGCGGATCGGTTTATGGCATAGTTCCCGAAACAAAAAAACAGGGCCCGAAAAGAGAGCCTGAACAACGCTGCCGGCGCAGACAGCAGCGCCAACACCACAAACGGAAAATGACAGAGATGGAAAAGAAAATACTGCTCACGGATTGCCCGGATGCCAAAGGGCTCATCGCCAAGATCACCAACATCTGCTACAAGCACCAGCTCAACATCATCAAGAACGATGAGTTTGTGGATCACGAGAATGGCCGCTTCTTTATGCGTACCGAGCTGGAGGGACGCTTCAACGACGAGACCCTGCTGGCCGACCTCGATGATGCCCTGCCCACCGGTGCCCAGCGCCGTCTGGTCAAGGCGGGCAAGAAGCGCATCGTCATCCTGGTGACCAAAGAGACCCACTGCCTCGGCGATATTCTGATGAAGAACTACGCGGGCGCGCTGGATATGGATATCGTCGCGGTGATCGGCAACTACGACACCCTGGCCGAGCTCACCGGCAAGTTCGATATCCCGTTCCACACCGTCAGTCACGAGGGTCTGAGCCGGACAGAGCATGAGGAGCAGGTTCGCGCCATCATCGACAGCTATGAGCCTGACTATGTGATCCTGGCCAAGTACATGCGGGTGCTGACCCCGAGCTTCGTCGAGGCCTACCCGCGCAAGATCCTCAACATCCACCACTCCTTCCTACCCGCCTTCATCGGTGCCCGCCCCTACCGGCAGGCGTTTGATCGCGGCGTCAAGCTGATCGGCGCCACCGCCCACTTCGTGACCGACGATCTGGATGAAGGCCCCATCGTCGAACAGGACGTGATCCACGTCGGTCATGCCTTCAGTGCGGACGACATGGCCAAGGCGGGTCGGGATGTGGAGAAATCGGTGCTGAGCCGCGCGCTGGAGCTGGTACTGAACGAGCGGGTGTTCGTCTACGGCAACAAGACGGTGGTCTTCAAGTAATTCGCCCACACGGCCCATATGCAAACGCCAGAAACAACAACGGCTCCCGCGGGAGCCGTTGTTGTTTCTGCGCCGAGTGTCAGAGCGGCAGATCGTTTACCGTCACCGCGCCCTTCTCCAGCTTCAGCTCGGAGGTCAGCGCTTGCTTGTCGGCCTTCAGATAACCCATCAGGGTCAGCTGATCGAGCATGGGGGCCAGTTGCGGCACCGCCTTGCCCAGCTTGTCGCTGAGGCTGGCATGCAGCACGCCGGAGAGGGCCTGCATTCCCGCGTCGCTGTTGAACAGCTGCTCCAGCGAAGTGGAGGCCAGCTTCACGTCCCCCTTCATGGTCACCGCCTCACCGTTGAGCTTGGCGCTGAGATCGGCCAGTTCAAGGGTCGCGCCACGTTTGAGCATCTTGTCCAGCGCCTGCTGGACAGCGGCATCTTCAACTCCCTTGCCACCGGCGGCCTGCAGCCCCTGATACCCTTCCAGATCCAGACCGTTGAGGTTGAGCGCCAACTTGCTGTCGGTCACCGCCAGGGTGTCAGTCTCGTTCTCCAGATCCAGCTTGGCAATTTTCATCTGATAGCTGCTGGAGAGGGTCTGGGCATCATCACCGGTCAGCTGAGTCTCGGTAATCATCCCCTGCAGGGCAACCTTGACGCTGTCAGGCAGTTGTACCGTGAGGGCCGAGAGGGTCATCTCGCTCTGGGGCGAGAGGAGCACACCGCTGATCTCGGCAATGTCGGCACTCCCTTTCAGATCGGCAAGCACCAAGTCCATCTTGCTCTGCTCTTCATGGACCGTCATCCCCTGCCAGGTCATGGTGAGGTGACCATTCCCCTCCAGATTGCCGTGGAACTCGCCGCTCAGGGGCAGGAAGCTGAACTCGTCCAGCCCCTGTTTTACCTTGAATTCATTGGCCCAGAAACGGCTGCTGTTACCCTGGGTCCAGAGACTGGTGACCGACTCCAGACCGAGTTCCCACTGCTCCATGCCCAGTGCGGTGAAAACCGGCGCTAGCGTGCCATTATGGGTATCGAGCAGGAGGTGGCTCTTGATGTAGAGCGGCAGGATCTGGCTCTTGACCACCAGTTGCAACTCGATGGACTGACTGCCCTCCAGCTCGCTGTCAATGGCAACCAGCTCCTCCGGCGTCACCACGACCTTCAGGACCCCGTCACGGGTGAAGAGGCTGCTGCTACTCGGCTGCCACTGCATATCGATACCGGTCTCTTGCTCTACCTTGGCGATCTGCTCCGCCATGATGTTGTCGAAGCTGTTGCCCGTGTACCAACACGCAGCCAGACCACCACCTACCAGTGCCGCACCCACGGCGAGGGCCACTATCTTTTTCATATATCCATGTGTCTCCAGGGAGTTGTCACTGCACTCTACGGGGCGGACTCGGGGCTAGGCAAGTCCAATCAGATGGCGAGTCCACTTTCTTGCGGCTCGCCACAACATCACAGCAAGGGGCTGAAGAGATAGAAGATGTTCTCCATCGCCTTCTTGTACCAGGGGCGGGCCTGCCATTGGGCCAGGGTCATCGGGGTGGCTTCCGCCATATAGCCCTGTACCAGCCGGGTCATCTGGGCCACGAACGAGGGGTTATCCACCAGCAGGGTCACCTCGAAGTTGAGCCAGAGGCTGCGCCGATCCAGATTGACCGTCCCCACCAGCGCGAAGTCATCATCCACCAGCACGCTCTTAGTATGGAGCAGACCGGCATCGTAGCGGTAGATCTCCACCCCGGCCGCCAGCAGCTCCTCCATAAAGGCGTTGCAGGCGTAATTGGCCATGATGGAGTCGTTGCGTGCCGGCAACACCAGCTGCACCTGCACCCCGCGCGCCGCCGCCGAACTGAGTGCGGCCGCCAGCGGATCGTCGGGCACAAAGTAAGGGGTCGTCAGCACCAGATGGCTGCGCGCCTGATAGATGGCCAGCAGCAGGCTCTGCTGGATGCAGTCGCCGCCGACGAAGGGGCCGGACGGGATCAGCTGGGCGCGGTAGTTGGTCTGGGGCCAGGCTTCCGGCTCATGCTGCAGACTGTCGAGCAGCCGCTCGCCGGTCTCCATCTCCCAGTCCCAGACAAAGATCGACCACATCAGCGGCACCATGGGCCCCTGCACCCGGATCATGATGTCGACCCACTGGCCGACCCCGGCATCCTGCTTGAAAAAACGGGGATCCACCATGTTCATGGAGCCGGTATAGCCGACCTTGTCATCGATCACCACCAACTTGCGGTGCATTCGCAAATCCTGCCGCTGGAACGGAATGCGCCAGGCGCCGACCGGCAGCACCTCCACCAGCTTGACCCCCGCCTTGCGCAGCTTTTTCGGCCACCCGGAGCGGAAGAAGTGCTTGCTGCCCACCGAATCGAGCAACAAACGACAATCCACGCCGCACAGCGCGACTTCCATCAGTGCTTCACACACCTCGTCGGCATCACCGCCGGGGTGCCAGATATAGAACTCCAGATAGCATGAGAGCGTCGAGCGGCGAATATCCTGAGCAATCTCATGCAGGATCTGGTCGGGTTGGCTGAGCAGAGTCATCCGGTTACCGGAGAGCATGGGCATGGCCAACCGCCCCTGGATCAGATCGTGCAATGGTTGGGCCTTTTCCCCCACCTCGCAGCAATGCTGGGGGAAAAGGCGGGCCAACTGACGAATCCAGATAGCGTAAGGGCGATACATGGCCTGTGCCCGCTCGGCGCGGCGGCGCCCCAACTTGATTTCACCAAACAGCAAGTAAAAGCCGACGCCGGCAAACGGAATGGCGTAGATCAGCGCCAGCCAGGCCAGCGACACCCCGATGGGGCGGCGTTTCATCACTACCCGAAACGACACACCCGCGACGATAACGGTATGAAAAAGCAGTAGCAGCCAGCCCAGAAAGCGGGAGAACAGCAGGTGGAGATCATGTTCCAGACCGTTTAGCAACGGTAACTCCTTTTCATCAACAAACAGTGGTCGGCAGATCCTGCCAGTCAGGAATGGTATGCTGTAAGGCAAATCCATTCTATCAGGTTGCCCCCATGATTCTGCAATCCATGCTGCTCAGCCTGGCCATGCTAGGTCAAGGCTCATATGACATCAATGAGCAGCAGATCAATCAGTACCTGCAATCCCAGGTGCAAGTCGACAAACAGCTGGAGCTGCCCGGCATCATAAAGGCCCATGTGAAGCTGGAGCAGAGCGATGTCCAGATTGGCCGTCAACAGCCAGACACCGCCCGAGTCTATGGCAAGGGCAAGCTCAAGATCGCCCTGCCCGACAATACCGAATATGACGCCCGCCTGCAGATGACCTATGAGGCAAGACCCCGCTATGACAAGAGCCAGAGCGCGCTGTTTCTCGACAACATGAAACTGGTGGAGTACAAGCTGGAACCGGAGGCGGCAGAGAGAAAGTTCGGCATGATGCTCGGTATGCTGCTGCAGAGCATGGAGAAGCGTCTTGAGAGCAAACCGGTTTACCGACTGGATGACAAGGATCCGCAACAAGCCTGGCTGAAAGAAAACCTGCTGGGGCTGGAGCTGTCACCGGGCAAAATCCACCTGCTGACCAGACCCCGCTAGCCCGCTCAATTCAGGAGGGGCTGGCTGGTATCCCGTACCAGCAGCTCCACCTGATAACCCTGCTGCTGCTGTTGCTCATAAAGGGAGAAGAGTGACCCGCTCAATTGGTTGAGGGAGATATCGGCAAAACCGGCCTTGAGATAGAAGGGTTTCTCGAAAGGCAGTACCTGACAGACTACCGGTTTGTCCTCCAGACCGTGACAGGCGTGCTGCAACAGCCGTGAACCCAATCCCAGCGACTGGTAGTGAGGCAACAGACGAAAGCCGCACAGATGATAAAACTCCTCCTCGTCCCGCAACCGAACCGCCCCCACCAGCCAGTGAGCATCACGTACGACAAAGACCCGCTCTGCCAGATCCGGCACATAGTGGGAAAAAGTCGTCTCGTAATAATCCTTGATGAGAGAGAGATCGGCGTCACAGTACTCCTCGAAGATGAGTTCCATCGCCAGCATTCCTGACACAAAAAATTCCTTTATAATCAGTAGATAAGATAGATTGAAACTAACTAGCCAGACCAGCTTACACCAGCAAGATAGCATGCCTTTTATTAACAAAAAAGCGAGCATGCTGGAGCACTTCCCTAAGACGCTTATGACCATTAGCTACCGGAAAATTCCACCTTTTGGCGCCTCTCCTGGCCATACTCCGGCATCCCCCCGTCCCTCGGTCAAATCCCCCCTCCACTTCACAACTCCCTGTTTGTACGCTTGTTCTGCACTCGCCATGGTGCTTTACTCAACATGATGATCCAGGGAAGGAGTGTGACGGTTGAAAGCATGGATGCTGGCAGGCCAGATGGTGTTGATCCCCTTGAGTGGATGGAGCCAGACGCCCCCTCCCGCGGAGGTGGTCTTCCTGACCGCAGCCCCCTCTCCCTTGCGCCCGGTCAATCATGCTGCGCCCGCCCCACAACCCGAAACCACTCAAACAGCGGCAACCGCCGCTGGCGGCAAGAAGCAGATCCAGGTCTATAAATCGGTGCAGCAAAACGGGGTAGTACGTTACTCCGATATGGCGCCCGAACAGGGCCATTACGAACTGCTGCTGTTCAACGACTGCTTCGCCTGCGACCCCAAATCCAGCGTCAACTGGCAGACCACAGGACTGTTTCTCTATGACTATGCCAGCACCATCAAGGCAGCAGCAAAGACCTATCAGGTTGAGCCTGCGCTGATCCGAGCGCTCATTCACGCCGAATCGGCTTTCAATCCACTGGCGGTCTCCCGCAAGGGGGCGATGGGGCTGACCCAGCTAATGCCTGCCACGGCGCGGGAGCTGGGGGTCGGCAATGCCCTGCTGGCGGAGCAGAATATCTTCGGCGGGGTGAAATACCTAGCGGGACTGCTCAAGCAGTATGACGGCAACATTGCGCTGGCGACCGCGGCCTACAACGCCGGGGCGGGCGCCGTACAAAAACATGGCGGCATCCCACCCTATGCGGAAACGCGCGCTTATGTGGAGCGCGTCCAGTTGCTCCATCAGCGCTACAAAGAGATGCTGCAGGCCAAGGGACTCTGACGTTTGGCTTGGTGAGTTCTCTTATCTCACTCCTCCAGAAACAAAAAACACGCCCTCAGGCGTGTCGATACCACACTTTGTTTCGCAAATGATTACTTCTGCTCCGTCGCCACCAGGCGATAAGCCAGCGCACCCAGAATGGCACCGACAATCGGGGCAACCCAGAACAACCACAGCTGGCTGACCGCCCAGTCACCGACAAACAGCGCAACGCCGGTACTGCGGGCCGGGTTGACCGAGGTATTGGTCACCGGAATGCTCACCAGATGGATCAGGGTCAGGCACAGGCCGATGGCAACCGGAGCAAGCACAGCTGGCGCACGGCTGTCGGTAGCGCCCATGATGACGAACAGGAAGAAGCCGGTCATCACAGCTTCGCACACCAGTGCCGCCATCATGCTGTAGCCGCCCGGAGAGTGCTCACCGTAGCCGTTGGAGGCAAAGCCGGCGGAGAGATCAAAACCGGCCTGACCGCTGGCAATCACGTAAAGCACGGCAGCGGCGGCAATGCCACCCAGCACTTGCGCCACGATATAAGGCAGTACACCGGATGCCGGAAAACGACCACCCGCCCACAGACCGATGGTGACGGCCGGGTTGAGATGGCAACCGGAGATATGGCCGATGGCATAGGCCATGGTCAGCACGGTCAGGCCGAATGCCAGCGATACGCCCAAGAGGCCGATCCCCACATGGGGGAAGGCTGCAGCCAGCACGGCACTGCCACAACCTCCCAATACCAGCCAGAAGGTTCCCAAAAACTCTGCTGCAACAGGTTTCACTGTATGTCTCCCGATAAGATGAGATAAAAAGGCCCGCAAAGGGGCCATGCGTTAACACGCGCAGCATTATGGGAGCAGCAATAGCCGATGCGAACCCGGTTACCAGTCGCCAGAAAACGTGACTCAAGTCACAATTGGTTGATTAATAGAGATATTTATCAGTAGCAAGCCACACAGAGGCTGTTGCCAACAAGGAGCCTCATGCGACAACTTATGACTCCAAAGGCCTGTTCTGTCTATTTGTTGATCAACAATTCAGGGCCACACCAGCGGATCACTTGATCGGCGAAAAACGGCTGACCACCTGACCCTGATGCTCAATCCACTCCATGAACATGGCGACTGGACGGGCATAGACGGCGCCATCCTGTTCCGACTGATAGATCACCAGCTGCTCGCCTGTCTCGGTATGGCTGGCCAGGGTCAGCACCTGATAGTAGCCCCCCTTGAAGTGACGATAGCGACCGGGTGTGGGTGCATGCATGGGATACCTCTGCAGATAGAACAGGACGGGAAAGGGGAAATATGCGCTGGCCAGTGCCAGTTGTATCAGCTTTTTCTCGTCGGAAATGACGATGAAGAGGCTTTTTTACACAAGCCAATCGTGCCAGAGAGCGTGAAGATTTCAACACAGTAGAGTAGCTTTGTTAATCACTCCCCCATCTTTCACTGGTGAACCTTGCCAAGCACAAACGATCGTGCTGAATTTAACCTTTTAATAACTCTGTTTTGGGGCTAAAAATCAGGAATATCTACTAAAAAGAAGATTGTTCTAGCATTCAATTCTGTGAAGAATAGGGGAAAAGATATTTGATACTAAAAACCGCCTTTTTCGCCAACGCGTCCCTGTGGGGAAGGAATCACTGTCACCATGTTCACAATCGACAAGTCGCACAAGCTCGATGATGTCTGCTATGACATCCGCGGCCCGGTGCATAAAGAGGCTCGCCGTCTCGAAGACGAAGGCCACCGCATTCTCAAGCTCAACATCGGCAACCCGGCCCCGTTCGGCTTTGATGCGCCGGAAGAGATCATCAAGGATGTGATCCTCAACATGCCGCTGAGCCAGGGCTACTGCGACTCCAAGGGGCTCTTCTCTGCCCGCAAGGCGGTGATGCAGTACTACCAGCAAAAAGGGATGCGCAAGGTCGATATCGATGACATCTATATCGGCAACGGCGCCAGCGAGCTGATCGTGATGGCGATGCAGGCGCTGCTCAACAATGGCGACGAGATGCTGGTACCCTCCCCCGACTACCCGCTCTGGACTGCTGCCGTCACTCTCTCCGGTGGCCATGCGGTGCACTATCGCTGCGACGAAGGGGCTGACTGGTATCCGGACCTCGACGACATCCGCGCCCGCATCACCCCGCGCACCCGCGGCCTAGTGCTGATCAACCCCAACAACCCGACCGGTGCTGTCTACGGCAGCGAGTTCCTGCTGGAGGTGATCGAGATCGCCCGCCAGCACAACCTCATCATCTTCGCCGACGAGATCTACGACAAGATCCTCTACGACGATATCTCCCACACCAGCGTCTGCACCCTGTGCGACGATGTGATGGTGGTGACCTTCAACGGCCTCTCCAAGGCCTACCGTGCCTGCGGCTTCCGTCAGGGCTGGATGGTCATCACCGGTCCCAAGGGCCGTGCCCGCGGTTATATCGAAGGGCTGGAGATGCTGGCCTCCATGCGGCTGTGTGCCAACGTGCCGATGCAGCACGCCATCCAGACTGCACTCGGCGGCTATCAGAGCATCAACGAGCTGATCCTGCCGGGCGGCCGCCTGCGCAAGCAGCGGGACAAGGCGTGGGAGCTCTTGAACGAGATCCCCGGGGTCTCCTGCGTCAAACCCAAGGGGGCGCTCTACATGTTCCCGCGCCTCGATCCCAAGGTGTATGACATCCGCGACGATCAGAAGATGGTGTTCGACCTGCTGCAACAGGAGAAGCTGCTGCTGGTACAGGGCACCGGCTTCAACTGGCCGGCGCCGGATCACTTCCGGCTGGTGTTTCTGCCCCGCGAAGAGGAGCTGGAGGATGCCATCGGCCGCCTCGCCCGCTTCCTCAAGGGCTACAAGCAGTAAGCAAAGCTCATGAAAAAGGCTCCCGCGGGAGCCTTTTTGTTATCTGTGGCTTTATCCGTGCCATCAGCCGTGCAGCAGGGCGCCGGCCACCAGCACCGCCATGGTGATGAGGGCTACGCCGATGATAAAGGGCAGCACCCAGCGCACGAAGCGATCGTAGGGGATCTTGGCGAGCGCCAGACCCGCCACCAGATGGGCGGCAGTGGGGGCAAACAGGTTGATCCAGCCGGAGGCGGACTGATAGGCCGTGATCACCAGATCCCGGGAGATACCGGAGAAGTCAGCCAGCGGCCCCATCAGCGGCATGGAGACGGTCGCCAGCCCCGAGGTGGAGGGGATGAAAAAACTCAGGATGATGTGCACCAGATAGGCCATCAGGATGAAGACCGATGAGGAGAGTCCGGTCACCAGCCCCTCGGCCCAGTGCAAAATGGTGTCGATGATGACGCCCTGCTCCATCACCACATAGATGCCGCGCGCCACCGCCACCACCAGCGCTACCCCGATGAGATCCCGAGCGCCGCTCAGGAAAGTCGCCACATAGTTGGACTCCGGCATCCGGTTGATCAGCGCAATCAGGATGGAGGCACTGAAGAACAGGGTCGAGAGCTCGTCAAACCACCAGCCAAAGGTGGGCAGCACGTCGATCCCCAAATCCGACCAGGGCACCACCGCGTAAATCATCAGCAGGAAGGTGCCGAAGAAGACCAGCATGGTGAGTTTCTGCTTGCCGGTGAAGGCGAGGTTGCCGCTCTTCATCTGGGAAAACTCGTCGTCATAGGCGATGTCGGCCAGCACGGAGCGGGACTTGTCCTGCTGCACCTGCTTGGCGTAGCGCATCACGAACCAGGAGGCGAAGATCACCAGCAGCAGCCACTGCACAACCCTAAGGCCAATCCCCTCACCGATGGGGATACCGGCAAAGCCCGAGGCGATACCGGTGGCAAACGGGTTGACGGTGGAGGCGAGCACCCCGACCCCGGAGCCGAGCAGGATAATCCCCGCCGCCACCATGCGATCAAAGCCCGCCGCCATCATCACCGGCACGATCAGCGCCCAGAAGGCTACCGTCTCCTCTGCCATGCCGAAGGTGGAGCCGCCGAGGGCAAACAGGGCGATCAACACAGGAATTAGCAACCGCTCACGCCCGGCAAAGCCACGCACAATGGCCCCAACCCCGGCATCCAGCGCACCGCTCTGCATGGTCACCGCGAGAAAACCGCCGATGATGAGCACGAACAGCGCCACATCGGCCGCCTTGTGAAAACCCTGGATGGGCGCCTTGAGCACCTCGAATACCCCTTGCGGGTGGGCGGGTAACTCGGTGTAGCTGCCGGGTACAGGCAACAGCCGCTCGTCGCCGCTGTAATCGGCCACGGCCGCTGCCGCAACCGGCTGCTGGGTCTTGGCGGTGACATAGTCATATTTGCCCGCTGGCAGCACCCAGGTCAGGGCGGCCATCAGCGCGATGATGATAAAAAGCAGGGTATAGACAGTGGGGAGTTGGCGCTTCTTGGGCGCCTCGTTTGGAGTGGTCATAGCTTCCGTTCCTCGGCAATGCCGTCTGTGATCCGATCAGCGCAAGACTAGCGGGTTTGATATGGGAAAAAGGTGATCGCTGATAATAAAATTCCGCAAATTAGCGGAATGTTTGCCAAAAAAACAGGGCCCCGCGGGGCCCTGTTTTCACTTGAGTCAGACTCAGAGCTCGACCACGTCGAATTTCACATCCGGATTTACATCCGCATCGTAATCGACCTCGTCCAGACCGAAACCGAACAGGCGCAGGAACTCCTGCTTGTAGCCGGTGTAATCAGTCAGCTCGGAAAGATTCTCGCTGGTGATGGATGGCCACAGGTCGCGGCAGGTCTGCTGCACATCTTCGCGCAGTTCCCAGTCATCCATACGGATGCGAGCCTGATCGTCCAGCGCCATGTCGGAGGCGTAGAGACGGGTGCGCATCATGCGATCCACCTGCTCCATGCACCCCTCGTGAATGCCCTTCTCCTTCATGATCTTGAAGGCCATTGAGATATAGAGCGGCATCACCGGAATGGCGGAAGAGGCCTGAGTCACCACGGATTTGAGCACGGCCACGTGAGCGGTGCCGCCCTTGGCAGCCAGATCGCCACGGATGGCGGCAGCGGCGCGGTCCAGATCTTCCTTGGCGCGGCCCAGAGTACCGTGCCAGTAGATTGGCCAGGTCAGATCGGTACCAATGTAGGAGTAGGCCACGGACTTGGCGCCGTCAGCCAGCACGCCGGCATCACGCAGGGCAGCCATCCACAGCTCCCAATCCTGACCGCCCATGACGGTGATGGTGTTCTGGATCTCTTCCTCGTTCGCCGGCTCGACGGTGGCGGTGATGATCTGATCCTTGTTGGTATCGATGGCGGTGGTGGTGTAGACCTCACCGATCGGTTTCAGGGCAGAGCGCACCACTTCGCCGGTTTCCGGCATCTTGCGCACCGGAGAGGCCAGGGAGTAGACCACCAGATCAATCTGACCCAGATCCTGCTTGATAAGCTCGATCACCTTGGCGCGGCACTCGTTGGAGAAGGCATCGCCGTTGACGCTCTTGGCGTAGAGGCCCGCCTCTTTGGCTGCCTTGTCGAAGGCGGCAGAGTTGTACCAGCCAGCGGTACCGGTCTTGGACTCGGTGCCCGCTTTTTCAAAGAAGACGCCGAGGGTGGCGGCGCCGCTACCGAAGGCAGCCGCAATCCGGGAGGCCAGGCCATAACCGGTGGAAGCGCCGATCACCAGCACCTTCTTGGGACCATTCTCGATGATGCCCTTGGCTTTGGTATAAGCGATCTGGCGACGAACATTGGCTTCACAACCGACCGGATGAGTGGTGGTGCAGATAAAGCCGCGAACCTTGGGTTTGATGATCATATGGGGTCTCGGATCCGTTTAATGGATGAAATCGGGGCATAAGATACCTCATCTTGCCGCGATAAGGTGCTCTGATGTGTTGAACTGCGGCAAAAATGGGCATCCGAAGGTGGCAATCATGGTCCATGCCATGGTGCCACCTCACGGCAATTAGCAGGCAATGCGGGTGATGTGGCCATCCTGCAGCTTATAGAAGGCATCTTGCGGCAACTCCTGTGACCAGGTCGCCTCATAGTCGAGATCGGCATAGACGCCACGCAGCATGGCACCGAGCAGACCGTGGGTGATGACGATGGCCCGCTCGACGAGCGCGGGATCCTGCAACCATTGGTGTGCCCGGCGCTGAATGCTCTCGAAGCTCTCGGCCCCCGGTGCCTGCAGATACCAGTCCCCTTTGCCGGTATCGAGCTCGGGATGAGCGAGCCGCAGCACCGGGATCTGGCAGCTCTCCCACTCCCCCATCCCCAGCTCCATCAACCGATCGTCCCAGATGATGCGATCAACTGACAGTCCCAACTGCTCGCACACCAGCAGCGCAGTCTGACGGGCGCGACCGAGCGGGCTAGCATAGACGGTCCAGCGGGCAGGATCCGCCAGTTCGGCGGCAAGGCGCCGCCCCATGGCGATGGCTTGCGCCTCACCCTTGTCGGTCAGATCGGAGTTGCAACGCCCCTGCAGACGCTGCTCGGCATTGAAGCGGGTCTGGCCATGGCGCAGCAGATAGATGAGTCGAGACATGATTTCTCCAGCACGTTCAGAGAGATAGAAAAATAAAGGGGGAAGATGATAACAGATGAGCCCGAAGGATGGCCCAAACAGAGAGGCTAAAGCGGGCGTAAAAAAACGGGTCAAGGCTGACCCGTTTGCTACCAATTTGACCAGAGTGTATCGGCTCAGCCCTTCTTGATCTCCCGCAGATAGCGGTAGATGGAGTGGACCGAGATCCCGAGCTGGCGCGCCGCAATCTGGGCACTGTCTTTTAACTCGAAGATCCCCATGTCGTGCAGCTGGTTGACGATAACCCGGGTCTTCTGGGACGGAGGCACCGCCTCGTTGCCGCGCACCTCGGCACTGACGGTGTCTATGGTGCTGTTGAGCGCCTCGTCGATGTTGCGGGCGAACACCTCCGGGGTGGCATGGCTCTCGTGGGGATGCATGCACTCCGGCATCATGGTGCGCAGCACAGATTGCAGCGGGGCATCCATGTCGCTGTTGATGCAGAGCAACCCGATGGCCCTGTGCTCCCCGTTGCGGATCACGGTAGTAATGGAGCGCAGGGTCTTGCCGGTGGCACACTTGGTCATGTAGGGGCTGGAGATATCCTGCCCGCTCTTGAGCTTCATCATCGCCAGGTTGGTGATGGGGGCGCCGACACTGCGGCCGGTGATATGGCCGTTGGCAATCTTGACGATCGAGGGATTGCGCGCATCCAGACTGTGGAGCAGCACCTCGGTGTGCTGACCATACATGGCGGCGATGCCGTCCACAATGTTCTCCATCGACTTGAGGATCTCAAAATCGCTCGGACTCAACTCTTGCAGCTTCACAATGGGACCTTCTTGCAAGGGTTGCTGCCGGACAATGGACGCCGGGCAGCAACCAACAGTGACATCAGGCGGACATGATATCAATAATGGTGCTGTCTGTGGCAGACATGCCCTCCTTCACCATCTGGCCGACGTTGCGGATGGTCTGATCCACGTCGCCGGCGACGATCCCCTGCCCCGACACCGAGTGGCTGTTGAGGGCCATCAGGAAGCCGCGCACCGCCGCACCGGAGGAGGTACTCACCTTCATGGCGCAGGAGGCTTTCGCCCCGTCGCACACCATACCGGCACTGTCGCTCAGCACGTTCTGGATGGCGAAGCAGGATTGCTCAAAGCTGCCGCCCGCCAAATAAACCATGGCCATGGAGGCGGCCGCGCTGGTCACGGTATTGCCACAGAAGGCCGACAGCGGCGGATAGTGGGACTTGATATAGATGGCGCCCAGATGGCTCATGATGAGGGCGCGAGCCAGCTGCTCTTCGCTGGCCGCAAAGCGCTCGGCAATCACCATCACCGGAATGGTGGCGGCAATACCCTGGTTGCCGCTGCCAAAGTTGCTCATGGCTGGCAGGGTCGCGCCCCCCATGCGGGCATCGGAGGCGGCCGCCGTCATCATCACGATGCGGTTCATCACATCCTCGCCGATAAGACCGGCATTGATGTTCTGCTGCATGGTGCGGCCAATCTCCAGGCCATAGGGGTTGTTCATCCCCTCGGCAGAGAGCTTGCCGTTAAGCTCGGAGGCTTTGAGGATGAACCTGATCTGCTCGAACTCCACCTGGATGGCGAACTCGTAGATGGCGGCGATGCTGATATCGACGCCATCGCAGATGGAACCGGTGGCGACGCCCTGGCTCTGATCGGCGGTGAAGGTTACCTCGCCATCGCGGCGCTGCTCGACGATGCGGGTATGGCCGCCGCAGAGGGTCACTTCGGCGCTGTGCTCTTCACCCTTGTCATCAGAGCCATAAACTGTCACGCGGCAGAAGATAAACTCGGGGGCGGCGGTGCGGCTCACCTGCACCTTGCCGGCATCGATCAGCTGCTGGGCACGATCCACCTGTGCTGGCTGGATCGCGGCCAGCACCTCCAGCCCGGCATCGGCGTTGCCGCCGATGGCACCGGCCGCGGCCGCAATGGCCAGACCGATCTTGCCGGTCCCCGGCACATAAACACCCATCGAGTTTTTATAGAGATTGTCCGACACCGCGACCTCGAGGCGACCGGGCTCACAGCCCAGTTGCCGGGTGGCGACCGCTGCGGCATAGGCGGCGGCGATTGGCTCGGTACAACCCAGCGCTGGTTTGACAACCTGTTGAATAATCTGCAGATACTGCTGCCACGCTTGTTTCATCACTTGAACCTTTTTATCAGCATTAACGAGCGATATGGGCGATCGCTTCCACTTCAACCTTGACGCCCATCGGCAGATCCTTCACTGCGAAGCAGCTGCGCGCCGGACAATCTTTCTGGAAATAGGCTTTATAGACCTCGTTGAACGCGGCAAAATCGCTGATCTCGGCGAGGTAGCAGGTGGTTTTGAGCACGGTATCCAGCGAGCCGCCAGCGGCTTCCAGCACGGATTTCAGGTTTTCCAGTGACTGGCGGGTCTGGGCGGCAATGCCCCCTTCCACCACACCACCCTGCAGCTTGCAGACCGGCAACTGACCGGAGGTAAAGATGAGGTCGCCATAGGCAGTGCCGTGGCTGTAGGGACCGATAGCGTCAGGTGCCGCTGCTGCTGTGATGATGCGTTTCATATAGCCACTCCTGTTTGTGCAATTTTTTTTGCAATCATGAATCTCATTCCGTTCAACATTATTTGCTTTTTATTTTATCCATTCAACAAAAAGATACAAAAATGGCGTTTAAAGGCACCTTTCGGCCTCAATATAAACCGTGATCACCATCCTGATTTGAACAAAAGTACTCTTATGGGCATTGTTTATGACAGTTTCATTCAACTATATTTGCGCCGCTTTCCCACATCCCTACAAAAAAGAAGGTTTTAATGGACGCGCATAGCACTACACTCGCCAGCCCCGTGATGGGCACGCTGGAATGGAAAGAAGCGGTTCGCTTCGACAGCACCGACTGGGGCTGGATCATCATGAGCATCGGCATGGCCATCGGCGCAGGGATCGTCTTCCTGCCGGTACAGGTGGGTCTGATGGGCTTGTGGGTCTTTCTGCTCTCGGCGGTGATCGGCTACCCCGCCATGTATATGTTCCAGCGCCTCTTTATCAACACCCTGGCCACTTCGCCGGAGTGCAAGGATTACCCCAGCGTCATCACCGGCTACCTTGGCAAGAACTGGGGTGTGCTGCTCGGCGCCCTCTACTTCGTGATGCTGGTAATCTGGGTCTTCGTCTACTCCACCGCCATCACCAATGACAGCGCCTCCTTCCTGCAGAGCTTCGGCGTTACCGACGGTCTGCTCTCCGAAAACCCGCTCTACGGTCTGGTGCTGATCTGCGGTCTGGTGGCACTGGCCTCGCGCGGCGAAAACCTGCTGTTCAAGATCTCCACCTTTATGGTGCTGACCAAGATCAGCGTGGTGGCCGTGCTCGGCCTGATGATGGTGGACAAGTGGGATGCATCCAACATCACCGCCATGCCCGCTGCCGGTGACTGGATGAAGGATGCCATCATCATGCTGCCCTTTACCCTCACCTCCATCCTCTTTATCCAGAGCCTGAGCCCCATGGTGATCTCCTACCGCTCGCGGGAAAAGTCGCTGGAAGTGGCCCGCTTCAAGGCGATGCGCGCCATGAATATCGCCTTCGGCATCCTGTTCGTAGTTGTGTTCTTCTACGCGGTCTCCTTTACCCTTGCCATGGGACACGATCAGGCGGTCAAAGCCTCTGAAGAGAACATCTCCGCACTGGCCATGGTGGCCCAGGGGATGCCCGGCCAGACTCTCAAGCTCCTGAGCCTCACCCTCAACATCTTCGCGGTGATGACCGCCTACTTCGGCGTTTACCTCGGTTTCCGTGAAGCCTGTCAGGGTCTGGCGATGAACCTGCTGCGCCGGGTGCTGCCGGAAAACCGCATCAACAAAGGATTGGTCGGCAAAGGGATCATGGTGTTTACCGTCATGCTCTCCTGGGGTGCCATCGTGCTCAACGCCCCGGTACTGAGCTTCACCTCTATCTGCAGCCCCATCTTCGGCATGGTGGGTTGTCTCATCCCGGCCTATCTGGTCTATCAGGTACCGGCGCTGCACAAGTACAAGGGCACCTCCCTCTACATAATCATCGTCACCGGCCTGCTCCTTTGTGTCTCGCCCTTCCTGGCGTTCAACTGATCGATTGCAAACGCCCTCCTTATCGACTTCGGGCCACCTTCGGGTGGCCCGTTTTTTATTGGCGCAACCCGCCTCTCTGTCGCTGCGGCTGCCAAGTCACCCCGCGGGGCAAAAAGCCAAGGGGATCACAACTTGCAAGCTGACCTCCCCCAAGGGGTCTGGTGCGGAGTAATATTCAGGCATCACCGCATGCACCCGTCTTATCGGTTATCGAGGCCTCATATGAAATGGATTTTCAACCCGGCCATCAAGCTGGGCAATCAGCTCTCCTTCAAATACAAATTCCTGCTCTGGTCCTGCCTGATGCTGCTGCCACTGGCCTACAGCATGACCAATCTGCTGGGGCGGCTGCAGGATGACAACGCGCAGGCCAACCGCGAGCTGGCGGGAGTGGTCAATCTCGCCCCCGTACCCGCTATCGAGCAAGCCCTGCTAACCCATCGCAATCTGGTGACCCGTCACGCCTATGAGGTGGATCCGGTCGGTGACGATCAGGTCAAGGCGGCCGCACAAACAGTTGATCAGAGCCTGCAAGCCTTTGCCGACACCCGCCAGAACAACCCCTCCTTTGAGGTGATCCAGCAGGGCTGGGCCGCCCTGCAGGGCGAAGCGGGCAAGCTGGAAGTGGAGCAGAGCAACCTGCGCCACGACAAGCTGCTGACCGAGGTGCGCCATCTCTACAAGCACATTACTGCCAGTAGCAGCCTGATCCAGGATCCGTCGCTCGGTACCTACTACATGGTGATCCTCGCCAGCGAACGGTTGCCGCAGCTGCGCGACTTGCTGGCCCAGGTGCGGGATCGCGCTGCCACCATCGCCGATTTCGGCCTGTTTCAGGCAGAGGGCTACAGCGGCCTGCGTTTTCGTCTCGACCTTATCAGCGCCACCCTGCAGGAGCTGGAGGCCGATCTGACCCTGCTCTACCAGATCGAACCGGCATACCGCGCCGAGCTGGGTCAGCAAACTGATGCTCTGATACAGCTGGTGCGTCAGGGGGTCGAGACCATGGAAAACAAGATGATGAAGGATCAGCTGGTGCAGCTCTCCACCAAGGAGGTACAGGCACTGGGGGATAAGATGGACGAGGCTATCAGCGCGTTGGCAGGCCAGGTACGCCAGCGGCTGGAGGCCGACCTGCATCAGCGGCTGGCCGCCAACCAGCGCCACTTCTGGTGGGTCACAGCGCCGCTGACCGTCAGCTTGCTGCTCTACCTCTACCTGATGATCGGCGCCTATCTCTCCCTGCGCGAAACCGTAGGGCGGGTGCGTGATATTGCCGCCCGGGTCAACGCCCAAGATCTCAGCCAGCATATCGAGATCGTCGGTCAGGACGAACTGGCCGCCATCAGCCACGATTACAACGTGACGCTGGAGACCCTGCGCACCCTGATGCTGCGAGTGCGGGAAAATGGCGTCACAGTAGTGGAGAGCGCTACCGAGATCGAAGCGCGCACCTGCCGCTCACAGGAGGTGATTGCTGATCAGCAAGGAGAGACCCATCAGGTCGCCACCGCCATCAAGGAGCTGGCCGCCACCTCACAGGACATGGCGGGCAACGCCCTGCAAGCCGCCCGCATGACCCAGGAGGCGCAGAACGTGGTCGGTCAGGGCGAGGATGTGGTGGAGCGCACCATCAAGGCCATCGACCATATCAACCGCGAGGTGCTGCGCACCGCCGATACCATAGGCCAGCTGGAGCAGCAGTGCAGCCAGATTGGCGGCGTCATCAGCGTGATCCGCGGCATCGCCGAACAGACCAACCTGCTGGCCCTCAACGCGGCCATCGAAGCGGCCCGAGCCGGTGAGCAGGGTCGCGGCTTTGCGGTGGTGGCCGACGAGGTGCGGTCTCTTGCCAACCGCACCCAGGGGGCTACCGTCGAGATCCAGCAGATGATTGAACAGCTGCAATCCGGCGCACGCGCCTCGGTCACCGCCATGTCGGCGGCCAGCCATGAAGCGCAGGAGGGGGTCGGGCTGGCGCAGGAGGCAAAACAGGCCTTCGGTGCCATCACCGAGAAGGTGGATCGGATGGTCGATACCAACGCCATCATCGCCAGCGCCATCGAGCAGCAGGGTGCGGTGGTAAACGAGATCGAACGCAACGTGGTGCGCATCTCGGATGGCAGCGACGAGGCGCTGCAAGTAGCCAACGCTGCCCGCGATGCAGCCCGCCAGATCCACCAGCTCACCGAACAGCTGCGCGCCATGGTAAAGAGCTTCGTGCTCTGAGCCAGCGCCCGCCCCCACTCCATCGCCAGCCCCTACCGGGGCTGGTTTTTTGCAAATTCAGACGATCAGGCAGCATTGTTTTTCTTGGCGAAAAAAGTATCGACTAACCATTGTGCGATGAGGATAAAGCGGAGTAATCTTCAGCCACAACAAGATTCGAACGTTACCTTTTTGCCAGCCACAGGCCCGGGGATCAGTTCGACGCCCGATAGGCAGTTCGACAAGAGTTCGGCGAGAGGAAGCTCGCATCACGACACAACCGTTCAGGCGAGGTATCGCACATGGCGAAGTACCAGTTTTTCTCTATCCCGGCCTCCAACCGGCAGCAGTACACTTTTATCGACATGGCCTCCCCCACCTTCCTGCCCGAGAAAGCGGCGCTGCTGACGCAGGGGTTCGAGGTGGAAGAGGATTTTATCGACGCAGCTAACCCGCGCGAGGCGGTGGAGAAGTATCGCTCCAACTTCCTCTATGTGGCCGATGAGATAGGCAAGTCCGATAGCACCTATGCCGCAGCCGTCGCCATGCTGGAGATTGGCAAGGGGCTATTAGGCAATAAAACCCGTCGAGATTAGGTACAACGGTAAAGAGTCGTGGCCATCGTGGCAACGCACCCGATGGCCATATGGCAAGACATCAATTCGGTAAGTCAGAAGCGCCCCAGCTGCTGGAGCATCTCGATCAGCTCCTCTTCGCTGCTCGGCTCATAGGCCAGCTGAAGGCTCGGCGCGGCGCCTCCCATCAGCATATAGACGTTGGTGCTGCAGTGGTCGTAGTGATACCACTTACCGTCGATACAGACGTCGGTATAGCATCTCGGGTCCCTTTTCAGTTCCATATGCACATCCTTTTGTTACATTCCATCAGCATCACTTCTGACCGTAAAATAACCACCGAGGTTCACGCTTGATGCAGATCAAGGGAAGCGGCCGAAAGGGACAGATATCAGCCAGATCTGTGGCCTGCGGATGCCCCGAGCCACCATAGGTTATCCGAATGAAGACGGGCCGAGTGCCCTGTCATATCGCCGGATGGCCCCCGGTAACAAAAACGGCGCCCGCAGGCGCCGTTTTTTCATTTTCCCTCAAAAGCGAGGGGCAAACAGAAGGCTTATTCGTCTTCCAGATAGGCGTAGCCTTGCAGGCCCAGCTCCAGCTCGTCGAGCAGGGCTTTGCGAGTGGCATCGTCCAGCGCCGGGTGAGCGGCGATCCGCTGGTAGTTTTCGCGGATCACGGACGGGTCGATGTTGACATAACGCAGCAGCTGGTCGACGGTGTCGCCGCGCACCACGTTGCGAATGTCCATCTTGCCCTCTTCGTCCAGCCACACTTCCGCGCAGTGGGTGTCACCAAACAGGTTGTGCAGATCGCCCAGGATCTCCTGATAGGCACCGACCAGGAAGAAGCCGACGTGGCACTCTTCGTTCTCGCCGTAGACCGGCATCGGCAGGGTGCTCTCGACCCCCAGACCGTCGACATAGTGCTCGACCTGACCGTCGGAGTCACAGGTGATATCCATCAGGATACCGCGACGGCTAAGCGGACGATCGAGACCGGCCAGCGGCATCACCGGGAATACCTGACCGATACCCCAGGCATCCGGCAGGGACTGGAACAGGGAGAAGTTGGCAAAGCACTTGTCCGCCAGCTTTTCACTCAGCTCGTCAGCCAGCGCACGGTGGTTGCGGTTGACCGGGTTGAGCATCTCTTTGAGTGCCAGACAGGTGTTCTGGTGCAGCATCTCGGCCCAGGCACGCTGTTCGAGGTTCAAGAGGCCCATGGTGTACTGGGTATTCACGTCACCCAGATCGGCTACCGAGTCATGGAAGATCTCCAGCAGGGAGGGATCTTCGCTGCGCAGATCCAGCCAGCCTTTCCACATGTTCTGCAGAATGGTCGGTGCATCTTCGTCCGGCGCGCTGATGTCGTTCATCTCCACCCCTTCGGCACCAATGATGTTGGTGACCAGCACGGCGTGGTGGGCGGTCAGAGCACGGCCGGACTCGCTGATGATGGTCGGGTGCGGCAGGTCGAACTCGCGGCAGACATCGCCGATGCCCCATACCACGTTGTTGGCGTACTCGGAGAGGCTGTAGTTGGCGGAGCAGTGGCTCTGGGAACGGGTTCCCTCGTAGTCCACCCCCAGGCCGCCGCCGACGTCCACGACTTCGATGTTGGCACCGAGGCGACGCAGTTCAGCGTAGAAACGGCCGCACTCGCGGATGCCGCCCTGAATGTCGCGGATATTGGCGATCTGGGAGCCCAGATGGAAGTGCAGCAGTTGCAGGCAATCCAGCTTGCCCAGCCCGCGCAGACGTTCGATCAGCGCCAGGATCTGGGAGGCAGAGAGACCGAATTTGGACATGGAGCCGCCGCTCGATTCCCACATGCCGGAGCCGGTGGAAGCGAGCTTGGCACGCACCCCGATGTTGGGCTTGATGTTGAGACGAGCTGACTCGTCCAGCACCATCTCCAGTTCGGAGGGCTTCTCCACCACGATGTAGACCTTGTGGCCCATCAGGTTGCCCAAGAGGGCGTGGCGGATATATTCGCGGTCTTTGTAACCGTTGCAGACGATCACCGAGCCTTGCTCATGGTGATGGGACAGCACGGCCAGCAGTTCCGGTTTGGAACCAGCTTCCAGGCCAAGCCGGGGCTTGTCGCTGTAGGACTGGCTGATGGTCTCGATGACACGACGCTGCTGGTTTACCTTGATCGGGTAAACGCAGAGGTAGTCCCCTTCATAGCCAGACTTTTCGATGGCCTGACCAAAGGCGTTGAACAGCGCATCGACCCGACTCTTGAGGATGTCAGGGAAGCGCAGCAACACGGGGGTGGTCAGCCCGGACTGACGCAACTGTTCGATGGCGTCAGAGAGCACAATATGCGCGTCAGGGCGTGATTTGTCGGGGGCGACGGTCACATGACCGGCGTCATTGATATTGAAAAAACCCGCACCCCAGTAGGGAACGTTGTAGACCTTCAAGGAGTCCTTGCTGGACCAGTTAGTCATGGGCTATGCCTCGCAAATGAGCGACCCAAAGTCGCCTTCGTTACCCTCAATCACATCCAGACCATCTAGTGCAGAGTACGGCGAGCGCTGCCATCACGAGACGCAGCCACCCAAACCAGCGCTTTGCACATCGCGGCAAGCCAGAGGCTGCCTGGTGGATCTTGGGGAAGTAACGAGTCTTGATGTGGGGCTGGTGGCTTTACATCAAGCTCAACGGTATGCGGTGCCACTATGCCGTGGCGCCGCGGTACTTTGATGACAGACGACATCAGCCACGCCGTCAGTTCATCATTCGGCAGCGATCCCGACAGAAGGAGAGGGTTCCAAGGAAGAGAAGCGAAGGCGCCAGCACGCATGCGTGTTGATAGACGACAACAACCACAGCCCACCTCATCGTCAGTGACCGCCCATGACAAGGGAAGATGATGAGCCGGTGGCCCACTCGGTCAAATGAAGGATGAGAGTCTGTTGTTCTCCCTGATACCGGAGCCTAACCGGTATTAAAGAAACCATTCCCCAGCAGTGTCTGTCGTTTCTGCGTGCCTCGCCCTATAGGCGTATGATCGGTCGGGTTTCTGGCGGCTCTGCCTGCTTCAGGGTTGCCCTTGGATCGGCGCGGAGTGTACACACTTACCGCGGGCAGTGACAATAAAAAATAGTGTTCAAAATCCCCTTTTAATAAGTCGATCAAATCTTGCTGGCGGGCAGGCGGGCTCTGGGATGGCGCAGGTTATGCGACAGCCCGGTTTCCCCTTGAAAAGTGTGTGAAAACGCCATGATTGGGCTGACGCCTTGCTGTGCGGTCGCTGAGGGGAATTTGGCCGCCACCGCCAGCGCCTAAATATCGCAATAAATGCCACATTTATGCGATCTCCCTCCCGGACGTTGCCCCGCGCGCCGCACATTCGCCGCTCTTCCCTTGCGTCAAAAAATGGGAAAAACCTGCGCTGACGCAATGAGTGCCCCGCACGGATTGGCCACAATGACCGCTCACAATCGGTTAGAGGCTGACTAATGGATACCCTGCTTGAGCGTTTTCTGCGTTACGTAACTTTTCATACCCGCTCCGATGAGACCAATCCAGCCTGCCCCAGCAGCGAAGGCCAGCTGATCTTTGCCCGTGCCCTGCAAGAAGAGATGAAGGCGCTGGGGCTGACCCAGGTCACTCTGGATGAGCACGGCTACCTCACCGGTTGCCTGCCAGGCAACCAGCCGGACGCCCCCGCCATCGGCCTGATTGCCCACATGGACACCGCCGACTACGAGGCGGAGCACGTAGTACCGCAAATCATCGAAAACTATCAGGGCGGCGACATCTGCCTTGGCAAGGGTGACGAGGTGCTCGCCATCCGTGACTACCGCTTCCTGAAAAACTATCTGGGTCAGGATCTCATCACCACCGACGGCACCACCCTGCTGGGCGCCGACGACAAGGCAGGCATTGCCGAAATCCTTACCGCCATCGACCACCTGCAGGCCCACCCCGAGATCCCACGTGGCGATATCTGGGTCGGCTTTACTCCGGATGAGGAGATCGGCCGCGGCGCCAACCTGTTCCCGCTGGAGAGATTCCCGGCCAAGTGGGCCTATACCGTGGATGGCGGCGAACTGGGCGAGCTGGAGTATGAAAACTTCAACGCTGCCAGCGCCACGGTGCGTTTTATCGGCAACAACGTCCACCCCGGCACCGCAAAGGGAAACATGATCAATAGCCAGACCCTGGCCGCCCGCTTCCACGCAGCCATGCCTGCCGAGCAGACCCCGGAGTGCACCGACGGGTATGAGGGCTTCTTCCATCTGGCCCAGATGAGCGGTACCGTGGAAGAGAGCACCCTGCACTACATCATCCGTGACTTCGACGACGAACATTTCGCCGCGCGCAAGGCCGAGATGCAGAGCCGGGTGGCCGCCCTGCAGGCCGAATATCCCAAGGCCCGCATCGAGCTGACCTTGACCGACAGCTATCGCAACATGCGCAGCCAGATTGAGCCGCACATGCATATCGTCAAGCTGGCCAAGGCCGCCATGGAGGCCGCCGACGTGGTGCCGAAGATCAAGCCCATTCGCGGCGGTACCGATGGCGCCCGCCTCTCCTTTATGGGTCTGCCCTGCCCCAACCTCTTCACCGGTGGCCACAACTTCCACGGCAAGCACGAGTTCATCCCGCTGCAATCCATGGAGAAATCGGTCGCCACCCTGGTGGAGCTGGTGCGCCTCACCGCAGCCTGGCGCGGCTAATCGATTACCATGACAACCAAGGGGGGAGCCGGTTAACCGGCGCCCCCCTTGCTATCTGGCCATCACCCATCAAGAAAGGGAAACCGGGGAGGGTCGCTCAGGAGCAACTGGCCGCCGCTGCCATCAAACTGTCATCCCGCTGACATGTCGCGGGAACAGTGTCACATCATGCTGGGAGCAACGGATCGCCGGAGCCCCCCAGATGTTCACTATCGATACCCTGCTGACCCAGCACTTCCCCCGCCTGCTTGGCTATCCCCTGCTTACCCCGTTGTTCAAGCGGCTGCTGGGCTGGCTGCTCAACGAGCAGGCCTTTGCCGCCTTTGCCTCCCGCTACCCGCACCTGCGCGGCCTCGACTTTGTCGAGCAGGCGCTGACCCAGCTCGATTTCGACTATCGGGTCAGCGAGGCGCAACTGGAGCATATTCCCGCCAGCGGCCGGGTCATTCTTGTCGCCAACCACCCCATCGGCTCGCTGGACGGACTGGCGCTGCTACAACTGCTCGGTCGCATTCGCCCCGATGTGAAGATCGTCGCCAACCAGCTGCTGGCCCAACTCGCGCCGCTGCGCCCTCTGCTATTGCCGGTAGACAATATGGAGGGCAAGACCGATCGACAGGCCATCCTCGCCATGAACGAACACCTCGCCCATGAAGGGGCACTGGTGATCTTCCCCGCAGGCGAAGTCTCGCGGCTTGGCCTCAAGGGGGTGAAAGATGGCCCCTGGCAGGCAGGCTTTATCAAGCTGGCCCAGCGCACCCGCACCCCGCTGGTGCCCATCCATCTGGGAGGGCGCAACAGCCTCTGGTTCTATCTCGCCTCCTGGCTCAACAAGCCCGCCTCCGCCCTATTGCTGGTGCGCCAGCTGTTTCGCCAGCAGGGGCAGACCCTGCCGGTGACCATAGGAGCGCGCATTCCGCTCGGCAGTTTTCAGGAGCTGCCCGCCAAGACGGCGGCGCGGCTGGTGCGCAACCACCTCTACCGGATTGGCCGTGGCAAGGCGGGACGGCTGCAGACCGAGGCCCCCATCGCCCTGCCGGGGGATCGCCGCCAGCTCAAACAGGCCATCGAAAGCTGCGAACAGCTCGGCACCACCCCGGATGGTCAGGGGATCTACCTCTACCGCCGCCACGAACTGAGCCACTCGGTGATCCTGCGCGAGCTGGGGCGACTGCGGGAGATCGCCTTTCGCGCAGTGGGGGAAGGGTCTGGCAAGCGGCGGGATCTCGATGGTTTTGACAACGACTATCACCACCTGATCCTCTGGGATCCGGCCCGACTCGACATTATCGGCGCCTACCGCTTTGCCCCGGTGGCGGAGCTGCTGGCCAGCAAGGGGAAGGATGGCCTCTACAGCCACACCCTGTTCGGCTTTGAGGATAAGTTGCTGCCCCGGCTGGAGCAGGCTATCGAGCTTGGCCGCAGCTTTATCCAGCCCGCCTACTGGGGCAAGCGGGGGCTCGATTATCTCTGGTTCGGCATCGGTGCCTATCTGGCCCGCTATCCCCGCTACCGCTACCTGTTTGGCCCGGTGTCGCTCTCCGGCAGCCTGCCGCCGGCGGCCAAGGATCTGCTGGTGAGCTTCTACCGCCAGCACTTTGCCCCCGAGCTGGCGCTGGCCCCCTCCCGCCGTCCCTACCCCGAGACGCAGCCTCTGTTCGAAGGGGTGGATTACGGCGCCGATCTCAAAGCACTCAAGGCCCGTCTCGACAATCTGGGCTGCGCCATCCCCACCCTCTACAAGCAGTACTCCGAGCTGTGCGAGCCGGGCGGGGTGCAATTTATGGACTTTGGTATCGACCCCGACTTCAACCACTGCATCGATGGCCTGGTGTGGGTCGATGTGAGCCGCATCAAGCCCCACAAGCGGGCCCGCTATATCGGCAGTCATCTGGCCGAGCCGCGCTCATAGCCCTGTAGGCGCCAGGCAAACAGCCAAAGGCAAAAAAGGAGAGAGAGGCCATCGCCTCCCTCTCCTTTAGCTCTCATGCTCAGCACCTTTTCGAGGCGCTCGGCCCATCTGGCGTTACTCGGCAGCCTTGCGATCCGAGTGGCCGAGATCCCGCTCAGGGGCGATAACATCGCGCACCCGCTGCTTGATCTCCTTGGCCTCGGGGAAGCCGTCATCGACCACCCGATCCCACACCTGCACCCCGTTCACCAGAATGCGGAACTCCCCCTTGCTGGCCGGCACCAGCGCCACCTCCCCCAGATCGCTGTCAAAGGTGGAAAGCAGCTCCTGCGCCAGCCAGGCGGCGCGCAGCATCCAGCGACAGAGGGTGCAGTAGCGGATTTCGATGCGGGGTTTGCTGATCAGGGTTTCAGACTCGGTCATGAGTGACTCCATAAAAAAGCGGCCAATGGCGGGAAATGGCGTACCGCCACCCAATGGCCAATCCCGGTTCGGTCAAATCAGCGCTGATCAACCCCATGAAAATCGGCCAGCCAATGGCGGGCAATGGTACGCATCGCCGATTCTGGCAGCTCGAACAGGCCGGGAGCAAGAGGGCCTGCCGCCAGCATCCGGATCCCTTCCATGATCTCCGCCAGCACCAGATAGACATATTCGCCAATCACGGCGCCATGGACGAAGTTGACCGCCTCGCCCCGGTTGAGCAGGTAGATCTGGGTACCATCCGGCCGGTTGAGGGCCAGCACATGGGGGCACACCTCTTCGCTCGGCCACGGCAACTGGGCCAGCGAGAAGGCAAACTCGTCATCGGCCGAGGTGACCGAGGCGACCATGGTGCCGGGGCGCAGCGCCTGCAGATCCGCCAAATCCAGTGAGCCGTTGCCGGTAGAGCAGATCACCAGCTCGGCGCGGCTCAAGGCTTCAGCCTTGGTGATCAAGCGAAAACCGTGAGAGAGCGCTTCGACCTGTCGCAGCACATCGGTCTCCACCAGCCCGAGATGGAGGTTGCGACAGCGCAGGTCGCGGGCGATGCTGCGCCCCACCTTGCCATAGCCAAACAGCACGGCTTCGCAGACGTTGAAAGTACGGTTGAGGTTACGAGCCAGCGACTCCGCGGAGTAGACCACGCTCAAACCAATCTGGATATCCTCGGCCTGCTTGAGGGGGCTGCGCGCCACCGACACCACCGGAGTCGCCAGCACCTCCTGTTCATAGCGTTGATGGCCGTTCTCGGTCATCTCCACCACCCCGAGGAAACGGGGGCCGAAGTATTCACTCAAGATCACCTGGGTTTTGGCAAAGTAACCGCCTATATCGAGGATCAGCAACCGCTCGTGGGGGGCCACCAGCGGCGCAATCTGCTGGATGAGACTGTCGGGTTCATTGGTCCAGCGCCGGTTGAGGGGCAGCACCGGATAGTGCTGGGATACCCACTCCAGGGTCGGACGGTGTACCGATTTCGGTTTGGGCAAAATGGCGCCAATCCGTCCAATCTGACCGAGAGCGTCGATAAAACGGGGGCGATCGGGAAGCAGGTGAGTGACCAGCAGAATGCAGAGACCATCGATACGTCCCTGTCCGGTGAAATGGCGAAAAAACAGATGCTCAGATCCTTGACTGCGCAACTGTGGCCTCCTTATGTGCCGCAAAGCAGGCAAACAGAACCCGGCGCGGCCGGGTTCTGTGTGTGTCCAAATAAAATGAAAATCCTTTTTATCTGAAACACATAGGGGGCTCAATCATTATCTACCAAGAGTATGAGCGAGTATGCAAAAATGGCGCCATTTGACCATTTTCCACACAAGTATCAGTACAAAGAAGCAGCAGGCCAGACCCACCATAGGCTGAGCCCGGTTTCCGCGGCAGCGAGCAGGATCAGCCCACTCCAACGCACTGGCCAGGGTTTGTCACGTAACGCCCACTCCAGCAGCGGCAGCAACCAGACCGGCAGCAACACCACCAGCGGCACCTCCACATATTGCCAGGCCAGCATCTGGACGAAGGCGAGGGCCAGCGCCAGACCGGCTGGGGCTACCTTGATGCCAACAAAGGTGGCAAGCAGGGCGCGAAAACCGGCGAAAGCGGCCAGCGCACCGGCCAACTGGGCAATCAGCAGGCTACCATCGATGCCGATCACCAGCGCCAGCCAGATAAAGCCGAGGGCAAACCCGAGCCCCTCGCGGCTATCACAGCGCAAGGTGCTCCAGCCAAACCAGAGGATGGCGGGCAGTAGCGCCAGCCAGATCCCGGGTTCGCTCGCCAGTACCGAGGCCAATCCCTGCCACCACACCAGCGCACTGAACACCGCAAAGAGCAGCAGTGAACCGCGCAGATCGTTCACCTGAGCCGCAATGGCGGGCACCAGCAGGGTCAGCGGCAGCCACTGCCACGCCTTGGCCGGAATACCATAGAGACCGCCGAGCAATGAGCCCACCAGCCAGAGCGCCAGCGCGCCCCACAGATAACCCAGTCGCGGCCAGCGCCACGATAGCAAAGCGGCTCCCAGAGGAGCCGCCAGGGTTTGCAGCAGAAGTTCCGCGCCCATTACTTGCGCACGCCTTCGACAAACAGGTTGATGTTCATCTCGTCCGGAATGCCGGGCAGCATGTAGCTCACGCCAAAGTCACTGCGCTTGATGGTGGTGGAGGCGTTGAAGCCGCTGCGGTAGCCGCCCCAGGGATCCTTGCCCTCACCGATCTTGACCAGATCGAAGGCCACTTCCTTGGAGACACCGTGCAGAGTCAGGGTCCCTTTCAGCACGCCTTTATCCTTGGTGCCCTCGTAAGCGGAGCTGACGAAGGTCATCTTGGGATACTGCTTCACGTCGAGGAAGTCCGGACTGCGCAGGTGCTTGTCGCGGGCCTCGTGATTGGAGTCGACGCTGGCGGCATCCACTTCAAAGCTCGCCTTGGCGGCCGCCGGGTTGGCGTCATCCATGCTGAAGGTGCCGCTGAAGGTGTTGAAGCGACCCACCAGCTCGGAGAAGCCCAGGTGACCCACCTTGAACTGCACCGTGGTGTGCGCCGCATCCACATCGTAATCCGCCGCCATCAGAGGGGTAACCATAAACAGGCAGGAGGCCAGCAGAGCCTTGGTCATTTTCATCCGTTCGTTCCTTCATCTTGGGGTTCACATCAGTGGTTAAAATGCTAACCTCGTTCTGAAGATGAATAATCAGTGATTTATTAAATTCATTATTTACTGAGGATGGAAAATGGACCAGATCGCCGCCATGCGTACCTTTATCAAGGTGGTGGAGTGCCAGAGCTTTACCAAGGCCGCCAACCAGCTCGGCATCTCGGTCGCCATGGCCTCCAAGCTAATGCAGCAGCTGGAGGAGTCCCTCGCCACCCGGCTGCTGTCGCGCACCACCCGTCAGGTCAATCCCACCGAAGCGGGCCAGTTCTACTACCAGCGCTCCCTCGCCCTGCTGGCGGAGTTGGAAGAGACCCACAGCCAGCTGACCCACCACAACCAGCAGCCGAACGGTACCCTCAAGCTCTCGGTGCCGATGGATTTTGGCTATCTGCACCTCTCCCCCGCCCTGCCGCTGTTTCGCCAGCGCTTTCCCGATCTCAAGCTCGATATCGAGTACAGCGACCGGCGGGTCGCGCTGGTGGAAGAGGGGTTCGATCTGGCGCTGCGGATCGGCCACCTCAGCGACTCCTCGCTGGTGGCGCGCCAGCTTGCCACCATTCGGGTCGAGCTTTGCGCCAGCCCCGCCTATCTAGCGCGCAAGGGCAGACCGGAAAAACCCGAGGATCTCAAGCAGCACGACTGTCTGATCTACACCCTGACCCAGCCGGAGTGGCACTTCAAACGGGGAAACGAGCAGCAGAGCATCCGGCCACAGGGGCCGCTGCGGGCCAACAACGGGGTGGCGCTGACCCGCGCCGCTTGTGATGATCAGGGCATCATATTGCAGCCCACCTTTATCGTGGGGGAGGCCCTGCGGTCAGGACAGCTGGTCAGCCTGCTGCCGGAGTGGGACAAGGGAGAGGTGGGACTTTATGCGGTCTATCCGCACCGCCGCTTCGTCTCGGCCAAGGTGCGCTGCTTTATCGAGTTCGTGCAGGAGCGCTATCTCGCCCCGCAACAGTGGGATGCGACGACCTGATGGTCAACGCTGACGGTTTGCTCTGACTTTCCGGCCTGCTGGCCCGGCAGACAACCTAACGTTGGCTGGGGGCCGCTGCGGGGGCGAGCGTTGCCAGCAGACGCGCCTGCTCGAGGCTTAACTGCCAGCGTGGCAAACGGGTGCGTATCACCGACAACTGCTGTTCACTGAAGGCATAGGGGAGCGCCACTTCAATCTCGGGGCAGTCAAACATGGCGGCCAGCTGCAGGATCAAAATAAGGTTTGCCTCGTCGGTCTTGTGCTTGTTGACCCGTTTGCGGATCTCGTGGCGCAGCTGGGTTTCGGGGTCCTGGGTCATCGCCTGCCAGCCGAAACCAAACAACGGCACCAGCGCGCTGACAATCCCCAGCGCCGTCATCGGCTGCCTGGGGGGATGATAGAGTGCGTTGAGATCCAGCCGAACAGGATTCTGACGAACCTCACCCTCACCAAATAAAATCGTTTTCGTCATTGGATTACCCGTTATATTCCACTAGACTGCGCCGCATATTTTACCCAGATATGCCAACGAGGTGCTGATGCTAAGCGATATCGAGATCTCCCGCCAGTCCCCCCGTCTCTCAATCCACGCGCTGGCCGAACGCCTCGCCATCCCCCAGCACCTGCTCAGCCCTCATGGCCACTACAAAGGCAAGCTCAGCCTCGACCTGCTCACGTCTCAACCCACACAGCGCGGCAAGCTGGTACTGGTGAGCGCTATCACCCCGACCCCGCTCGGTGAAGGGAAAACGGTGACCACCCTTGGCCTCTCCATGGGGCTCAACCATATCGGCCAGCCCAGCATCGCAACCATCCGCCAACCGAGCCTCGGGCCGGTATTCGGGGTCAAGGGAGGGGCCGCTGGTGGCGGCCACGCCCAGGTGGTGCCGATGGAGGAGATGAACCTCCACCTCACCGGCGATTTTCACGCCCTGACGGCGGCCCACAATCTGGCGGCGGCAGCCCTCGATGCCCGCCTGTTCCATGAGCGTAAACTCGGCGACCAGTTCAGCGCCAAAACCGGCCTGCCGCGGCTCGATATCGATGCTGACAACATTCTCTGGCCACGCACCCTCGACATGAATGACCGCGCACTGCGCCACCTCACGATTGGACAGGGGGGCGCTGCCGATGGTGTGGAGCGCAGCGATCGCTTCGTCATCACCGCCGCCTCCGAACTGATGGCCATTCTGGCGCTGGCAAGCGATCTCAAGGAGCTGCGCGCTCGTATTGGCCGCATCCAGCTGGCCCGCGATATCCACGGCAAGCCCATCACCGCCGAACAGTTGGAAGTGGCGGGCGCCATGACGGTGCTGCTCAAAGATGCGCTGCAACCGACCCTGATGCAGACCACCGAGCAGACGCCGGTGCTGGTGCACGCCGGCCCCTTTGCCAACATCGCCCACGGCAACTCCTCGGTGATCGCCGATCGCATCGCCCTTGGCCTGACCGACTATGTGGTGACCGAAGCAGGTTTTGGCTCCGACATGGGGCTGGAGAAGTTCTTCAACATCAAGAGCCGCCAATCCGGTATTACCCCCGCCTGCGTGGTGCTGGTGGCCACGGTGCGCGGCCTCAAGGCCAACAGCGGCCTGCTCGATATCCGCCCGGGCCAGCCGCTGCCAGCCAGCCTGCAAGGGGAAGATCTGCCGACCCTCAAGCAGGGCTGCGCCAACCTCGCCTGGCATATCCGGAACGCCCGCCGCTACGGGGTGCCGGTGGTGGTCGCCATCAACCGCTTCCCCACCGACAGCGAGGCCGAACTGGCGCTGCTGGCCCATGAAGCGCAGCAAGCCGGTGCCTGTGGCGCGGCCATCTCCAACGCCTTCACTCAGGGTGGTGCCGGTGCCAGCGAGCTGGCCCGCGCCGTGGTGGCCGCCTGCGAGCAACCCGGCAAGGTGAAACTGCTCTACCCCGATGAGATGAGCCTCGACGGCAAGCTGGCGACCCTGGTGGAGTGCGGCTACGGCGGCCGCGGAGTGCAGCTCTCCGACAGAGCGCGCCAGCAGCTGGCGCAACTCTCCGCCGAAGGGTGGGATCACTTGCCCATCTGCGTAGCCAAGACGCCGCTCTCCATCAGCCACGACCCAGCCCTCAAAGGGGTACCGACCGATTTCGAGGTGCCCATCGACGAGGTGAAGCTCTGCGCCGGTGCCGGGTTCGTCTATGCGCTGGCGGGCCCCATCATGACCATGCCGGGGCTGGGCAGTCTGCCTGCCTATCGCCATATCGATATCGATGAGAACGGCGAGATAGTCGGCCTGAGCTGAGCCCTTCCACAACGCCAGAAACAACAAGGCCCAGCCAATTGGCGGGGCCTTCTGTTATCCATGCATCAACCCTTAGAGGGTGAAGCGCTGGGTCATATGGTGCAGGGTGTTGGCCAGCTTGCTCAGCTCGACGCAAGCCTGGGCGATCTGATGAGCGCCCTGGGCATTCTCGTCAGCGGCATTGTGAATGTTGACGATGCTGCGGTTGAGCTCTTCGGTCACCGCGTTCTGCTCTTCGGTGGCGGTGGCGATCAGGGTGTTCATGTCGGTGATGCGCACCACGGCACCGTTGATGGTCTCGATACTGGTACCAGCATCCCGTGCCAGACCGACACTCTCCTGCATCTGGTGACGACTCAGCTGCATGGCGTTGCCCGCCTCGGCGGCGCGGCTCTGCAACAGCTCGATCATCTTGCTGATCTCGGCGGTGGAGTCCTGGGTACGCTGGGCCAATGAACGCACTTCATCCGCAACGACCGCAAAACCACGACCCTGCTCACCGGCACGGGCCGCTTCGATGGCGGCGTTAAGGGCCAGCAGATTGGTCTGACCGGCGATATCGCGGATCACATCCAGCACCACGCTGATGTTGGCGCTGTCGGCCTCCAGCTGCTGCACCACTATGCCCGCCTGTTCAATCTTGACCGACACCTCTTCGATGCTGGTAATCGAGCTGCGCACCACTTCGCTGCCAGCAGCGGAGGTGCGGGAGGCATCCTTGGCGGCGCTCATGGCATCCGTGGTGTTGCGGGCTACTTCGTTGACGGTGGACTGCATCTCATTCATGGCAGTCGCCACCTGGGAGACTTCGTTCTGCTGGATGGCCATGCCGCTGGCAGACTGGCTGGAGATGGCGCTCACCTCCTCCACCGCACTGCTGAGTTGGCTCACGGAGCCAGCGATCTCGCTCACCAGATCGGAGAGGGAGCCCTGCATCCGGTTGATGGCGGAACCCAGCTGGCCCAGTTCGTCGCGGTTGAAGCGGCTGTCGCGGATCCACTGCTGCAGTTCGCCCTGACCCAGATCGCCATTGGCAATACGCTGGGCCTGACGGGCCAGCATGATCAGCGGGTCGCGGATCTGGCGAGTCAGTACCACTGAGAGCACCACCACAAGGATCAGACCAATCACCAGCGCGATGGTAACGCTCAGCTTGGCGGAGTCGTAGGAGGCAACCACAACCTTGCGCGACTCGGTCGCATAACCGTGGTTAATGCGAATAAGATCCGCCACCGACTTGTGCAGGTTGTTGTAGAGGGGGATCCCCTGCTCCATGAAGACGCTCTGGGCCTCGCTCATCAGGCCGCTATCCTGCAACTGCTTAACCTGCTGGTGCAGGGCCAGGTAGCTTGCCCAGTCGGACTTTACGATATCGAAAGTGCGACGCTCTTCAACATCCTGCGCCCAGATGGTCTTGTCATGGTCGATCATCTGCTGTTTGAGTCGTTCCACCAACTGCGCGGCCATGGTGCGGTACTCGGCACGCTTCTGGGGATCAGCGGCGACCAGAAACAGACCAAGCTCATAACGACGCAACTCGCTGATGCTGTCGCCAATGTCATTGGTGCGGTTGACGGCAGGCAGGATGCTGTCGGTAAAACCGATAGCCGCCCGGTTCATGTTGCTGAACTCCAGCAACGAGAAGCCGCCGATAAAGGCGACCATCAAACCGAGCACTGCAAAGCCGGCGGTGAGCTTTTTACCTATGGTCATGGAACTGGTAT
This sequence comes from Aeromonas sp. A600620, assembly GCF_029479985.1. Lineage (NCBI taxonomy): Bacteria > Pseudomonadati > Pseudomonadota > Gammaproteobacteria > Aeromonadales > Aeromonadaceae > Aeromonas > Aeromonas sp. A600620. Next base: position 187,971 of record NZ_JAAKXB010000003.1, on the reverse strand, counting down.
TCATGGGATATCCTGGTGGTCGTTAAATTCGTAGCACTCGTCCGGTTCACGCCCTCCTGGCATGAACTATCTGGCCACTTGTTCAGTGGCGCACCATCCAACCTTGATGAATATCTCTGAATTCCATGAGCGGCAGCGAGAGCCGTGAGGGGGCGCTAGAGTAACCGGATCGTGGCGGTTCGGAAAGAGTCTGTCCGGTTACTTTTTGTAAGGTGAAAGCGAAGTTTTTTTCGTGTTCGATTAAATATATCGCTCAGATGAATAAATCGAAAAAATGCATAACGTTTGCATAGGGCAAGCCACGCGGGCCAAGCAGTGGCAGACCGCCACTCTCATTCGGGACCAATGAAAAACGCCAGCAATGGCAGCTGGCGTCTCGTTTATTCAGCATGGCGGTTACAAAACAACCGCCATCTTATCCGCGCAGGCCACCGAGAAATTCGGCCCGGGTATCGGGCTGGGTCTTGAAGACACCGCCGAGGGAGGTGGTGGTGGTGTAGGAGGTGGAGTCCATCACCCCCCGCGCCTTGACGCAGTAGTGGGTCGCCTTGATGCTGATAGCCACGTCCTTGGTACCTAGCAGGGTCTGAAGCGCCAGCAGGATCTGCTGGGTCAGCCGCTCCTGCACCTGGGGACGACGGGCGAAGAACTGCACGATGCGGTTGATTTTCGACAAGCCAATCACCTTGCCGCGAGGGATATAGGCCACATGGGCCATGCCATCGATGGTGACGAAGTGGTGTTCGCAGGTGCTGGTGAGGCTGATGTCCCGCACCATGATCATCTCGTCCACCTGCATCTTGTTCTCGATCACCGTCACCTTGGGGAAGGTGGAATAATCGAGGCCGGAGAAGATCTCGTTGACGTACATCTTGGCGATGCGGTGCGGTGTCTCGGCCAGACTGTCATCGGCCAAATCCAGCCCCAGTGTCTCCATGATGGAGCGCATATGGCCTTCGATCTTCTCCCGCTTCTGCTGACTGTTCAGCTCGTTGGCAACCAGGGGGGTTTCCAGTCCCTGGGCTTCGAGGGCAGCCCTGACCAGCAAGGCTTCCGAACTTAAGGTTGTCATTGTCTTTTCTCCCACGCTCAGGGACTGTGAGGGCTGCTCAAGGAGCAACACCCTATGTTATGGCGGCGCACAGGGCCGACGGTATCGCTGTAATGGTCACCACACAGGATGTGACGGCCATCTGTTATGGCGGCATAGTAAACGGCCATTGCCGCCAAGATTCAAGTCAACTTGTGCGTCACCTCATACTTTATGGCCATCTACCCCCGTTTTTGCGCCGATTACCCCGAGATTCCCTTGAGATAACCTGCCCATCCCCGGGGATTTTTGTGATAATCCCGCCTTCAATCATAGAAAGAGGTCATGACGATGGGATTTGATACCAGCGGACTACTCCCCTTAAGCGATGCCCTGCAAGGGATGCTGGAACAACTCGCCTGCTGCTGCGACAGCGAGCAGCTGCCCCTGCCACAGGCCCTTGGCCGGGTACTGGCCTGTGATATCGCCTCTCCCCTCGCCGTGCCCCCATTCGACAACTCCGCCATGGATGGTTACGCCGTGCGCCTTGCGGATCTCGCCAGCGGAACCCCGCTCATCATGGCGGGCAAAGCCTTCGCCGGTCAGCCCTATCAGGGCGAATGGCCCGCTGGCCACTGCGTGCGGATCATGACCGGCGCCCCAATCCCCGCAGGCACAGATGCGGTGGTGATGCAGGAAGAAACGCAGGCCGACGGCGATCGGATCACTTTTCTGGCACAACCCGAACCGGGCCAGAATATCCGCCGCGCCGGCAGCGATATAGGCAAGGGCACCTGTGTGCTGCCAGCCGGTACTCGCCTCACCCCAAGAGAGATGCCGCTGCTGGCCTCCCTTGGCGTGGCCACCGTCGCGGTGCGCCGCCCACTGAAAGTGGCTATTTTCAGCACCGGCGATGAGCTCAAACCGGTCGGCACCCCGCTCGCTCACGGCGATATCTATGACTCCAACCGCTACGGCGTGCGGGCCATGCTGGCACGCATGGGCTGCGACTGTCTCGACCTTGGCATCATCCCGGACGATCCCGCCCAACTGCGCGCCGCCTTTATCCGTGCCGATAAAGAGGCCGACGTGCTCATCACCACTGGCGGCGTCTCGGTGGGGGAAGCGGACTTCACCAAACAGCTGCTGGACGAGCTCGGCGAGATTGGCTTCTGGAAGCTCGCCATCAAGCCGGGCAAACCGTTTGCCTTTGGTCGCCTGCCCCACGCCTGGTTCTTCGGCCTGCCGGGCAACCCGGTCTCCGCCATGGTCACCTTCGATCAGCTGGTGCAACCGGCGCTGGCCAAGCTCGCAGGTCAGCACTTCGAGCGGCCACTTCAGTTGCAGGCCATTGCGACCGAGCCGCTCAAAAAGAGCCCGGGCCGACTCGACTTCCAGCGCGGCATCCTGAGCCAGGGGCCAAATGGCCTCGAGGTGCGCAGTACCGGCTCGCAGGACTCCGCCGTGTTCAGCTCCCTGTCGCGGGCCAACTGCTACATCGTCCTTGAGCGCGAGCGGGGCCGCGTCGCCGCGGGCGAGACGGTGACCGTCGAGCCATTCGGGGGATTGCTGCTGTGAGCGAGATCCTCAGCGACGCCGAGCTGCTGCGCTACAACCGCCAGATCATCCTCAAATCCTTCGACTTCGAGGGACAGGAGGCGCTCAAGCAGGCCAGGGTGCTGGTGATCGGCGCCGGTGGCCTTGGCTGCGCCGCCAGCCAGTATCTGGCGGTTGCCGGGGTCGGCCAGCTCACCCTGGTCGATTTCGACAAGGTGGAGCTCTCCAACCTGCAGCGTCAGGTGCTGCACAACGATGAGCGCATCGGTCACTACAAAGTAGACTCTGCCGCCCAGTCGCTGCGCGCGCTCAATCCCTGGCTCAAGGTGGAGACCCACGCTGCCGTGGCCGATGAAGCGCTGCTCGATACCCTGCTGCCACGGCATCAGCTGGTCTTGGATTGCACCGACAATCTGGCCATTCGCAACCTGCTGAATCAAAAGGCACGCCAGCACAGGGTGCCGCTGGTCAGCGGCGCCGCCATCCGGCTGGAGGGACAGCTGTGCAGCTTCACCTGGCAGGAAGATGAGCCCTGCTACGCCTGCCTCAGCGCCCTGTTTGGCGAGCAGGCCCTCACCTGCGTCGAGGCAGGTGTGCTCGCCCCCGTGGTGGGATTGGTGGGTAGCCTGCAAGCGCTGGAAGCTATCAAGCTCTTGGCAGGCATGGGCAAAAGCTACAGCGGCCGCCTGCTGATGATCGACGGCCTGAGCAGCACCTTCCGCGAGATGAAGCTGCCCAAGCGCCCCGACTGCCCGGTCTGCTCCCATCCATAAAGCAAACGGGATCAAAAAAGCCGAACCCTGTGGTTCGGCTTTTTGGTACCTGCACCTAACAACCCCTTCCTCAATGGGTCGTGAGGATCCGTTGCAACAGGTGATTAAAGCCCGAGGGGTCTTCCGCAGGCCAGGCGTGGTGGCCGTTGGGGGTGTGGATGGTGGCGTTGGGCAAGGCGGCAAACTGCTCTACCCGTTTGGCCAGCGGCAGGTAGTCGTGACTGGTGGAGATGATGGCCACCGGCTGCCAGATGGCGCCGAGCCGGGCGCGTACCGACCAGCCGGGTAACGCCTCCAGCAGCGCCTTGTAGGTTTTCTTTTTATTGCGCACGAAACGCAGCCGGAAGGTGTGGCGCACCTGTGCCAGATCCGGGCCCGGGAAGAGCTCGCGTCCCAGCCACCAGGCGAGGGGGCGCATACCGAACCAGCGCAGCCACTTGAGGCGCTGGGCGTAACGCTCCTGCTCTTTGGGGCTCTCCAGCAGAAACTCGCTAAAACCGTTGACCAGCACCAGCCCCTGCACCTTGTGGGGCAGTTGCAGCGCCAGCTCCAGCGCTACCATGGCCCCCAGCGACAATCCCACGACCCAGGCGGGTTCTGGCTGTGCATCGAGCCAGTTCACCACATCGGCTGCCAGGGTCGCCACATCGAACGGCCCCTCCTGCATGCTCTGGCCGTGGCCGCGCAAGTCCAGCGCCACCACCCGGTAGTGTTCGGAAAACCGTTCGATCTGCGCCTGCCAGTCGAGGCTGGAGGAGCCCAGCCCATGCAGCAGCAACAGCAAGGGGCCCTCCCCCGCGCTGCGCAGGGAAAGACCGTTGAATTTCATCACCTGATTGCGGCGCATCAGTGTATTGCCTCTCGACTTATCACCTGAACCATCTCTTGTTGTTATGTCACCCGTGGTTATCCTGCCACGTTATCAGCACGGCGCCCAATCAGCCTTCGCTGACCAGACTCACCGCCTTGATATAAGCGTAGATCTGCTGCTCCGGCGCCAGCGCCAGCCGCCTGGCGGAGCGGCTGGTGATCCGGGCCAGCAGTATCTGCTCACCCAGCGCCAACTGCAACAGGGTCTGGCCGGGGCGCACCTCGCGCACCGCCAGCAGACGGGTGACGAGACAGTTGGAGAGACTGGAGTGCTCGATAGGTGCTGTAGCAATCACCACATCGCGCCCCGCCACCTTGATCTGCAATGGGCCGCTCTCATCCGGCACATGGGTCATGGTAACCCGCAGCTGCTGCTCGCCGAGTTGCAGGGTCGCCATCTGCTCGTCATCATCGTAGTGAGAGAGGGTCGCATCCAGCATCACCCCGGCATCGTCGCGAGTGGCGAGCGAGAGATCGGTGCGGGCGAAGATTTCGCTCGGCCTGCCTTGTGCCTCGACCCTGCCACTTTCCAGCAGCACCAGCTGATCGCAGAGCAGGCTCACCTCCTCCATGGCGTGACTGACGAAGATCATCTGGATGCCGCTCTCCTGCTGCAACCCCTTGAGCACATGGGCCTGATGGATGCGGCTGCGCCGATCCAGCGCCGAGAAAGGCTCATCGAGCAGCAGCAGATCAGGCTCGGCCAGCAGCGCCCGCCCCAATGCCACCCGCTGGCGTTGACCGCCAGAGAGGGCATGGGCAGGCTGCCCCAGCAGATCGGCAAAACCGAGCCGAGCCGCCAGCGCTTCGGGCTGCCAGCGCCCTCGCCCCTTGCGGGCCGCCAGTTGCAGATTGCCAAGCACCGTCAGATGGGGGAAGAGCCGCGAGTCCTGAAACACCAGTCCGATCCGGCGCGCTTCGGGCAGCAGTTGAGCATATTCCCGATCGCGCCACCGCAAGCGATCCCCGCTTCGGCGATCGAGTCCGGCGATGATGCGCAGCAGTGTGCTCTTGCCGCAGCCGGAGGGGCCAAACAGACCGAGGATCCCCCCCAGTTCGAGGGTCAGTGCGCAGTCGAGGGTAAAAGGGCCAAACTCGCGCCAGGCATGGAGGTTCAGGACATGGCGGTGCGGCACGTTCACTGACGGCATAGTGGCGGGCTGGTTCAACCAAACACTCTCCGCTGTCTACGCTGCAACACCCCGTAGACCAGCACCAGCATTACCAGCGAGAAGGCCATCAGGCCGCCCGCCAGAATATGGGCGTTCTGGTAGTCCATCGCCTCCACATGATCAAACAGGGCGATGGAGAGCACCTGGGTTTCGCCGGGGATATTGCCGCCAATCATCAACACCACGCCAAACTCCCCCAGGGTATGGGCAAAGCCCAGCGCCGCCGCCATCACAAAGCTCGGCAGGGTCATCGGCAAGATGATGTGGAAGAAGCGTTCCAGCGGGCCGAGCCCCAAAGTAGCGGCGGCCTCCAATTCCTTGTTGCCCATGTTGACGAAGGCGGAGGTGAGCGGCTGCACTACGAACGGCAGCGAATAGAGGATGGAGGCAAACAGCAGGCCGAGAAAGCTGAAGGCGAGCGGGGCACCAAAGGTGTCGCGCCACCAGGCGCCGAAGCCATATTCGGGGGAGAAGGCGAGCAGCAGATAAAAACCCAGCACTGTGGGGGGCAGCACCAGCGGCAGCGCCACCAGCGCCTCCACCAGCGGCCGCAGCCGATTCTGACTGCGCGACAACCACCAGGCCAGCGGCGGAGCCAGCAACAGCAAAATCGCTGTGGTACTGGCCGCAAGCTTCAGGGTGAGCCAGACCGCCAGCAGATCCCCTTCACTCATTGCCGACCTCCCGGTTGATAAATGCCTCCAACGGCATGGTCTCCATCCTCATTGCAAAGAGTGGCCGACCCGAAGGCCGACCACTCAAGGTATCGCATCAGGCCCATCCCCTTATTGGGGCAAGGCATAACCAGCTGCCTTGATCTGTGCCTGACCCGGCCCCTTGAGCCAGGCCACCAGAGCCTCGACCGCGGCGCCTTTTTTCAATACCAGCCCCTGCTGCTCGATGGGGGGATAGAAACTCGCAGGCACCGCCCAGGCTTCGCCAGTCTTGCCCGCTTCCACCAGATTGGCCCAGGCGACAAAGCCCAGCTCGGCATTGCCGGTGTCGACAAATTGCCAAGTCTGGCCGATGTTGGCGCCGGTCAGCAACCGGTACTGCTTGGGATCGATTTTGAGATGGGTGAGGGTCGCCATGGCGGCAGCACCATAGGGGGCGGTACGGGCATTGGCGATGGCGAGGTTGCCTTTCCATCTGCGCAGGGTCGCCTCGTCAGGGGCCGGCCCCCCCTTCTTCCACAGCCCCAGCTGGCCGATGGCGTAGGTGAAGCGATCGCTCCCCTTGCCCTCTTTTTCCAGCTTCTCGGGGGTCGCCGCATCGGCGGAGAGGAAGAGATCGAACGGTGCGCCGTGACTGATCTGGGTGTAGAGCACTCCGGTGGCGGCAGACGAGATGGCCAGGGTGTGGCCGGTCTTGGCGGTGAACTCCTTGCCGATACGCTCGATGGTTCCCTTGAAGTTGGCCGCCACGGCCACTTTCACTTCATCGGCCTGCACGACACCGGTATGCAAGGTGGCGGCGCAGACTCCTACGATGACAACAGATAACAGCGGTTTCATTCCCTTTCTCCTGATGGGGCCCGCACATCCGCGCCCCTTGGCGGGGCCGTGGTTCCCGTTGAACCTGCGCCCCTCGTGATGAACAGGTCAGGCTTGCCAGCGGGCGGCGGCGGCGTTGTCGCTCTCCTTGGCCTCGACCCAGCGTTGCACACCCTCGGCAGTCAGCTCTTTTTTCCAGAACGGCGCCCGGGTTTTCAAGAAATCCATGATGAAGTGACAGGCGTCAAAGGCGGCGTCGCGGTGGGCACTGCTCACCGCCACCAGCACGATCTGATCGCCAAGCCACAACTCGCCGATACGATGAATGAGGGTACACTCCTGCAGCGGCCAGCGGCGGCGGGCCTCCTGCACGATATCGGCCAGCGCCTTCTCGGTCATGCCGGGGTAGTGCTCGAGGGCAAGCCCCTTCACCTCCTCCCCCTGATTGAAGTCGCGCACCTTGCCAACAAAAGTGACGATGGCGCCACTGTCGGCGCGGGTGGCGAGGCGGGCATATTCGTCCGCCAGCGAGAAATCCTCACGCTGCACCAGAATGCGGTCTGTAATGGCTACGTCGTTCATGGCTCAGCCTCCGGTCGTTACTGGAGAGAAAGTGAAGAAGGCCACTTCGTCACCACCGCACAGCTCAGTGGTGCGATCCACGGTCATTATCTCGCTCATCCTTAACCTCCGGTCACCGGCGGGAAGAAGGCCACCTCATCGCCATCGTTGATGGGGGTATCGAGGGGCACCAGGGTCTGATTGACCGCGACCAAGAGCTTGCCTGCTTCCAGCGCCAACGCCCACTTGTCGCCGCGTTCACAGAGCGCCGCACGCAGTTGTTCGGCGGTGGCATAGTCGCAGGGCAGGCTCAGCTCATCGCAGGCCACCAGCTCTCTTACTTGCGCAAAAAACAGTACCTTGATCATGCTTGCTCCCCGCTATTTGACCCCAGCTGAAAATGGCCGGACTTGCCGCCCTTTTTCTCTACCAGCCGCACCTGTTCGATCACCATGTCCTTTTGCACCGCCTTGCACATGTCGTAGATGGTCAGCGCCGCTACCGACGCGGCGGTCAGCGCTTCCATCTCGACACCAGTCTTGCCGGAGAGCTTGCAGAGGGTGCGGATATGCACCTTTTGCTGCTCGGGCAGCGGCACTATCTCCACCTCGACTTTGGTCAAGGCCAGCGGATGGCAGAGTGGGATAAGATCGGAGGTCTTCTTGGCGGCCATGATGCCAGCGATGCGGGCGGAGGCGAACACGTCACCCTTGTGGTGCTGGCCGCTCAGGATCAGCGCCAGCGTCTCGGGGGCCATGGCAACAAACGCCTCGGCACGGGCTTCGCGCTCGGTCACCTGCTTGTCGGTCACATCCACCATATGGGCTTCGCCGCTCTGGTTCAGATGCGTCAGGTTGGGCTGGGTCTGCTTGGGATCGATCTGGTTCATCGCTTGCTCTCAGAGGTGGGAGACAAAGTTGCACGGCTTGGTGCGGGCATCGAGCTGATCGCGGATCAGTTGCTCCCAGCCCAGCTGGCAGGCGCCGGTGGAGCCCGGCAGACAGCAGATCAGGGTGCGATTGGCGAGTCCCGCCAGCGCACGGCTCTGCATGGCGGAGCCTTTAATCTCGGCAAAAGAGAGTTGACGGAACATCTCGCCAAAACCCTGTACGGTGCGCTCGAACAGCACACCGACCGCTTCCGGCACCCGGTTCTGTTCGTTGAAGCCGGTACCGCCGTTAATCAGTACCACCTGCACCCCCTCATCGGCAATCCACTCGCTCACCCGCGCCCGGATGCGAAACAGGTTGTCCGGGCAGAGCGCCCGATCGGCCAGCTGATGGCCCGCGTCGGTAAGGGCCGAGACCAGATAGTCACCCGAGCTGTCATCGGCGGCGGTGCGGCTGTCGGAGACCGTCAGCACGGCGATCTTGAGGGGAATAAATGCGTTGTGTTTCTGTCCCATCGGGCAGCTCCTTGTGGCTATGGGCCGTCAACGAGGCAGGAAGAGAAGGGGTATGAGAGGCCAGCTGTCAGGGCGCAAAAACGGACGCAGACAGGGGTGACCAACTTGCTCAAGCGTGTGACGGCGGGCTGATTCTATCAAAGGTTTCACGAGATATGGGATTTAAAAGACACACAAATCTGATGCTTGTCCCATATATGAACAAAACGCAGGCCGGGCAAACCCGGCCTGTCGTCGCAGGATCAGAACCCTTTCACCCCGGTCATGTCGGGCAGCTGGTGAGCGATCCCCTTGTGACAGTCGATACAGGTACTTTCACCACTGGCCAGATTGGTAGAGTGCATCTTGGCGGCACGCTGCCCCTGCAGGGAGAAGTCCATGTACTCGAAGTTGTGGCAGTTGCGGCACTCGCGCGAATCGGTCTCTTTCATTCGTTGCCACTCCCGCTCCGCCATCTCGCGCCGGTGCGACTCGAACTTCTCACGGGTATCCACCTTGCCGGTGATCATGCCCCACAGCTCCTTGGAAGCCTGCACCTTGCGGATGATCTTGTAGGTCCACTCATGCGGTACATGGCAATCCGGGCAGCTGGCCCGCACGCCGGAGCGGTTGGCGTAGTGGATGGTGTCGCGGTACTCCTCGAACACGTTGTCCTTCATCTCGTGACAGCTGGTGCAGAAGGCCTCGGTGTTGGATGCTTCCATGGCGGTGTTGAAGCCACCCCAGAAAATCACGCCACCGAAGAAGCCCATCAGCAGGATGACCCAGAGAGCCGCCTTCGATGGTGACTTGAAGGTGGTCCACAGACGCTGGATAAAGCCGGGTAATTTCATCTATGGATTCCTCAGTTCAGCGCTTCAACCGGTTTAAAGGTATTTTCCACCAGCGGCTTGGCATCCGCTTGCGGCACATGGCACTGCAGGCAGAAGTAGCGACGCGGCGACACTTCACCCAGGGTCAGGCCGTCGCGGGTCTCGAAGTGAGTCGGACTGATCTTGGGGGCCTTCATGGCACTGGCATTCTTGAAGCTGTGGCAAGCCAGGCACTTGTTGACCTTGGTGTCCACCTCATAGTTGCGAATGTCGTGGGGGATCAGCGGCGGCTGATGCATGTACTGGCGATCGTAGGGCGCGCCATCCTTGCGGAAGTTTTTTAGGGGCGCGGCGGTGGCATCGGTCACCAGATCGGTGGCGCCCCGCTCGGACTTGAGGCCACCGGTACTGTTGGTGATCTCGGGGGCCGCTGCCATCAAGGATCCCGCCATCAGGCAGGCCAGCATTGCTCCAATCAGCTTTTTCATTATTTGTTCTCCGACGTTTTTTCTGCCTTGACGGCAAAACCTACAGTGATTTCAAAAACTTGTTCCGCGCAGACATCGATGCAGCGGCCACAGTTGGTACACTCCTGAGCCGCAATCAAGGGCCCGTGACCGCGCTTGGCACCATGAACAGGCCCGCGCAGGATGGGACGTTCCGGGCAGACCGCATAACAATCCATGCAGTTGTTGCACCGCTCGCGCCCCTTGGCAGAAATCTTGATAAATCCGACCCGGTTGACCAAGGCATAGAAGGCCCCCACCGGACAGAGATGACCGCACCAGCCCCGCTCAACTACGAAGAGATCGAACAGGAACAGCGCTGCAAGCAGGGCCCAGCCCGCCCCCATGCCAAACAGCAGACCGCGCATGGCCAGTGACACCGGATTGACCAGCTCCCACGCCATCACCCCGGCCACCGCTGGCACCACCAGCACCATGGCCAGCAGCCAGTAGCGGGTCGCACGGCTGAACTGGCCATTTCCCTTGAGGCCAAGACGCCCCCGGAGCCAGGCCGCCGCATCCGTGATGAGGTTGACCGGACAGACCCAGGAGCAGAACACTCGCCCCCCCACCAGCCAGTAACCGGCCAACACAATGGCAGCACCCAGCCAGAGGGTGGTGAGGGGCCAGTGGCCCGCCGCCAGCGACTGCAACAGCGTGAGGGGATCGGTCAGCGGCACCGTCTCCAGCAACAGCGAGCTGGAGAGGTTGCCCTTGAGGATCCAGATGCCCGCCAGCGGCCCCAGCAAAAACAGCCCGAGCACACTGAACTGACTCAGCCGACGCAACAGCAGGAAGCGGTGGGAACGCCACCACCCCAGCTTGATGCGAGCCTCTTCCCCCGGATAACGACTCATAACCCCTCCGGTTTGCGGGTGGGCAGGGTGAGCCTGTCGCCGATGAGCGACTTGTTCCCCGCCTTGGCCTTCTCTTCCCAGCCGAGCCGGTAGTGATGACCCAGCTCACCTTTGGCAAGCTGGCGTGGCACCACCTTGATGGCGGCCTCCTCCAGCACGCAGGCATGCTCGCACTTGCCACAGCCGGTACAGACATCGCTGTGTACCGTGGGCAGGAACATGGCGTGTTTACCGGTACGCTGGTTATGCTGCAGCTCAAGAGTGATCGCCTTGTCAATCAGCGGGCAGACCCGATAACAGACATCGCAGCGCAGCCCCAGATAGTTGAGGCAGGTCTCGTGATCGATGAGCACTGCCACCCCCATCCGGGCCTGATCGATGTCGGTCATCTGCTGATCCAGCGCCCCGCTCGGGCAGGCCACCACGCAAGGGATGTCATCACACATCTCGCAGGGCACGGCACGCGCCTTGAAATAGGGGGTACCAGTGGTCACAGGGTCAAACAGCCGGGCGAGCTTGAGGGTGTCGTAGGGGCAGGCCTCAACGCAGAGCCCGCAACGCACGCAGGCGCTGAGGAACTCTGTTTCATCGAGAGCGGCGGGCGGACGCAGCGCTTGGGCAGGCACAGCTTGTGCCTGCTGGCGGGCCACGCCACCGAGCCCCACGCCAAGCAGGCCCACACCGCAGGCCCCCTTGGCCATGTCGGCCAGAAACTGGCGACGACTACGACTCATCTCGCGCTCCCCCGCCTTAAGCCTTCATCACCTTGACGGCGCACTTCTTGTAATCGGTCTCTTTCGAGAGCGGATCGGTGGCGTCCAGGGTCAGCTTGTTGACCAACTGGCTCGCATCAAAGAAGGGCATGAAGACCAGTCCTTTCGGCGGACGGTTGCGACCACGGGTCTCGACACGGGTCTTCACCTCGCCACGGCGGGAGGAGACAATCACCTCTTCACCACGGCGCACGCCGCGAGCCTTGGCATCGTCCGGGTGCATGAAGAGCACCGCATCCGGGAAGGCGCGATAGAGTTCGGGCACCCGACGGGTCATGGTGCCGGTGTGCCAGTGCTCCAGCACGCGACCGGTGGAGAGCCACAGATCGTACTCTTTATCGGGCGACTCGGCGGCGGGCTCGAACGGCAGGGCGAAGATGACCGCCTTGCCATCGGGCTTGCCATAAAAACGCACCCCCTCGCCCGCTTTCACATAGGGGTCGAACCCTTCGCGATAGCGCCACAGGGTCTCTTTGCCATCTACTACCGGCCAGCGCAGACCGCGCGCTTCGTGGTACTGATCGAACGGCGCCAGATCGTGGCCGTGACCGCGACCGAAGGTGGCGTACTCCTCGAACAAGCCCTTCTGGACGTAGAAACCGAAGTGCTCGGCTTCGTCGTTCAGCAGCCCTTTGCTCTGCTCTTTCGGGAACTGGTTGACCTGACCGTTGGCATAGAGCACGTCGAACAGGGTTTTGCCCTTCACTTCCGGCATCTTGGCAATCAGCTCAGCTGGCCACACCTCTTCCACCTTGAAGCGCTTGGAGAACTCCATCAGCTGCCACAAGTCGGACTTGGCCCCTTCCGGCGCTTTCACCTGCTGGTGCCAGAACTGGGTGCGGCGCTCGGCGTTGCCGTAGGCCCCCTCTTTCTCCACCCACATGGCGGTGGGCAGAATGAGGTCAGCGGCCTGGGCAGTGACGGTCGGGTAAGGGTCAGAGACCACGATGAAGTTGCGCGGATCGCGATAGCCAGGCAGGCGATCGGTATTCATGTTGGGGCCAGCCTGCATGTTGTTGTTGCACATCACCCAGTAGGCGTTGAGCTTGCCATCTTTGAGCATGCGATCCTGCAGCACGGCGTGGAAACCCACCTTGTCGGGAATGGTCCCCTCTGGCAGTTTCCAGATCTGCTCGGCAATGGCGCGGTGCTTGGGCTCGGTCACCACCATGTCGGCAGGCAGACGGTGGGCAAAGGTACCCACTTCACGCGCGGTGCCACAGGCAGAGGGCTGGCCGGTCAGTGAGAAAGGACCATTGCCCGGCTCGGAGATTTTGCCGGTCAGCAGGTGGATGTTGTAGCAGAGGTTGTTGGCCCAGACGCCACGGGTATGCTGGTTGAAGCCCATGGTCCAGTAAGAGACCACCTTCTTGTTCGGGTCGGCATAGAGCTTGGCCAGCTTTTCCAGCTTCTCTTTGGAGACGCCGGAGAGCTTGGAGACCGACTCCACATCGTAATCCGCCACGAACTTGGCAAACTCCTCGAAGGTCATCGGCGTGGCATCGCCACTGTCCGGGTTCTTAGCTTTCTGCTGCAGCGGATCGGTCGGGCGCAGGCCGTAACCGATGTCGGTGGCCCCCTTCTTGAACACTGTGTGCTTGTTGACGAAGTCCCAGTTCACCTTGTCATTCTGGATGATGTAGTTGGCAACATAGTTGAGGATCGCCAGATCGGTCTGCGGGGTGAACACCATGCCATTGTCCGCCAGCTCGAAGCTGCGGTGCTCGAAGGTCGAGAGCACGTGCACCTGCACATCCGGGTTGGAGAGACGGCGATCAGACATCCGCGACCAGAGGATGGGGTGCATCTCGGCCATGTTAGAGCCCCACAGCACGAACGCATCGGCCTGCTCGATATCGTCGTAACAGCCCATCGGCTCATCCATACCGAAGGTACGCATGAAGCCAACGACCGCAGAGGCCATGCAGTGACGGGCATTGGGGTCAATGTTGTTGGAGCGGAAACCGGCCTTCATCAGCTTGGCGGCAGCATAGCCTTCCCAGACGGTCCACTGGCCGGAGCCGAACATGCCGACGGCGGTCGGCCCCTTCTCTTTCAGGGTCGCCTTGAACTTCTCGGCCATGATGTCGAACGCCTGATCCCAGCTGATGGGGGCGAAGTCGCCATCCTTGTCGAACTGGCCGTTCTTCATCCGCAGCATCGGCTGGGTCAGGCGATCCTGGCCGTACATGATCTTGGAGAGGAAGTAGCCCTTGATGCAGTTGAGGCCACGGTTGACCGGCGCATCGGGGTCGCCCTGAGTCGCCACGACCCGACCATCCTGAGAGCCCACCAGCACGGAGCAGCCGGTACCGCAGAAGCGGCAGGGAGCCTTATCCCAATGGATGGCAGTCTTGTCGGTACTGGTGATGAGATTGGCTGCCAGCGTGGGGGCACTGACACCGGCCACGGCAGCGGCAGCTGCCACCGCGTTGGCCTTCATAAAGTCGCGTCGACTCAGCTTCATGGCATATCCTCACATTGCTTATCGCGTAATAGTTGTCGAATCTGTCGAACGGGAGCCAGCCATCAGCGGCAGAGGGCACGCCCGGCATCCCATCACTCTTTTCAGTGACCGCCCAGTTCATCGAACTGGTGGTAAATCAGGGCGGCAGAGAGCACACCCGGCATCGCCTGTATCGCATCAATGGCCGCCATGATCGGCCGCTGGCTCGGACCTTCCAGGGTCACGACCAGCTTGCCCTCGTCACTGACGGCGTGGATCTCGGCCCCTTCAAGGGCGCCAATCTGCTCGGCGAGCTGATGGCGCAAGGGGGGCTGGGTCAGCACCACCAGACTCGATACATGGAACTCCTGATCCATTGTGGCTTCTGTGTCACACGGCTTCTGACTCATTCTGACTCCTGCTTGAGGGTGGACTGGCTCGTAACACCGGATGGGGCGGCTCGCCCATCGACCTTGATGCTGCCAACCGGACAATCCTGCACGCAGGCGCCGCAGCCATTACAGCGATCCGGCTCGACCGTCGGGGTGGGCACACGCCCCAGCACCGGAATAAAGCGAATGGCATTGGGCTCGCAGCTGTCCTGACAGCGCTGGCAAAACACCTGACCATTGGCCAGACAGTTGGCCTCGATATGGGCCTTGTAGTGCCAGGGGGACTCGCTGGTCGGGCGAAACAGCGGCACCTTGCAGACCGTGACGCACTCGGTGCAGAAGGTGCATTCGCCACGCTGGAAATCGACCACCGGAAAACCGCCCTCGCCATTCACCAGGATCTGCTCCGGACAGGCGGCCAGACAGTCCCCGCAGCGGGTACAGTCGGCGACAAATGCCGACCAGTTGACTGACCAGGGCAACTGCACCGGCGGTTCGGCGGTTCTCAGCCGCCCCCGGAACAGGCCGCGGCGGGCAAGATCGATCTCATCCGGCATGTTGACTCCTGTTCTGGTGAAAAAGGGGACAGTGCGAGTCCATGATTGGCATTCTTGATACCAATTATAAGAGTGGGTGTATATTGCGGCCCTGACAAGGTAAGGGATATACCACCAGGGAGATAAACAGGGGGGATTCTTGCGCCAGATCAAAGCCTTGCAGCGCAATAAAAATGGAGGTATCGGTTAAAATACCTCCATGTGAGGATTGCTATTTAATCGTTGGCGATTTTTTGCGGTTATCCGCCGATCGAGGCGAGATGAGGGGTGATACCGGCATTGCCCTCATGGAGACGATGGGTAGCACTCTTGCCCGCCAGTGCCGCGCGAATGCGCTGTTGCAGCTCATCAGATTGCCCATCTGCGCCGAGCAGATCCCGCAAGTCGATGCCGTTGTCGCCAAACAGGCACAGATGCAGCTTCCCCAGCGAGGAGACCCGCAGCCGGTTGCAACCGGCACAGAAATCCTTGCTGTAGGGCATGATAAGCCCCACCCCACCTTGCGAATCGGGGTGCATAAAGACCTGCGCCGGACCGTCATCCGTGCCCCGCAACTGCTGCACCCAACCGCTCTCCAGCAAGCGCTGTTTGATCTGTTCGCCGCTGACATGGTGGTCACGAAACAGGGTATCCATCTCGCCGGTCTGCATCAGCTCGATAAAGCGCAGCTCGATGGGCTTGTACCTGATCCAGCCCAGAAAGGCATCAAGCTGGTAGTCGTTGAGCCCCTTGAGCAGCACAGCATTGATCTTCACCGATTTGAAACCGGCGGCCAGTGCTGCTTCGATCCCCTCCATCACTTCGGCCAGTTTGTTCTCACCGGTGATCTGGTGAAACTGGCGCGGGTCGAGACTGTCGACACTGACATTCAGCGCGTTGAGTCCGGCATCAAACCACTCCTGAGCCCGCTCCTTGAGGCGATAGCCGTTGGTGGTCATGGCGACCTTCTCGATGCCCGGGGTGGTGGCAATCACCTTGACGATCTCGGTGAAATCGCGGCGCAGGGAGGGCTCGCCCCCCGTGATGCGCACCTTGCGAGTACCCATGGCGGCAAAACCGCTGACCACGCGGCGGATCTCGTCAATCGAGAGAAAGGGTTGACGCCCCGCTTTGTGACCTTCGGGGGGACGATAACCGTCAGGCAGGCAATAGGTGCAACGGAAATTGCACACATCGGTCACTGACAGACGCAAATAGTAAAAACGACGGGAAAAACCATCTTCAAGTGGCAACATAAACACCTTTCCAAATACGGGAGGCCAGGGCATTTCTTTCCTGACCCTTACAGCTCGAACGTCGGCTGACGGCTGGTTTTCCCCTATCGCTAGGACTTAGGCAAAACCGCTCGGAGTTCATCTAGTTTTTCGATGCTAACACAAGTTGGAGTACACTCCCACGCATCTTGCGGGGTCCTTATCACTATTCAGAGGTGCGCATCAGTATGGGAAAACGGTTCAGGGTCCATTCGGTCAGCAGTGCCATTGGCCGCGCCATGGTGTTGATCCTCTTCATGGCCAGCCTGATCGCGCTGGTCGCCATGGTCACCCTCTTCTACTCGGTACCCGATGCCAAGGCGATCAACCTCTCCGGTTCGCTGCGGATGCAGGCCTACCGGATGGCCTACGAAATCGAGCGGGGCGACAGCGTGCTGGGGCGCCTCTCCCAGTTTGAAGAGACCCTGCACGCCGAAGAGCTGCAGGAGACCCAGCGCTGGATCACTCCTGCCTCCCTGCGTCGCACCTATGGCGAGGTGCTCGGCCAGTGGCAGGTGATGCGCCAGCACATCGAGGATCGTACCCCCAGACGGTACACCGATAACACCGAGCAGTTTGTGGCGGCCATCGACAATTTCGTCAATCAGATGCAGTACCACGTGGAATTCAAGGTGCGGATGCTGGCGCTTGCGGAGGGGCTCGGCCTGCTGGCCATCATCACCATCGCCTGGTTCACGGTGCGCTTCACCCGTCAGCAGGTGGTCGCCCCCCTCAACCAGCTGGTCTACTGTGCCCGCCAGATCCAGCGGCAGGATTTCGATCTTAAGCTGCCCGCCCACGGCGAAAACGAACTGGGGGAGCTATCGCGCGCCTTCGTCACCATGGCCGATGAGCTGGGCAAACTCTATCGGGAGCTGGAAAACAAGGTGGAAGAGAAAACCGCCAAGCTGCAACAGGCCAACGACACGCTCTCGTTTCTCTACTCGACCGCCCAGAAGCTGCACGCCGCCCCGCTCAGTACCCGTACCCTCATCAAACTGCTGGACCGCGCCGCCGCCCACCAGCATATCGACCATATCCGGCTGACCCGCTTCGAGCACAATGCCATGCCGGTCTATATCTCGGGGCGCACCGGCTGGCCCGGCGATCTCGATGCGGTGGCCAGCTTTTATCTGCAGATGGATGAGCAGGAGTTCGGCCGCCTCGACATCATCAGCCAACACCCCATCGATGAGCGGTTGATTAAAAACTTCACCATGCTGCTGGCTCAGGTGCTGCACAAAGACCAGACCCTGCTGCAGCAGCAGCGACTGCTGCTGATGGAGGAGCGGGCGGTGATCGCCCGCGAGCTGCACGACTCGCTGGCGCAGGCCCTCTCCTATCTCAAGATCCAGTCCACCCTGCTCAAGCGCTCTTACGCCAAGGGGCAACATGACAAGGCGCAGGAGGCGATGCAGCAGATCGACGAGGGGCTTAGCAATGCCTATACCCAGTTGCGCGAACTGCTCGGTACCTTCCGTCTCACCATTGGCGATGCCAATCTGGGGGAAGCGATCCGCGTCATGCTTGATCAACTGCAGCCTCAGACCCAGGCCGAAATCCGGTTCCATTACGGACTGGCCGACAACGACTTGGAGGCGGGCCAGCATATCCACATTTTGCAGTTGATCCGTGAGGCAGTGCTCAATGCCATCAAACATGCCAACGCGCAAGTGATTGATGTTAGCTGTGAGACCCTCGCCAGTGGTAACATTGAGGTTCAGATTTCAGATGACGGTGTCGGGATCGGACTCGCCAGCTCGGCGATCAACCATTACGGGTTGAGCATCATGAACGAGCGCGCCAGCAAACTGCACGGTCTGCTGACCATCAACGAGCAGCAACCACAAGGCACCTGCGTGCATCTGACCTTTCCCACCAGTCTAACGAGAGACGCCTGATGGACGAGATGAAATACACAGTTCTGGTCGTAGATGACCATCCCCTCATGCGCAAAGGGATTGTGCAGCTGCTGGCTCTGGAAGAGAACATGGAGGTGACCGGTGAAGCCTCCAACGGCACAGATGCCGTGGCGCTGGCCAAAGAGTCAGAGCCGGATCTGATCCTGCTCGATCTCAACATGAAGGGGCTCTCCGGCCTCGATACCCTCAAGGCGCTGCGCGCCGAGGAGATCACCTCCCGGGTAGTGATCCTCACCGTCTCCGATGCCCGTCAGGATGTGGTGGCTTTGCTCAAGGCCGGTGCCGACGGCTACCTGCTCAAGGATACCGAGCCTGATCTGCTGCTGGCCCAGCTGGCCGACGTGATGACCGGCAAGCAGATCCTGAGCGAACCGCTGCGCCCCTATCTCGAAAACATCTACGAGCTGGATCACCTGCAGCAGAAGCTGGAAAGCTTAACGCGTCGCGAAATGCAAATCCTGCGCGAAATTGCAAAAGGCCTCTCCAACAAACAGGTCGCCTCGGTACTCCATATCTCCGAGGGAACGGTCAAGGTTCACGTGAAGAGCCTGCTGAAGAAACTCGAGGCGCAAAGCCGCGTGGAAGCGGCTGTCATGTATCTGGAGCAGCGCAACTAAGCGCCCTCAACCGCCCGAAAAGCCACCCTCCGGTGGCTTTTTTCATTCTCTGGCACAGTCGCTGCATTGTCATATTCAGCAACTACTCAATGGAGGATGGAACATGAAACTACAACCTTTGGCACTGTTCCCCTTGCCTTCCCACATACTGCCGGGCGGCAAGCTTCCTCTGCGTCTGTTCGAGCCACGCCACCTGCAGATGCTCAAGGAGTCATTCATCAACGATCAGGGCTTTGGCATCGTGATGGAAGAGTCGACCACCTCGGGACAATCCGGCCGCATTCTGCCGGTGGGCACCCGGGTCAAGGTGACTGACTTCTACAGCCTTAATGATGGCCTGCTGGGAGTGACGGTGCTGGGACTGGAGCGCTTCTGCATCCACGAGATGGAAACAGACGAGATGGGCCTGCGCCGGGCCAAGGTGGAGATGCTGCCCAACTGGCCGAGCACCCACTCAGATTTCAACGACAAGCTGCTGGTCAATCGCCTGCGGGAAGTGTTCGAGCAGTATCCGGAGCTTGATGAGCTCTATCCGGACAAGCGCTTTGAAGATGCCGCCTGGCTCTGCCAGCGCTGGCTCGAGATATTGCCGATGCCGATTTATGAAAAGCAGATGCTGATTGCCAAACAAAACAGCGAAGCGGCCCGTAAATTTCTGCATCGCCTGATTTCACAATGACAAAAACAGCGTTGCAAAATGCAATTATTCCAACAATGAAAATGTGAAATTCGCATTTTGCGAGTAAGTAGGAACGCAAAACGCCATAACAAGAGAGAGCCGCTGCGCTAAACGGCCAAAATTGAACACAAAAGAGTCCTGAAAAAGTTGGCACAGATTTTTCATATAGATTGATACAACCCGATTTATCCCGTGCTCTCTTCAGTATTTGCTGAAGAACTGGTCAACCCACAAAGTTGACCATTTTTTTTATCCGCGCGTCGGCAACCGCTGACCAAAGTGACGCTGCAAACACTCTCTCAACCGTGACAAGGTGATAGGCTTGGCGAGAAAGTCATCCATCCCCTGCGCCAGACAGCACGCCTTGTCCTCCGCCATCGCATTGGCCGTCAGGGCGACGATAGGCATGGTGCATCCCAACTCACGCAAGCGTCGGGTCGCTTCCAGTCCATCCATCAGGGGCATCCGCATATCCATCAGGATCAGATCCGGGAGCTGCTCATCCACCTGCGCCAGCGCTTCCAGACCATTGGCAGCCAGCCGAACCTTGCCCACCAGTTTTTGCAGCATCAGCGACACCACCAGCTGATTCACCGGGCTGTCCTCCACCACCAGCACATCCAGTGGCAACAGTGCCGAAGCCCCCTCCTCCCGCTGCGGCTGGCTATGGCAGGGTAGCGCCATGCCGGGCAGTTCGAACCAGAAACAGCTTCCCTTGCCCGGCTCGCTCTTCAGGTGGATCTCTCCCCCCATAAGCGTCACCAGACGCTTGCTGATGGCAAGACCGAGGCCGGTACCGGAAAAACGCCGGGTGGCCGAGTTGTCGACCTGGGAGAAGGGTTCAAACAGCAGCGCCTGATCCGCATCAGAGATCCCGATCCCGGTGTCAGAGACCGAGATCAGCAGCTTCTCATCCTGCCAACCCAGATGGAGAGTGACCTCTCCCTGTTCGGTAAATTTGAGGGCGTTGTCCAGCAGATTGCCCATCACCTGGGTAAGACGCACCGGATCTCCCTGCAGCTCGGCAGGGACAGCTTCATCTACCCCATAGCTCAGTGTTATGCCCTTGCCGTCGGCACGGTTCTGCAACGGTTCGATCACGGATTGACACAACTGGATCGGTTGCAAGGTCTCGCAATGGAACACCAGGGTCTGGGACTCGATTTTAGAGAAATCGAGCACATCGTCGATGATGGTCTGCAGCAATCTGGCAGAGTGGGTGGCATGACGTAGCAACTGCTTCTGCTCGGGTGCCAGCTCGGCGTGTAGCACCAGGTCGAGCATCCCCAGCACCGCATTCATGGGGGAGCGGATCTCGTGGGTCATCATGGCAAGAAACTGGGATTTGGCACGGTTGGCCGCCTCCGCATCGTCCCGTGCCCGCGCCAGCTCCTCTTCACGATGGATCTGGTGGCTGATATCGCGTGCGGTACCGCGATATCCCGTAAAAGCCCCCCCATGATCAAAACAGGGTTCGGCACTCACCTCCATCCAGCGGGGGCCGTCGAGCATCGCAACCTGCATGCGTACAGCCCGAACCGGTTTACGCTGCTCCAATAGGTCGAGATATGCCTGTGACTCGGTACTCTGCTTGTTGCAGACATAGTCATAGAGGGTCGGCCGGGTTGCCAGCGGGGTCATCTCGTCAAGGTAACCGGGCTCGGAAGCATAGCTGAGCCGGTGTTCGGCATCGGTCTCCCAGAACCAGTCGGAGGCCATGGCGGCAAAACTGCGAAAACGGCGTTCACTGGCCTGCAGGGCCTGAGTTTTTAAATCGACCTGCTCCTGCAAGCGGGCCCGATAGGCAATGTTGACCAGCGCTTGTGAAATCAACGGACGGCAGCGCTGCATGGCCGCCTTGCTGGTCAGATCGAAGGAGCCGGCCAGCGAGTGCCGACAGAGGATAACGGCGGTAAAGCCGGGGGCCTGCAGCCCGGTCAGCATCAGGCTGGCCCAGCCCGGCTCGCTCGCCAGCGGTGCCAGCTCAGGCAACTGGAACGGGTCATAGATCACCAACGTCTCTCCGGCAATGGCACGAGCAAAGGCCGGGGTCATCAACCAGCTGCGACCGCACTGTTCCGGCTCGGTACTGAGGTGGGTGATGCCCTGTTCCCCACTCCAGGCCACCACATCCGCATGTTCAAATCCAATAAAGGGCTTGAGCACTTGAATGAGGCTCTCCAGCACCTGCTCCAGCGTTTTGGCATCAGCCAGTGTAGCCACCCCTTTCAGCAGGGTATGGGATTCATGACGATACTTGGCCTCGCGCTCACGACAGCGCATAAGATCGACCAGGGTCGCCTGCAGTTTGTCGCCAAGGGCTTCCAATTCACTGTTGCCAATCATCTTGTATCCTGCTCTGCTCAAGCGGTCAGAAAGATCACACTCGATACCATCAGGTTGCCGTGAGCCAGCTCGCCATTGGGCAGTCGCCCCTGCTCGCCGAAGGTAAAGGGGGTGATAAAAGGGATCTTGCCGAGGCGAGCCTGGCTCTGCTCGACAAATTGGCACAACATATCACCTAGCGCCAAACGACAACCAGCACAAAAGATGATGAGAGCGCCGATAGGCTGCAATTCCACATCGACCCCATACCCTGGCTCGACGCGCATGGCATTGAGGCTGCGCTGCAACAACCCTTCCTGACTGCTGTACATCAACAGCAGACGCTCCCCTTGCACCACATCGGTAAAGAGCCGCAGCCCGCCCTGTTCGGTCACAGCTTCGGGATGGGAGAGTTTGTAATAAGGAATACCATCCAGTGCTCCCACCTGACGGGCCAGCGGGGTGAGCGTGGTCTCCCGCAAAATCGCGCCCACCGGCCAGGGCTGCTCGCGCCCGCACCAGCGGGCATAGACCTCGGCGGCAGGCTGATGATCGATGGTGAGTACCTCCCGCCCGTTGCAGGCGGTGATCTCGCCGCTGAATTCGGCAGGCACATAACCGGAGTGAAACTGAAAAGCGAGCTGGCAATCAGGATAGAGCACCGCCAGACCGATACCATCCTGAGCCACCGCCTCATCCCAACAGAGCTGCCAGTCACCGCTGACACTGCTATCAGCCGCGGATCCACCGACCACCGGCACCGAGGCACCGAGTTCGGCCTCGATACCGGCCAGCAGCCCCTCCTCCTTGCCGGGACTGGCATGAAACAGGATCAACTGGGGCAGCTCGCCCGGTCGACCACAGTCGCTCATGGCTCGGCGCAGCAACTGCCGCACATCCACCCCGTCACCGCTGGCACCGGCCACCCCGAAGGCCCCTTTCTCGTCGTACAGGGCAGCAACTGCCAGCCCATATCCGTCTCGGGCGTGGTGTCCCATCTCGGTCATGACGCCACCGCAAGAGCTGCACCCAAGCAGGCGGGTCGTCGGGAACTGGCGTTTGAGCGCGTCGCGCAGTATCTCCCCTTCATGGGCTTGGGTAAAATAGAGTAACAGCAGGGAGGGGGCCTGATCGGCATGGTGGCGCAGCTGCGCGCAGATATCTTGGGCCGCCAGCGATGAATTCTGGGCGAGGGAGTGAACGGTCAGAAATTTCAACACCATCTCCTTGTTTTATCGAATGTCAGCCTCAAGCAAAAATCATACCTTTATCAAACAATTATCTCGCTTCGCTTGCTAACATAGCGGTCAACTGAGACCAATAACAGGACGCCCATATGTGGCAAAAAAACATCAATGACTTCGATCGGGTCGTTGCCATCGGTGGTGGCCATGGCATGGGACGAGTGCTTTCGTCCCTCTCGTTTCTCGGTCAACGGCTCACCGGCATCGTCGCCACCACAGATGATGGTGGCTCGACCGGACGCCTGCGCAAGAGTCAGGAGTGCATCGCCTGGGGCGATCTGCGCAACTGCCTGAACCAGCTGGTGACCGATCCCAGCATCGGCAGCCTGTTGTTCGAGTACCGCTTCGCCGGCAAAGGCGAGCTGGCGGGCCACAACCTTGGCAACCTGATGCTGCTGGCGCTCGATAATCTCTGTGTCCGTCCTCTTGATGCTATCAAGCTGATCAGTGACATGCTCAAAATCGAGTCACAATTGCTACCCATGTCTGAATTTCCCACCGATCTCTGCGCCCATATGGAGTGTGGCACCCAGATCCTGGGAGAGGTATCCATCGATCAACTGGCAACACCGCCCCTATCCCTCGGCCTGATGCCGGAGGTGCAAGCGACCCGGGAAGCGGTGCTGGCATTGCAGCAGGCGGACATGATCATTCTGGGGCCGGGCAGTTTTCTCACCTCCATCATGCCGCCACTGCTGCTGGCCGAGATCGCCCAGGCCATCAACGAGAGCAGCGCCATGCTGGTTTTCGTCTGCAATCTGGTGGCAGAAAACGGCCCTGCCAGCCAGCTGGATCTGATGAGTCAGTGTCGCTGGCTGGAGTCCCGGGTCGGTCAGGGTCGGCTGGATGCCATCCTGGCCCCACAGGGCGCGAGTGATGCGGGGGACTGGCAAGGGCGTGTGATCGAAGCCGAGCTGGGCGAGCTTGAGCTGCCCCATCGGCACGATCGATTGAAGCTGAAACTGGCGCTGGACCGGATCATCCAGCAACTGCTCAACCAGCGTTAGGCAACGGTCACGGCGCCCCGGCCCCCCTGCATGGCGCCGTTACTGATAATCGGCAAGAAACGCGAGCACCTGAGGCAAGGAGGCCTCCAGCAGTTGCAACTGGCGCTCTGCCTCTGCCACATCGGCCTGCTTGCTGGCCATCTCAAGTGCCATCACCTGCTGATAACTCGGCATGGCGCCATAGCTGCCACAGGATGATTTCATGCTGTGCGCCACCCGAGCCAGCGCCTCCCACTCTCCCTGTTCATAGAGGGGTCTGAGCTGACTCAGCTGCTCGCCCACCTCTTCAATAAAGACTGCGATGACCACGGGCAGCATATCCGGACCGATATCCTCTGCCAGCTGCTGCAACACCTTGCGATCCACCCACTCCATGCGAGGCTCCTCCAGAACGGTATTCAAACAGACCATACTATAGATAGTTTTCGATGTCGTGGCTCACGACCAGGCAGTGATGAAGCACCCGATTGGATGGCTCAGGGAATAAAGTGGCAAAAAATGTGATCAGTATCGAAATAGCGATGCTCAAGCGCCCGTCAAGACAACAACTTGATTGCCACAAATTAACAATTGATCAACACTCAATGCCGTCAGAGTGATGATGCTCAGCAACACCTCTCATCCCTTTTGCCTTTTATGGCTGCTGCGAAGAACCAGGGTAGGTATCTACCCTGGTATTTTTTTATCTTGCCCAAGCGCAACCCGATTGGTCGCCACCCGCTCCCCAAGCCGGAACAGATTGAATTCGCCGGGGGCCATCTTGATCCAGTTCTCATTGCCGGTCAGCGGCCGCGTCGTGACCAGCGTCACCACATCGTTGGGTGTGGTCTCGCTCTGGAAATCGATCACCACCTCCTCATCCAGCAAACTCGCCTCGCCAAATGGCGCGCAGCGAGTCAGCCAGTGCAGGTTGTTGCTGCAGTAGCTCATCACATACTCCCCGTCCGAGAGCAGCATGTTGAACACCCCGAATGCTCTGAGCTCATCACACAAGGTGGCCATATAGCGAAACATGGCGGGAAAGTTTGCAGGACGCTTGGGGTACTTCTGCTCCAACCGGTCGAGCAGCCAGCAGAAGGCGTGTTCGCTGTCGGTATCCCCTACCGGACGGTGGCGACCGGTTGGCAGCTTCTTGTAACCGGTCAGCTGACCGTTGTGGGCGAAGGTCCAGTAACGGCCCCACAGCTCACGGGTAAAGGGGTGGGTATTTTCCAGTGACACGCAGCCACGATTGGCCTGCCGAATGTGGCTGACCACAGCGCAGCTCTTGATGGGCAGCGCCTGTACCAGTCTGGCGATGGGAGATTGGGCGCTGGGCTCGGGATCCTTGAAGGTGCGAAAGCCCTTCCCTTCGTAAAAGGTGATCCCCCAGCCATCCTTGTGGGGCCCGGTCTTGCCGCCGCGCAGCATCAACCCGGTAAAGCTGAAGCAGATATCGGTCGGCACATTGGCACTCATGCCGAGCAGTTCGCACATATCCGGCAGACTCCTTTCATGATTTGGCTTGTGTCATGTTCGACCAGCACGCTGGTTCGACAGACAGCAGGGGAAGGCGCAATCTCTTCCCCTGTGACTGGCAACAACCGGCCGATGGCGAACCATGCTACCGGCGTTGCCCTTGTCTGGTAGTGACAGCCTGATTACTTGGCCATCTCTTTTTCGACCAGCTGGATCAGGATGTGGATCACCTTGATGTGCACTTCCTGAATACGGTCGGCATAGCCAAAGTGCGGCACGCGGATCTCGACATCCGCCAGACCTGCCATCTTGCCGCCATCCTTGCCGGTCAAGGCGATCACTTTCATCCCTTTGGCGCGGGCCGCCTCGATGGCTTTCAGGATATTGCCGGAGTTGCCGCTGGTAGAGATGCCAAGCAACACGTCGCCACGGCGGCCGACCGCTTCTACGTAGCGGGAGAAGACATAGTCATAGCCAAAGTCGTTGGAGACGCAGGAGAGGTGGCTCGGATCGGAGATGGCGATACCGGCATAACCCGGGCGGTTCTCGCGGTAACGACCGGTCAGCTCTTCGGCGAAGTGCATGGCGTCACAGTGGGAGCCACCGTTGCCACAAGAGAGCACCTTGCCCTCTTCTTTGAAAGAGTCAGCCAGCAGTTTGGCGGCCGCTTCGATGTTTTTCAGGTTCTGCTCATCAGCCAGGAAGGCCTGCAGCACGCTGGCAGCTTCGGTCAGTTCATTGCGGATCAATTCTTGGTACATGATGTCTCTTCCACTGTTTTTAGTGTGCGTGTAGATCGCGGCTATTCTCGCACAAGCGAATCGCACAGTCGCCCCCCTGCGAGCCACAGCGCTGGCGGCGCGTGAGCGTTATGGGGATCACAGAGAGAAGGTAATGAAGATGTAAACAGCTTGATAACTTTGTGCGTATGAATTACAACAGGGGCCATATCCAACAGGTCAGACCTCTGGATGAGTTACACCAAGTTGGCACATTTATACACGCAAGGAGCAAGCAATGACGACGACCCTCACTCTGCTCGGGGTGATCCTGGTTATCGGAGCCCTGGCCTATCGCCGGGCATCCCTGTTCATCTCCACCCTGGTCACCGGCGCCGCCCTGGTGCTTGGCGCCATCTATGGTCATGTGCCCTTGCTGGTATGGGCGCTGTTCGCGGTGATCGCCATCCCGCTCAATCTGGTGGAATTTCGCCGCAATCAAATAACCAAGCCGCTGTTCAAGATCTACAAATCGATCATGCCGGAGATGTCCCGCACCGAGAAAGAGGCGATTGAAGCGGGCACCACCTGGTGGGAAGCCGATCTGTTCGCGGGCAACCCGGACTGGAAAAAGCTGCACGCCATCCCGGTCAGCACCCTCTCTGCCGAAGAGCAGGCCTTTATGGATGGTCCGGTCGAGGAAGTGTGCCGCATGGTGAGCGACTGGGAAGTGACCCACGAGCGCGCGGACCTCTCCCCCGAGGTGTGGCAATACCTGAAGGACAACAAGTTCTTCGCCATGATCATCAAGAAGAAATATGGCGGTCTGGAGTTCTCGGCCTACGCCCAGTCATGTGTCCTGCAAAAACTGTGCGGCGCCAGCGCCGTGCTCGCCTCTACCGTCGGCGTACCCAACTCGCTGGGCCCGGGCGAACTGCTGCAGCACTACGGCACCGACGAGCAGAAAGATTACTACCTGCCCCGCCTGGCGGTAGGTAAAGAGATCCCCTGCTTCGCCCTGACCAGCCCGGAGGCAGGTTCGGACGCCGGTTCCATCCCCGATTTTGGCATCGTCTGCAAGGGCGAGTGGGAAGGCAAAGAGGTGCTCGGTATGCGCCTCACCTGGAACAAGCGCTATATCACGCTCGCCCCTATCGCCACCGTCTTGGGTCTCGCCTTCAAACTGCGTGATCCGGAACACCTGCTGGGCGAAGAGGAAGAGCTCGGCATCACCTGCGCGCTAATCCCGACTCACATCAAGGGTGTCGGCATCGGCCGTCGCCACTTCCCGCTCAACGTGCCGTTCCAGAACGGCCCGACCCAGGGCAAGGATGTGTTCGTCCCGCTCGATTTCATCATCGGTGGCCCGGCCATGGCCGGTCAGGGCTGGCGCATGCTGGTCGAGTGTCTGTCGGTCGGTCGCGGCATCACCTTGCCCTCCAACAGCACAGGTGGCGTCAAGATGCTGGCCCTGGCGAGCGGCGCATATAGCCGCATCCGTCGCCAGTTCAAGCTGCCCATCGGCAAGATGGAAGGGATTGAAGAGCCGCTGGCCCGCATCGGCGGCAACGCCTACATCATGGGCGCCGCAGCCAACCTGACCGTGACCGGTATCGACCTTGGCGAGAAGCCCTCGGTCATCTCCGCCATCGTCAAATACCACCTCACCGACCGTGCCCAGAAGTGCATCATCGATGCCATGGACATCCACGGCGGCAAGGCCATCTGCATGGGCCCCAACAACTATCTGGCCCGCGGCTATCAGGGTGCCCCCATCGCCGTGACGGTGGAAGGGGCCAACATCCTGACCCGCAGCATGATCATCTACGGTCAGGGCGCTATCCGCTGCCACCCGTATGTACTGCCGGAGATGCTGGCCGCCAGCCATCCCGACAAGGAGCAGGCGCTGAAAGATTTCGACAAGGCGGTATTCAGCCACGTCGGCTTTGCCATCAGCAACCTGGTACGCAGCTTCTGGCTCGGTATCACCGGCGCCCGCTTTGCCGCGGCCCCTTACAAGGATCAGACCAAGGGCTACTACCAGCAGCTCTCCCGCCTCTCGGCCAACCTGGCGTTCCTGTCAGACATGGCGATGGGCACCCTGGGTGGCGAGCTCAAGCGCAAGGAGCGGGTCTCCGCCCGCCTTGGCGACGTATTGAGCCAGCTTTATCTGGCCTCCAGCGCCCTCAAGCGCTATCAGGACGAGGGACGCCAGCAGGCCGACCTGCCGCTGCTGCACTGGGCACTGCAAGATGCCATGTTCAAAGCACAAGAAGCGATCGACGAGCTGCTGCGCAACTTCCCGAACCGCTGGATTGGCCTTGCCCTGCGCGCCGTGGTATTGCCGCTGGGTCGTGACCTGAACCGTCCGTGCGACAAGCTGGACCAGCAAGTGGCCCGTCTGCTGCAAACCCCGAGCGAGACCCGCAGCCGCCTGGCCAAGGGCCAATACCTGACTCGCGAAGAGGGCAACCCCTTCGGTCTGCTGGAGCAAGCGCTCGATGACGTGCTGGCCGCCGAGCCGCTGTTCGAGAAAGTCTGCAAGAGCGATGGTATCAAGCGTCCCTTCATGGCGCTGGACAAGGTGGCCGACATGGGTCTGGCCGCTGGCGTACTGACCCAGAGCGAAGCCGAGCTGCTGCACCGCGCCGAGGTAAGTCGCCTGCGCACCATCAACGTCGATGATTTTGACCCCATCGATCTGGTGGCCAACAAGAAGCTGTTTGAAGCCTCCGCTTACCATCACGCGGCCTGATAACCAGCTATCGACAACGCCTCCCTTGTGGAGGCGTTTTTTATGGGCGCTCACCACTATTCACGGCCCGAACAGCCACCACTTGCACTCACAGCTCCCCCGACCAGCTGCAGCCCCCGTGTGGTCAGCCGGGAAAAAAGGCACAATAGCCGACAAATCGAATCACCAAGGAAGCCAAGATGACCCTTGAGCACCTGATCCTGTGGCGCCGCGACCTGCACCGCCTGCCGGAAGCCGCCTGGAAAGAGTTTCGCACCACCAGCCTGATTGCCCACCACCTGAGCGAGCTCGGTTATCGCATTGTGCTCGGCGACAAACTGCTGGCCAGCAATCTGATGATGGGGCGTGATGTGGATGTGGCGGCCGAGAAGGCTCGTGCCCGCCGTCAGGGAGCCCATCCCGACTGGCTGGAGCGGATCGGCGATGTCACCGGGCTGATGGGGGAGCTGGATACCGGCCGTCCCGGCCCGACCCTGGCCTTTCGCTTCGATATCGACGCGGTGGAGGTGGAAGAGTCCGATGCCGAACAGCACCAGCCGCAGCAGGAGGGTTTTGCCTCCCACAACAAGGGGTGGATGCACGCCTGCGCCCACGATGGCCACACCGCCATCGGCATGGGGCTGGCCAGCAGCCTGATGGCGATGAAGGAGCAGCTGTGCGGCCGCATCAAGCTCTTCTTCCAGCCCGCCGAAGAGGGGTGCCGCGGTGGCAAGGCGCTGGCCGCCGGGGGGGCACTCGATGACGTGGATGCCCTGCTCTCGCTCCATATCGGTATTCACGCTGGCAGCGGCGAGCTGGTGATCAACCCCACCGAGTTCCTCTGCTCCACCAAGTTCGACGTCCACTTTATGGGCTCCGCCGCCCACGCAGGGCTCGAACCCAACGCTGGCAGCAATGCGCTGGCAGCCGCCTGCATGGCCACCACCGCCATGCTCGGCATTCCCCGCCACCGCGACGGCATGACCCGTATCAACGTCGGCCAGCTCCACGCTGGCAGCGGCCGCAACGTCATCCCCGATCACGCCGAGCTGCGCGGTGAGACCCGCGGCGCCGACAGCACGCTCAACGACTATATGTTCAGTCAGGTACAGCGCATCGTCGAAGGGACTGCCCTCGCCCACGGCGTCACCTACCGCATCATCAAACAGGGCGAGGCTATTGCCCTCGACAACAGCCCGGCACTGCAGGCCGAGCTGGCGGTGCTGGCCCGCAAGCAAGGGCTCGCCACCATCCAGACTCGCCGCTTTGGCGCCAGCGAAGATGCCGGTTTTCTGATGGAGCGGGTGCAAAAGCAGGGGGGCGAAGCGGCTTACCTCATCCTGGGGGCCGATCTGGCGGCGCCGCACCATCACAACGAATTCGATTTCGATGAGCGGGTGATGCAAAGCGGGGTCGAGCTGCTGGCCGCCTGGGCACGCGCACGGCTGGGTGTGGCAGAAGCAGCCCTCTCTTGATATCCCCTCGGCCAGCTCACCGGCTAACGGGATCAAAAAAAGGCGCCTCGGCGCCTTTTTTCTGCAAGAAAAACCTGAGCGCTACTCGCGGAGTTTGCGATGCACATCGGGGCGACCACCGGTCACGCTATCGGCTCGCCCCTCCTCTTTGGCCTTCTCGGCCCGCTTTTTGCGCATCTCGCGGGGATCGGCGATGAGTGGACGGTAGATCTCGATGCGATCGCCGTCGTGCAGCGGCTCGCTCCCTTTCACCGGGCGGCTGTAGATACCGAACTTGTTGACCGACAAGTCAATCTCGGGGTGCTTTTGCACGATGCCGGACTGCTCGATGGCCGCCAGCACGCAAGTCTCGGGCGCCACCCGCAGGGCAATCACCGTCTGCTGCTGCGGCAAGGCATAGACAACCTCGATATTGAGCTGGTCAGACACCGTAGACCTCCTTCGCCCGGTTGGAGAAGGCGGAGACCATGGAGCTCACCAGATCGCGGAATACTTGACCAAATGCCACCTCGATAAGCTTGGAGGTAAACTCGAAATCGAGATCAAACTCCACCTTGCAGGCGTCGACATCGAGCGGGGTAAAGGTCCACCAGCCCGCCAGCTTGCGGAACGGGCCATCCACCAGCTCCATCCTGATCTGGCGGTTCACATCCAGCTGATTGCGGGTGGTAAAGGTCTTGGCAATCCCCGCCTTGGCCACATCGACCGACGCCATCATGTAGTCATCGCCAGCCTCGTGGACACGGCTGCCAACACAGCCGGGCAAAAACTGCGGATAGGCATCCACATCGTTAACCAACTTGAACATCTGTTCTGCACTGAACATCACCAGGGCACTGCGCGTAATTCGGGGCATGGCTTTTCCTCATCCAATCGGCGCGATTTTATCACCATGTTTGGGGTTGTGGAGGTAAAACCTCAGCCAAACCGCTCAGAAAGCCACCACTTGACCTGCTGCGCGTTTTACAGCCGCCCCTGCCTACGTATAATACGAGCCTCCTAGTCATTGCCGGAAATCGCCCGTCATGAGCAAAAAAAACAGTAAAAACAAAGCCGGGTCCAGCACCATTGCACTCAACAGAACCGCGCGCCACGAATACTTCATCGAAGAGAAGATCGAAGCGGGTCTGTCCCTGCAAGGGTGGGAAGTCAAATCCCTGCGGGCGGGCAAGGCCAACATCAGCGAAGCCTATGTCATCTTCCGCGATGGCGAGGCCTATCTGTTCGGCTCCAGCTTCCTGCCACTGCAAGCGGCCTCCAGCCACGTGGTATGTGACCCGACCCGCACCCGCAAACTGCTGCTGAGCCGTCGTGAACTCGACAAGCTCGAAAGCCTGATCGCCCGTCAGGGCTACACCATAGTTCCCCTCGCCCTCTACTGGAAACAGTGCTGGGTCAAAGTCGAGATCGGCCTGGTGAAGGGCAAGAAAGAGCACGACAAGCGCGAAGATACCAAGGCCCGCGAGTGGGATCGGGAAAAAGCCCGCATCATGAAGAACAAGCATCGCGGCTAACCCGCTACTGGCAGGATCTGGACGCCAGTTCACCTTCCCCCGGCGCAGCTGGCTCTTCAGGCTCAGCTGCGTACAATAAATCGGCAAACAGACTTGCGGCCAGAGGGAATGGGTATCAACGCCTTGCTATGACAGCATTTTTGCGTACAATCGCAATTAACAACTTGGGGCTGATTCTGGATTCGACAAGATTCACGAAACCCAAGGTGCATGCCGAGGTGCGGTAGGCCTCGTTAATAAACCGCAAAAAAATAGTCGCAAACGACGAAAACTACGCACTAGCAGCTTAATAACCTGCATAGAGCCCTTCTACCCTAGCTTGCCTGTGTCCTAGGGAATCGGAAGGTCATCCTTCACAGGATCGTGTGGAAGTCCTGCTCGGGGCGGAAGCATTAAAACCAATCGAGCTAGTCAATTCGTGGCGTGTCTCTCCGCAGCGGGTTGGCGAATGTAAAGAGTGACTAAGCATGTAGTGCCAAGGATGTAGTAATTTTGGACGGGGGTTCAAATCCCCCCAGCTCCACCACCTGCTAAAGCCCTGATTCGTCAGGGCTTTTTCTTTATGGCTGGTCAGGGAGTGACACACTGAGGTGTCACATATGCTCTATCCCGGTCTCATCAAAAACCACTGTGGTGTCTACTGCTACCGCCTGATCTTCCCCCCGGCCCTCCGCCAGTACGGAGCTCCTCGTGAGACCCGTTTCTCACTCGGCACAAAAAATCGCGCTAAAACGGGAGAATTGTGGATCCATGCTTTCAAAATTGGCAGGCTCCTACTTGTAGTGGTCAACTAAATCCGGACACTTGGTTAGGCCATTCTTCGGCTTTTGCTGGCGGTATCCCGTCATTGTGGTGATGTGGACGCCGCCAGTTGTAGTAATCCATCAGGTAATAACTGATATCTCGTTTCGCCTCTCGCAAGCTCATATATCCCATAGCCGGGAGCCACTCTGACTTCAGGCTTCTGAACAGTCGCTCCATCGGGGCGTTATCCCAGCAGTTTCCACGACGACTCATGCTCTGGGTTATGCGATAACGCCACAGTCGTTGCCGAAATGCCCGGCTGCCATATTGGCTGCCCTGGTCGGAGTGAAATAGCACACCGGATGGGCAACCCCGCTACTGATAGGCCATCTCCAGTGCTTTGATTGCCAATTCTGCATCAGGTTTATCAGACATCGCCCAGCCCACGACCCGCCGGGTGTACAGGTCAAGCACCGCTGCCAGGTAATACCAACGACCACCTGCCCAGACGTAGGTGATATCACCACACCTGATTGGGTTGCTGGACATCAAATTCGCGGGCCAGCAGATTGGGAATGCCCGGTCGTTCAGACCGAGCGACCTGATAGCGATGAGCGCCCGGTTGCTTGGATACCAGACCGGCTTCCTTCATCAGGTTACGTACTTTGAATCGACCAATCTGATACCCCAACTCCCGCATCATCGACATCAAGGCACGGCTGCCTGCCGAGTTCCGGCTCACTTTGAACAAACGGCGCAACTCAGAGCGATGCTGCATGCGCTCACGGTTAATCGTCCGCCTGCGAGCCAGATAGTCGTAAAAACAGGATGTTGGAACATCGAAAGCGCAGCAGACCAGGGTGATGGGGGCTTGCTCCCTTAATCGGTCTATCAGCGCGTACGTGTGAAGTCGTCCGACATCAAGAGAGCAGTAGCTTTTTTAGAATGACCTTTTCACGTTCGAGTCGGTTGATACGGGCTTCCAGCTCCTGGATTTTCTGCTGCTCAGGAGTTAGCGCTTTGCTGATTGGGGTTGTGCCACTGCGTTCGGATTGAAGCTGCTGAACCCAGCGACGGAGCACGGTTTCACCGACGTCCAGTGAACGGCTGGCTTCGGGGACTGAATATCCCTGGTCGAGCACCAGGGATGCGGCTTCGAGTTTGAATGCGGCAGTAAATGAGCGACGTAATCTTGTCATTGAACACCTCAGGTCATGGTGGCGACTGTACCACCTAAAATGGTGTCCGGGATAATTAGACCACTACACCCTTATGCGCTCGATACTCCCACTATTCCTACTATGAAGCCGTGAAAGATGAAGTAATCCGGTGATAGAGAAGAGGTACTTTACCCCTCACGCCTCTCAAGACATGCAGCCCCCATCTGATTACTATCCCTATAGCCAGTATGCTCATGGGGTTGTATTGACTCTTGCAGAGGGGGCCATTTGTCATATTTTCTGTGAGATTTTTTCAAGCCTCATTGCATATATAAGAAGACCTCCCTTACCCCCTGCTCCCCTCCATGCAATTTTCCCCCATAATCGAACAGACCTATCCTATCCCCCCTCGATTCTTTTATTTTCCTCTGGTGTTCTCTCTTGCGTACAAGACAAGTTAGCCGCCCGTCATGGGCAGCCTATACACTGTGAAGTGTTGGGCATGGTGTTGGGCAAATGCGCTAAAGAGCTAGCTTTACCAAGAAGCCAACCCTTTGTTTTATATGGTGCCGATAAGGGGAATCGAACTCCTGACCTTCGCATTACGAATGCGCTGCTCTACCAACTGAGCTATACCGGCTTGTTGCTCTCCACATTCATAAAAAATGACCGGCAAGTCAATTGAGCCAACTCGATTTTATGAGTTGGCTCATGGTGTTAGAGCCCGATTTACAGATCGGCAAACTCGGGGATATGGGCACGGCCGCGGCTTTCGAGAAATTCGAGCAGGGCGCGGGGGGAGCGCACCAGGATCCGCTCTTGCGGGAAGCCCGCTTCGGTCACCAGACGGTGGCAATGGTCAAAATCGCCGAGGCTGAAGGCGACGTGGGAATCGGAGCCGAAGGTGAGGTAGGCCCCCAGATCTCGCGCGGCTTCAACGATGGCACGGCAGTTACCTTCGCTACCCGGGCGTGAGTGAATGAAGGAGGAGTTGTTGATCTCCAGCGCCACCCGATAGTCCGCAGCCGCCTTGACCACCGCCTGAATGTCGATGGGAAATGAGGGGTTGCCCGGATGGCTGATCATATCGACCCGGCCACTCTTGATGGCGTTGATCATCGCCTGGGTGTGGGTTGCCTGATCGCAGGGAGGGAATACCTGCTCATGAAAACCCGCCATGATCATGTCGAGGCGCGACTCATAGCGCTCGGGAAAATCGATCTCCCCGTCGAGGTTTTTGATGTTGGCCTCGATACCCCGCAAGATCCCTACCCCTTCCACCACTCTTGGCAATATCGGCAAGTTGGCAAAATGCCAGACATGAGGGGCATCGGCCATCTCGGGGCCGTGATCCGTGGTGGCGAACAGCTTGATCCCTTTAGCTCTGGCGATGGGCAGATAGTCGTGGATGGTGCTGTAGGCGTGGGTGCTGGCAATGGTGTGAGTGTGGGTATCGACCGGGTACTTCATCTTCTCTCCCCTCATATTTTGAAAGGGCAGCATAGCAAAGAGCGGCAGCTTGGGCCACGCCAGAGCTTGCCACACTTTGTCACAAAATACCGCGAAGCTGACATAGTCTGAGGGGCTCTGGCTGGCATACTGCCCCCGTCGATACATGCCTGAACTCGCATCGACAGTTTGCCGTCAGGATGACGCGAACTCACTTTCCCCACCGTCGCGCCCTGCGGCGGTTTTTTTTGCCTGCAAGCCGCAAACCGGTAACAAACGCGCAAAAAAAGGCCCAACTAGCATGGTGCAGGTTGGGCGAGACTTAATGTTTAATTGCAGTGGCATAGATATAGAGTCCTGCTTTTTGACTAAGTTCCGCCCACTTTGCTTTTTTCATCGAAAAACATTCCGCTAACACTCATTCACATTCTCTTGACACCTCACGTTATGAAACGTACTTTTTAAACATTCGTTTAAGTGAGGTGTCCAGTGAGTAAAATCGATACCAAAAACCGTATTCTCGACGCCGCTGAAGTGCTGTTTGCCGAGCGGGGATTCGCCGATACCTCTTTGCGTCTGATCACCAGCGAGGCCGACGTCAATCTGGCATCGGTGAACTACCACTTCGGCTCCAAGAAGGTGCTGATCCAGGCGGTGCTCGATCGCTATCTGAGCCTGTTCATGCCCGAGCTGGATGCACGCCTGCATACCCTGATGGCGCAGGAGCAGCTGACCCTGCTGCAGGTGTTCGAGAGCTTCGTCGACCCGCTGATGAAGCTGGTGGCGGTGCGCACCAACGGCCCGGCCATCTTCATGCAGCTGCTGGGTCGCGGCTACATCGACAGCCAGGGCCACCTGCGCCGCTTTATCACCGCCCACTATGGCCCCATTTTGCAGCGGATCACCCAGGCCATCTCCAAGGCCAATCCGGCCCTGTCGCCCGCGGATCTCTTCTGGCGCCTGCACTTCACCCTGGGCACCGTCGTATTCACCATGGCCTCTGCCGATGCCCTGCGCGACATCGCCCTGGCCGACTTTGGCCAGCAGCTCGATGTGGAAGGGCTGGTGCGCAACGTTATTCCTTATCTGGCGTCCGGAGTCGGGGCGCCCGTGGAGTCGACCAGGCTCTCCCTGGCCGTGTAACAACCAACAATAAATCAACGGAAACAGTGAAATAGAAGGAACTTCGGTATGATCACATTGCTTGTCCTGCTGGTGCTGGCGATAGCCGTTGTGCTCGGCGTACCCTCCATCCGTAAAAAGGTGGTAACCCGTCCGGTATTCGGCATCTTCAAAAAAATATTGCCGCCCTTGTCAGCTACCGAGCGGGAGGCCATGGAAGCCGGCTCCGTCTGGTGGGATGGCGAGTTGTTTCGCGGCAACCCCGACTGGAAAAAACTGCACGGTTACGGCAAGGCCGAGCTGACCGCAGAGGAGCAGGCCTTTATCGACAATCAGGTCGAAACCCTGCTCGCCATGGTCGATGACTTCAAGATCGTCAACGAAACCAAAGACCTGCCGGAACCGGTGTGGGACTATCTGAAGAAGGAAGGCTTCTTCTCCCTGATCATCCCGAAATCCTATGGCGGCCGCGAGTTCTCGGCGATAGCCAACTCCACCATCGTCACCCGCATTGCCACCAAGAGCCTGAGCGTGGCGGTCACCGTCATGGTGCCGAACTCCCTCGGCCCGGGTGAGCTGCTGATGCACTACGGCACCCAGGCCCAGAAAGATTTCTGGCTACCGGGGCTAGCCAACGGCAAGGAAGTGCCCTGCTTCGCCCTGACCGGGCCGGAGGCGGGCTCCGATGCAGGTGCCATTCCTGACAAGGGAATCGTCTGCAAAGGGATGCACAAGGGTGAAGAGGTGCTGGGTATTCGCCTCAACTGGAACAAGCGCTACATCACCCTGGCGCCGCGCGCTACCGTGCTGGGGCTGGCGTTCAAACTCTATGACCCGGAAAAACTGCTGGGTGACAAGGAAGAGCTCGGCATCACCTGCGCCCTAATCCCCACCAGCCACCCCGGCGTGCGCGTCGGCGATCGCCACTACCCTATGGGTCTGGCGTTCATGAACGGCCCGACCTTCGGCAAGGATGTGTTCATTCCGCTCGACTGGATCATCGGCGGCCCGGATTACGCCGGTCGCGGCTGGCGTATGCTGGTCGAATGCCTCTCCGCCGGTCGCGGCATCTCGCTGCCTGCTCTGGGCACCGCCTGTGGTCACATGGCGAGCCGCACCGTGGGCGCCTACTCCTATGTGCGCAAGCAGTTCGGCATGTCCATCGGCAAGTTTGAAGGGGTGCAAGAGGCGCTGGCCCGTATCGGCGGCCTCACCTATCAGCTGGAAGGAGCCCGTCGCATGACCGCCGGTTCCCTGGACCTGGGTCAGGCACCGGCCATCGTCACCGCGATCTCCAAGTACCACATGACCGAGATGGCACGCCAGATCATGGATGACTCCATGGACATCCACGCCGGTCGAGCCATCCAGCTGGGCCCGAAAAACTACACCGGCTACGCCTACATGGGTATTCCGGTCGCCATCACGGTGGAAGGGGCCAACATCCTGACCCGCAACCTGATGATCTTCGGGCAAGGGGCTACCCGCTGCCACCCGTACGTGTTTGCCGAGCTGGAAGCGGCAGCCGATACCGACGTGGAACGCGGTCTCGAGAAGTTTGACGCCCTGCTGATGAAGCACATCGCCTTCGGCGCCGGCAACTTCTTCGGCTCCCTGTTCCAGGGGCTGACTCTGGGCCAGTTCAACAGCGCGCCGGTAGCTGGCGAAACCGCCCGCTACTACAAGCAGCTCTCCCGCATGAGTAAAGGGCTGGCCCTGTGCGCCGACGTCTCCATGCTGATGCTGGGTGGCGATCTCAAGCGCAAGGAGATGATCTCCGCCCGTCTGGGGGACGTGCTGAGCCACCTCTATCTGGCCTCCGCCACCCTCAAGCATTACGAGGATCAGGGCCGCATGGTCTCCGATCTACCGTTCGTGCAGTACGCGGTGGAGCGCAACCTCTACCTGATTGGCAAGGCGTTCGAGGGCTTCTTCCAGAACTTCCCGAACAAGGTGGCGGGTGCCGTACTCAAGCGCGTGGTGTTCCCGTTCGGCGTCGGTTACAAGATGCCGGCCGACGATCGCTGCCACGCCATCTGTCTGGCCATGATGAAGCCGGGCGAGTTCCGCGACCGTCTGACGGCGCTGTGCTACGTCGGCAAAGACGAGGCGGATCCGGTCGGCCTGATGGAGCGCGCCTTCCAGGCCATGGTCGCTGTGCAGCCCTACGAGAAGAAGCTGGTGCAGGCCCAGAAAGAGGGCAAACTGCCCCGCAAACTGGCGCTGCCGGAGCTGGTTGCCGCTGCGCTGGCAGGTTCCATCCTGAGCAAGGACGAAGCGGACAAGCTGCTGGCCGCCGATGCCCTGCGCTACGAAGCGATCCAGGTAGACAACTTCGCTCCGGGCGAGCTGGAAGGCTTCTCCCAGCAACCAAGCAAGCAGCCAAACAAGGTCGAGCACGCCGCCTGATCCCTTGGCAAACCAGTACCAAACCGGCCCTCGTGGCCGGTTTTTTGTTTGTTAACCATGCATTTACAAGCTAGGAGAATTCCAGTTAAATGCTTGAGTCCCTGTTGCAGGGGCTTTGGAAGCAAGGCCAGCGGAATGGCCGATAACAACAACTCAGGAAGAGTGAATGAACCTCGCCAAAACGGCGATCGAACGCCCCATCTGGGTGGCGGTCTCGATCGTGCTT
Organism: Aeromonas sp. A600620; assembly: GCF_029479985.1. Classification (NCBI taxonomy): domain Bacteria; kingdom Pseudomonadati; phylum Pseudomonadota; class Gammaproteobacteria; order Aeromonadales; family Aeromonadaceae; genus Aeromonas; species Aeromonas sp. A600620. Next base: position 148,710 of record NZ_JAAKXB010000003.1, on the reverse strand, counting down.
ATTTTCCTGCTGGGCCTGCTCAGTATCCGGGGACTGCCGATCCAGCTGTTCCCCGACATCGACCGTCCACACCTCAACATCTCAGTGAGCTGGCGTTCAGCCTCGCCCCAGGAGATGGAGTCGGAGATCACCGACCCCATCGAACAGGAGATGCAGGGGGTGCAAGGGCTCAAGAGCCTTGTCAGCAACAGCTATCCCGGCTTTACCGAAATCGACATGGAGTTTGCCCTCGGCACAGACATGCAACGGGCCCAACTCGACGTGATTTCGCGACTGAACCGGGTCTCGGGATTGCCGGACAAGATCGGCGGCCCCTACGTCAACAACTATAGCAGCAACGATACCCTCACCTTCTTCTTCATCCAGCAACTGCCCGGCGCCAAAGGGGTGATCGATGATCATCAGGCGTTGATCGAGGCGCGGGTCAAACCCGAGCTGGAACGCATCGAAGGGGTCTCGACGGTCGCAGTCGAGGGGATCAATGAGCGTCAGATCCAGATCCGCTTCGACCCCTATCGCGCCGCCGAGCTGGGGGTGGAGATCCCGGTGCTGGCCAGCCGCGCCACCACCGGCTGGGACGTGTCGGCCGGTACCCTCGACATCGGTCGCTGGGAGTACAAGCTGCGCTTCGCCGGTCGTTACGATGTCGAGACGCTGGGGGACAAGGTGGTGGACTGGCGCAATGGCCTGCCCATCTATCTGCGGGATGTGGCGGAGGTAAGGGTGGCCAGGGAAGAGAACCCGGTGCTGCGGATCCAGAACGGCAATACCGCCATCGCCGCCCAGATCTTCAAGGAGAGCGGCGCCAATGCCCTGGCCTCCCTTGAGGCGATCAAGGCCCGGGTGAACGAGCTCAACCGCGAGGTGCTGGAGCCGGTCGGGCTGCACATGGAGCAGTCATTCGATGCCTCCCTCTACATTAATCGCGCCGTCAGCATGGTCACTGCCAACCTGGGGCTCGGGGTGCTGCTCTCCTGCACCATCCTCTGGCTCTTCCTGCGCCAGCTCAAGGCGACCCTGATGATTGCCCTCGCCATCCCCATCAGCATCATGCTCACCTTCTGCCTGCTCAAGGTGATGGATCGCACCCTCAACATCATCTCGCTGGCAGGCATCGCCTTTGCCGTCGGCATGGTGCTCGACGCCGCCATCGTGGTGCTGGAGAGTATCTACCGGCGCCACGAGCGGGGGGATTTGAGCAAGGCGGAGGCGGCGCTCGAAGGTACCCGTCAGGTGTGGACGGCGCTGGTGGCATCCACCCTCACCACGGTCGCCATCTTCCTGCCGGTGCTGCTGCTCAACGATGTGGAGGGCCAACTGTTTGCCGATCTGGCGCTGACCATCGCCTGCGCCGTAACGGTCTCCATGCTGGTCGCCGTCATCGTGCTGCCTGCGGTGGCGGCGCGCTGGATGGGACATGAAACACTGACCGACCCCTATGCGTCGCTGTGGCAGCGCACCACCCGTCATGTGATCCGCTGGACCTCGACCTCACGCCAACGCTGGACGGTCATCACCCTGATGATGAGTCTGCCGGCACTGGCCACCTGGGCGCTGCTGCCCAAGATGGACTATCTGCCGGACGTGAAACGGGACGCGGTGGATGTCTGGATGAACTTCACCCCCGGGGTCAACCTCAAGGCCCAGCGCGAAGAGGTGATCGATACCCTGATCGCCCGCCTCGCCCCCTACATGAAGGGGGAGAAAGAGCCTGCCCTCAAGAACTACTACATCTTGCGCTACCCGGGGGGCGCCCAGATTGGCGTGCGCCCCAAAGACGAAAACCGCATCAAGGAGCTGGAGAGCCTGTTGATGAAACAGCTGCTGGTGGGTATTCCCGACACACGGGTGTTCGGCGGTCAGGGGTCGCTGTTTGGCGGCTTTGACAGCGAGAACGGCGTCTCCCTGCTGCTGCAGGGGGGTAACCTGCCCGAGCTCTATCAGGCGGCCCGTGCCAGCATGGGGATCCTCAGCAAGGACCTGCCGGGAGCACAGATCCGGCCCGAACCGAGTCTCGACTTCACCGCCCCCGAGCTCAAACTGGTGCCGCAAGATCGGCGCCTCGCCGAAGTGGGCTGGGATCGCACACCCCTGCCCACCATCATCCAGACCTTTGGCGACGGCTTGCGGGTCGGCGAGTATTTCGATGGCGAGGATCGGCTCGACATCATGCTGATGGGGCAGAGCTCCGCCAATCCGGACGAGCTGAAGGCAGTGCCGCTGGCCACCCCCTCCGGGCGCATCGTTCCCCTTGGCGAGCTGTTGCGGGTGGAGCACGACATGGGCCCGGCCAGCATCTTCCGGGACGATGGGCGGCGCAGCATCAGCCTGCAGATAGCGCCCCCGGCGGGCATGACCATGGAGCAGGTGATCGACACCCTGAAAAACCGCAGTTTTGCCGCCATCCGTCCCCTGCTGCCCGCCGGTGGCGAGCTGCGCATTGCCGGCAATGCCGACAGCCTGCAACAGGCGCTCGACAATCTGGGGACCATCTTCCTGTTTGCCGTGGTGATCCTGCTGGTGCTGCTGTGGGGAGTGTTTGCCTCCCTCAAGGATGCCCTGCTGGTGCTGCTCACCCTGCCCCTTGCCTCAGTTGGCGGCGTGCTGGCACTGCAACTGAGCGGGCTGCTGGTGCCGCTGCCGATGGATCTGCTCACCATCATCGGCTTTGTCATCCTGCTGGGACTGGTGGTCAACAACGCCATCCTGCTGGTGCATCAGACCCGCACCGCCGAGCGGGACGGCATGAGCCGCCAGCTGGCGGTGGCCGATGCCCTGCAAAGCCGGATGCGTCCCATCGCCATGACCAGTCTCACCAGCATCTTCGGCATGCTGCCGCTGATGCTGAGCCCGAGCGAGGGGAGCGAAATTTACCGCGGGCTCGCCACCGTCATTGTCGGCGGCATGAGCTGCAGCACCCTGTTTACCCTGATCCTGTTGCCTGCCTTCCTGCGTCTCGGGGAGCAGGTGGCGATCCCACAACCCCTGCGCCAGCGGGCCTGAGCAAGGAGCTCATCGATGACACATATGATTACCCGAATGTTGGCTGGCGCTGTGCTGATAGCAGGCAGCACGCTACCGGTATTGGCCGATCAGGGCAAGATGGTGACCCTGGCGGATGTGACCCAAGGGGATGCTGCCGCCAATATCTGGGTCAGCGGCACGGTGGCGAGTCGCCAGCAAGCGGCGCTCAGCGCCGAAGTGAGCGGCCGGGTGGAGTGGATCGCCGAATTTGGCAGCCGGGTCAAAAAAGGGGACGAGCTGCTGCGCCTCGACAGTACGGCGCTGCGCCTCTCGCTGGAGCAGGCTCGCGCCGAGCAGGCGAAATGGCAGAGCAACCTGCGCTTCGCCCGCGCCGAATCCCAGCGGATCACCCGGCTGCACCAGCAAAAGAGCGCCTCCCAGAGCCAGTACGACAAGGCCAGTTACGATGTGGAGCAGGCCGCGCTGGCCGAGCGACTGGCCGCCATACAGGTAAACCAGATTGAAGAACAGCTGCGCCGCAGCCACATCTATGCCCCGTTCGACGGGGTGGTGAACAACCACTTCATCCAGCCCGGCGAGCATGTGGACGCGGGCGAGCAGGCGCTGGAGCTGGTCAACCCGGATCAGCCGGATATCCGCCTGCAGGCCCCCATTCTCTGGGCCCAGCAGCTGGCGCCGCAAACCCGGCTGCGGGTGGAGGGGGAGCAGTTGAGCGGTCACGGCGTCTATTACCAGCGGGCCGCCAGCGCCGATCCCAAATCGCGCCTCATCGAGCTGCGCCTCAAACCGGAAGCGGGCAACTTCATCATCGGTTCGCCGGTACGGGTTGCCCTGCCACTGGGGGATCAGCAGAGCATGCTGCTGCCCCGGGACGCTCTGGTGCTCGGCACCGATGGCAGCGTGGTCTATCAGGTGGCGAGAAGCGGCAAATCGCTCAAAGTGAATCGGGTGCCGGTCACCGTGCTGTTTGGCGACAGCCAGCAGGTGGCGGTGAGCGGCGCCCTCAAGCAGGGGGATCGGGTGGTGGTGCGCGGCGCGGGCAGCCTGCAGGATGGCGACACCATAGCGCTGTTCAAGGGCTAACCACGCTCGACGCAGGCTGGCCAATCTTTGCCCGCTTGACCCGGGACATACAGCCAAACGGGCCACAGTTTGCTATCTTGGCGGCCATCACTCGCGTTTAGAGCAATCAACACCCATGAGCATTATTTTGGGCATCGATCCGGGATCGCGGATCACCGGATACGGGGTTATCCGGGTCGTGGGCGGCAAGGCCGAATACCTGGGCTCTGGCTGCATCCGCACCGATTGCGGCGAGCTGCCGGAGCGCCTCAAGCAGGTCTATGACGGGGTATGCGAGATCATCACCCAGTTCAAACCCACCGAGTTTGCCATCGAGCGGGTCTTTATGGCCCGCAACGCCGACTCGGCCCTGAAACTGGGGCAGGCCCGGGGCAGCGCCATCGTCGCCGCGGTCAACGCCTATCTGCCGGTGAGCGAATACTCTGCTACCCAGATCAAGCAGGCAGTGGTGGGCACTGGCGGTGCCGCCAAGGAGCAGGTGCAGCATATGGTGACCCATCTGCTGAAACTCTCCGCCACCCCGCAGGCGGATGCGGCGGATGCCCTCGGCGTCGCGCTCTGCCACCTGCACACCCGCCAGAGCCTGATCAAGATGGCCGGCCGTGCCAGCAGCTCGGTACGTGGCCGCTATCGCTGAGCCCTTGTGTCGTCCACGACTCATCTCGGTATCGCAAAATAAAAAACCGCCCCGTAAATCCGGGGCGGTTTTTTATATTTCCCCACATAACGGGGCCATCACTGATGGCCCCGTTATGTTTCTCATGTTGAATGAATTTACTCTACACCACCTCCCCCAGTGCGCTGATCAGAGCGTCGAGTCCTTGATCTACTTTCGAGCGCGGGCAGCCGACGTTGAGGCGGATATAGCCTGTGCCTTCCGGGCCGTAGGTGTCGCCGCGCATGATGGCGACCCGATATTTCTCCACCAGCAAGGCTTGCAGCGCATCCATCCGTTCGGTGGAGTCGATGCCAAGACCGCGCAGGTCAATCCAGGCGAGATAGGTTCCCTCGGGCACCCGATAGTCGATGGCGGGGAAGGCGGCGTTGAGCCGCGCCGCCACATGGGCGAGATTGCCGTGCAGGTAGGCTTTCAGGACATCGAGCCAGGCAGCCCCGTCCCGATAGGCGCTGATATGGGCCAGCACCCCGAGAATGGGGGGCGATGAGAGGCCATGGGCTGCCTTGAGCCGCTGCAGATAGGCGGCCCGCGCCGCTGCGTTGGCGATAAAGGCGTAGGCTCCGCCAAGGGCGGGAATATTGAAGGATTTGGAGCCCGAGCTCACCAACGCCCAGTGATCATCTTGCGCTACTTCGCTCCACGGCAGGTAGCGGGCAAAGCTCACATCCATATGGATGTCGTCCGAGATGACCTTGACCCCGTGGCGCAGGCAGATGGCGGCCATCCGGCCGAGTTCATCCCGCGTCCAGACCCGGCCGGTGGGGTTGTGGGGGCTGCAGAGCAGCAAAATCCGGCAATCGGGGCGAGCCGCTTGCTGCTCGAAACATTGCCAGTCGATCTGGTAACTCCCCTCTGATTTTTTGAGCGGGCAAGGCAGCAGCACCCGATCGTTGGCAGCCAGCATATTGCCGAAGGCGTCGTAGGCGGGGGTATGCACCAGCACCCCTTCCCCCGGCGCCGACCAGAGGCTCACCAGCTGGGCAATCACATAGATGACCGAGGGGCCGTAGACCAGCGTCTCGGGGTCGAGGCTCGCGCCGTAGCGGTGGGCAAACCAGTCGCTCACCGCCCCCTTGAAGTCGTCGTGATTCCAGCGGCTGTAGCCAAATACCCCGTGTTCGAGCCGCGTTGCCAACGTCTGGCGAATGCAGGGGGCAGTCTCGAAATCCATATCGGAGATGGTAAAGGGGAGCAGGTCGGCGTGGCCAAAACGGTCGGCCACATAGTCCCACTGGGTGCAGTAGGTGCCGTGGCGGTCGACCACATGGTCGAAGTCATAAGTATCGTACATGAAGTTTCTCCCTCCATAAACAGGAGACATATTGGGAGAGGCAAACAAGGGGGGCTTGCGCCCCCCGTTCGGATCTTATTGGCCGGTTCAGGCCCCCATCAGGCTCTGCAGCTGGTTTTTCACCAGATGCACCTGCGGGCCGATCACCACCTGCAAGTTGTGCTCGTCGAGCTTGATCACCCCGATGGCACCGTTCGCCTTCAATACCTTGTCATCGACCCGGCTCATGTCCTGCACCGACATCCGCAGGCGGGTGATGCAGTTATCGAGCGCGAGGATGTTATCGGCGCCGCCCAGGGCGTTAAGGATGATTTCACCGTTGTAACCGCTGTTGCCTGCCTTCTTGCCTGCGGGCTGGGCAGTCTCGCTAGTTTCGATCTCGCGGCCAGGGGTCTTCAAGTTAAAGCGCACGATGGCGAAGCGGAACACGCTGTAGTAGATGGCAAACCAGATGGCCGCCGCGACCGGCACCAGATACCACTTGGTGGCGGTGCCTTGCAGCACGCCGAACACCAGAAAATCGATGAGGTTACCATCGGTGTTGCCGATGGTGACGCCGAGCAGCCCCATGGTCATAAAGCCCAGACCGGTCAGGATGGCGTGAATGACGTAGAGCACCGGTGCCACGAACAGGAACAGGAACTCCAGCGGCTCGGTGATGCCGCCGATGACGCAGGCCACTACGCCGGAGACCAGCAGCGCCTTGATCTTGCCGCGATTTTCCGGGCGAGCGCAGTGATACATGGCGAGCGCCGCACCCGGCAGGCCGCCGAGGAAGGCAGGCATCTTGCCCTGCGAGAGGAAGGAGGTGGCTGAGACCGAGAAACCGGAAGTGTCAGCGCAGGAGAGCTCGGCGTAGAAGATATTGAGGGCGCCGCTCACCTCGTGACCGCATACCAGCTGGGTGCCGCCCGCTTCGGTAAAGCGGATCAGCGCCACCAGAATGTGGTGCAGGCCGAGCGGCAGCAGCAGACGCTCACCGGTACCGAACAGGAAGGGGCCGAAGGGACCGGCGTGGGAGATGAGCGCCCCGATACCGTTGATGCCAGCGGCAAACCAGGGCCAGGCGAACGGCACGACCAGACCGACTACACCCAGCACCAGCACAGTGATAATGGGCACGAAGCGGGCACCGCCGAAGAAGGCGAGCGCATCGGGCATCTTGTAGGTGTAGAAACGGGCGTGGAGCTTCGCGACGATCACCCCGACGATGATGGCCCCCAGAATCCCAGTGTCGATGGAGCTGATGCCGAGGATCGATTTCACCCCGTAGGCCTTTTCCGCCGCCGCGTCACCGATGACGTTGGCCACGGTCAGGTAGAAGTTGATGGAGAGGTTGAGCGCCGCATAGCCGACGAAACCGGCAAAGGCCGCGACCCCCTTCTCTTCTCGCGCCAGCCCGAGCGGAATGGCCACCGCAAACATCACCGGCAGATAGATAAAGGCCACCAGCCCCACCTTGGTCATCCAGAGGAACAGCAGTTGCAGCACGGTATTGTCGAGGAAGGGCATGCTCTGCTTGACCGCATCGCTGGTGAGCGAGCTGCCGACACCGAGCAGGATGCCCGAGAAGGCCAGCAGGGCGACCGGCAACATAAAGGTCTTGCCGAGGCTCTGCAGGAACTCCCAGATGGTGGATTTGGCTTGAGGCTTGGCCATGAAACGGCTCCTTGTGAATAGACAGCAATATCTGCGGCGGCCCTCCCCCGCTCGAGGCAATCTCGAAGCAAAAGGCGCGGGTCAGCATCAGGTTTTGCTGGATGATAAAACGTTTTATCAACTTACAAGTGCCGACAGGATCACAGAATAAGGGGGCTGGCTGGCAGAAGGATCCAAATTTGTGAGCCGGATCGGCCCAATGGTGATGTAACGTTTCACTTGAGCATCTGAGCAGGTATGCTGGGGCCTCGCTTTCAACTGTCCGTCGTCCGTTCGCCCTATGTCGCCCAAATCCCTCTCTGCCAAAGCCACCAAGATCACCGATGTCGCCCAGCGGGCGGGAGTGTCGGTCACCACCGTCTCCATGGTGCTTAACGGCAAGGGACGTATCTCGCCGGCCACCGCCGAGCGGGTGCAACAGGCGATAAAAGAGCTCGACTATGTGCCCAACAGCGCCGCCGCCAACCTGCGCAGCCAGCAGTCCAATCTGGTGGGGCTGATCCTGCGCGACATCACCGACCCCTTCTATACCGAGGTGACCGCCGGGGTGAGCGAGGTGCTGGAGCAGCAGGGCTATCTGCTGTTTCTGACCCAGTGCGGGCACAGCCCGGAGCGGCTGCAGCAGAGCATCCACTCCCTGTCGCGCCAAGGGGTGGCGGGCATCATCTTCAATCCGGTGCGCGGCGCGGCGGCCAAAACCCTGGAGACCCTGCTCGATTCCGAGCTGCCGGTGGTGTGCGCCGCCCGCTCCTACTATCGCGATGACGTGGACTTTATCGGCCCCGACAACACCCACGCCGCCAAGCAGGCCACCACCTACCTTATCGAGCAGGGCCACCGCCATATCGCCTACGTCGGCGGGCGAGCCGACTCCCTCACCCGTGCCGAGCGCATCGGCGGCTACTGCGCCAGCCTGCTGCAATATGGCCTGCCCTTCAAACCTGAGTGGGTACTGGAGTGCGAGCGCACCCAGCGCAGCGCCGCCGACACCATCGCCCAGCTGCTGCACCAGCACCCCAAGGTGACCGCCGTGCTCTGCCACTACCCCGAGGTGGCGCTCGGCGCCATCTATGGCGTCGAGGCGAGCGGCCGCACCGTGGGCAAGGACAACTACATCGGCCAACAGGTGGCCCTGCTCGGCTTTGACGATGTGGCGGAGGCCGAACTCACCTCCCCCGCACTCACCTTTGTCAGCTCACCGGCCCGCGAAATCGGCCGTCAGGCGGCAAGGCGCCTGCTGACCCGGATGCAGCAACCCGAGCTCGCCCCCAACCGCCATATCATCACCCCCAATTTGCAGAAGCGAGAATCAGCCTGAACTAGCTGGGCAAGCCTGCTGCCACCATATCATCACCACTCACCAGCAAACCGCAAAAGCGGGCACCGACCAGAAGCACACGGCTGCGGCGCGCGGGCAAATAACAAAGAGGGGACGCAAAATGTGAGGCTGCTCACTGCGCTGGCAAGGAGAGATTGAGAGCCAAGTGAAGAGGAATATGATGGGCGCCTGCCTCACTTCACGAGCCCATTTATGAGCCACCCGCACGACCAGAACCCGCCGAGTGAAATTCATCGCTGTGACAAATGTGGCGAGCGTACCCGCCATATCGTGGTGCTGGTCGCCCGCGATCACAGCCAGGACATCATGCCCAAGGATCCGCGCAAAGCCTTCTGGCAAGCCTTTACTTCCAGCAGCATCACCAACTGGGCGTTTGGTGAAACACTGGCCTACCAGACCACCCATGTAAAACATCTAATTTGCGAACACTGCGGGGAGAAGTTTCTGGAGTATTAAGTGGCGATTGTACCCGGCAAGATGTGAAGCTCTGTCTGCGGTCACTGTCCCAAGTGGGCGAGTAGCCGCCACTTAATAAGTAATTTATTGATCTTTGGCAGGTTTTTGCCCGACTGCGGTTTTACCCTGCCCCTCTCTCGACTAATATGCTCCACTTGGCAACCACTCTTGCAGAGATAACCCTGTGCAGCCGTTTCGCCATCCACCACATCGCCGGATAACCGCAGCAGGCTGGAGGCTGTAATCCACGGGCGGTAGCGTGGTGTTTGTAGGTTGACGCAGAGCGAAGCCCAATAAGTAATATTTTGATAAAACATTCGCGAACGTCCAATTACGTTTTGCTAATTAAAGTTACGTTTCCATCTTGGATATAAAATGAATATATTTGAAACTGTAATACTTGGTGTTGTAAGTGGAGTCATCACTGCGGCATTCTTATATCTCATTAGTTTATTTTTTATAAACCATTTTATTCCATGGTATCAAAAAACGATTTATAAAGGTGTTGATATAAGTGGGACATGGGTTGCTGAAGTTACATCAGCATCAGGAATCACTGCAAGCATGGAGATGACTATTCATCAAAATGGCCATTCAGTGAAAGGTGAATCAACAATTGTCCAAGGACGAGATCCAAGTAATCTAACACAGGTATCTAATTTATCTATGAGTGGCCATATATGGGAAGGATTCATTACTCTCAATCAACAGAGCAAAGATAGAACAAGATTATCTTACTCAACCTCTTTACTACAAGTTCTTAATGGAGGTATTAGACTAAACGGGGTTTATTGCTTCCGCTCTATTATCACAGACAAAATAGAGTCTTTGGAAATAAAATGGGTTCGTAAGGAACAGAACTCAAATTAAGGCCAGCAGAGTCGAATAATGAAGCGTATTCGGACATTCTTGAAATAACCTTCTACTCTCCAAACTCCAAACGTTTTATTATCGAATAAGCAAAACAGAGGATCGTATGGATAACACTATCTTGCAAGCTATCAACATTGGTTTTCATAACGCAAAAGAAAAAACCCAAAAAAAAGAAGAAATCTCTAGCCAACTAATATCATCCATTTTCGTTCATGAGGTCGCAAGTTCTATTTATACTGTTTGTTTTGAAAGAAATGGAAAACTTAAAGTTATTGGGGTTAATGATAAATATGAAAAAATATCCGGAGAGTGGCTTGTAGATAGTTGCATCGTTGATTATCAACATAGTTTCATAAAAAAGATTACTTTTGCCCTTGAATCAGAGAGCAATACTAGTAAACGAGCCTTCAATGAAGATTTTGCTAAAATAATACATTTGAATGCAGAATATAAGCTATATCTAAATGGTACTAATCAAAAAACAGAAAAAGGAACTTATAGATACATAGATGAGCGACTGCGATACGCAGAATCAGTTTTAAAAGATATGTTGATAAATAATTTATATTTAGCTTTTTGGCCATCACCAAGAATAGATGCAACCCATGAAAACATCCGTTCCTCATTATGGAAAAATTTTGATAAGTATCCACATTTAAATACCATTCACCTTTATAAATACACAGACGGTAAATTCGTAAAGGCATGATGGTAATGGCATAGCCAGTAGGTTCGAATAGAGCAGCATATTCGGACATTCGCGTCATCACCTCTACTTTCCAGCCTCCAGATATCTGTTCCAGAAAAGAGCACTCATAGATGAAACGCATTCTGATTATTGGTAACTCGGGATCGGGCAAGAGCTGGTTGGCAGCTCGATTGGCTGAGGGGTTAACTATCCGCGAGGTCAATCTGGACACCATTGTCTGGCAGCCGGGCGGCTTTAACCAAAAACGGCCCCAGCATGAGATTGATCATGCCATTCAAACACTTGCTCAAGAGCCATCATGGGTGGTCGAAGGGGTATTTGGTGCCCTGGCCGAGCAACTGCTTGATGCCGCTGATACCCTTCTCTTTCTGGATCTCGACTGGTCAGTATGCCGTGATTCACTGCTATCGCGTGGATCACAAAGTGCCAGGCAACGGGATGCAGTGGCAGCCGAAAAGAGCTTTCAACAACTGCTGGTGTGGGCATCGGAATATGGGCAGCGAGCCGGTAAAAGCTCCCGCCAATTCCATCGCGAGCTGTTTGATCGATTCCCAAACGACAAGCACCGTTTCACGACTCGGGCAGAAGTAAATAGCTATCTCACGCACCTGACCACTCATAGCTAACGGGGTAGAGGATGACGCAACAGGAGTTGGCGAAAATGGGGGGCGCTTCGGTCAATATCCAGCTGCTGGATGGCAAGCCCTGTATCAGAAAAAGCTGCGCATCGCCTGTCGAGCGCCATTTCTACCAACGCGCCGCACTGCATTTGAGCGGGCTCAACACTCCTTCCCTGCTCAAGGTCGAAGGGGAGACCCTGTTCCTTGAGCAGATCCCTCATCCGGTCACGCTCACGCAGCTGCACCACAACGAACAGACCTTTGCTCAGCTGGCCTGCCTGCATAACGCCAACTATCAGCCCGACTTTGCGGTGAAAACTCACGGCTGGTCGCTCGCCGACACCAACGAGGCGCTCTCTGTACTCTGCCTGCCGGAAGCGGTAAACGAGAAGATCCGCCATATCCAGCAAGTCGGCCACGAACTATTCGAGGAGTCATACCTGATTTCGGGAGATAGCAACGAGGGAAACTGGGGCACCCGCGACAATGGTGAGCTGGTGTTGTTTGACTGGGAGCGATTTGGTTATGGTAGTCCGGCCATCGATCTGGCCCCGCTGGTGCCGCGGATGGGTTCGCTGGCTGAATATGAAACCATCATTGAACGCTATCTGCGCCACAGTTCGCTGCTCTCTGGCGACCGGTTGCTCCGCCATCTCGTCATGGCCAAGTGCTGGCTGATTATTGAGGTCACCAATCTGCTGACCAGAAGAGAGAAGCCGCAGGCACAGCAATATCTGGAGTGGTATCGGCAACAAGTTCCCAACTGGCTGGGGTCGGTGGCGCATATGGTGTAATCCGCAGGTTCGAATAGCGCAGCGTATTCGAACGTTCGTGTTATCACCTCTCTCTTTTCGGCCATCCCTCTCTTGCCACCACACTTTCTTCCCAAACAACGCCCCTCTGCGCTCGCCCAGCCAATGCGATTGGCCTCCGCCATCAGGCGCATAAAAATCCTAATCCGCCCGACGAAATGGCGACTTTTTGTGAGAAGGGTCACATCTGATAACGCCTTAAAACCACATATAAATCCAGACCCTGCTGGTGATTAATTTATTGACATGACACATTACAAACCTGGCTACGAGACCAACCACAATCCATTTATTTGTTTTTAAAGACAAAATTAGCAATAACCTGAAAATGGTGAGTCCTGCCTGAAAACGGGATCTTCATCACATCGCGTTTTACTGCGCACAAAAATCCAGTGATTAGCACATTTGTCCGATAGGGATGGGGCGAGCGAGCCACGATAATGAACAGGTCATTTTTATCCAGTACGTCGATACGTACTCACGCATAGCTTCCGTCACCGGAAGCGGGGAGAGCGCCATGATCACCACCTTGATCAATGAACATCTGATCAACCTCGATTTGAAAGCGACGCGTAAGGAAGAGGTCTTCACCGAAATGGCCCGCCTGCTGGCGTCGCAAGGCAAAGTCAGCAACGAGCAGGCCTTTATCAAGGATCTGTGGGCCCGCGAAGAGCTGGGTAACACCGGCTTTGAAGAGGGCGTGGCCCTGCCCCACGCCAAGAGTGCGGCGGTATGCAATCCGGCGGTCGCCATCGGCATCAGCCGCAACGGCATCGAGTACGGCGCCGAAGATGGCAAGCCGTCCCACATTTTCTTTATGATCGCCTCCCCCGATGGCGGCGCCAACCACCATATCGAAGTGCTGGCCGAGCTCTCCGGCAAGCTGATCGAAGAGGGCTTTATCGCCAAACTGCTGGCGGCAAAAACCCCGGCCGATGCGCTGGCGCTGCTGCTGACCAAGAAAGAGGAGCAGAGCGCGGCCCCGACCACCAGCAAAGGCTTTATTATCGGTGTCACCGGCTGCCCGGCCGGTATCGCCCACACCTATCTGGCGGCCGAGTCGCTGGAGCGCGCCGCCAAGGAGCTGGGTTATGAGGTGAAGGTGGAGACCAACGGCTCCATCGGTGTCAAGAACAGCCCGACCGCAGACGAGATTGCCCGCGCCACCGCCATCGTGGTCGCCTGTGACAAGCAGGTGGACATGGCCCGCTTCGCTGGCAAGCCGCTCATCAAGACCGGCGTAAAAGCCCCCATCAAGGATGGCAAGGGTCTGATTGAGCAGGCGCTGAAAGCCCCCGCCTATGTGGCGGACAAGGATGAGAAGAAGGGTGACGAGAAGCGCGCCAGCGGCGGCAGCTCGGCTCTCTATCGCTACCTGATGAACGGCGTATCGCACATGATCCCGTTCGTGGTGACCGGTGGTCTGCTTATCGCCCTGTCACTGGCCATCGGCGGTAACCCGACCCCGAGCGGCATGCAGATCCCGGAAGGGAGCATGTGGAACCAGATCCTCAACGTGGGCGTGGCCGCCTTCACCCTGATGATCCCCATTCTGGCGGGCTATATCGCCTACGCCATCGGTGACCGTCCGGCACTGGCGCCGGGCTTTATCGGCGGCTGGATCGCCAACAACGGCAGCTTCTACGGCGCTGATGCCGGGACCGGCTTTATCGGTGCCATCATCGCGGGCCTGTTGGTCGGTTATCTGGTGCGCTGGATTGCCACCCGTCAGTACCACAAGATGGTGCAACCGCTAGTGCCGATCCTGATCGCCCCCATCATCGGGTCGCTCTTTATCGCTGCGGTCTTTATCTTCATCATCGGCGCCCCGATTGCCGACATGATGACTGGCCTGAACGCCATGCTGCTCTCCATGAGCGGTGGCAGTCTGGTGCTGCTGGGTATCGTGCTGGGTGGTATGGCTGGTTTTGATATGGGTGGCCCGGTCAACAAGGTGGCCTTCCTGTTCTCGGTGGGCATGATTGCCTCCGGTCAGACCCAGTTTATGGGTGCCATGGCCTGCGCCATCCCGGCTGCCCCTCTTGGCATGTCGCTGGCGACCGTGCTCGGTCGCAAGCTCGGTATCTTCGATGCCTCTGAAATCGAAGCGGGCAAAGCCGCCGGTGCCATGGGTCTGGTGGGAATCTCCGAAGGGGCGATTCCGTTCGCCGCCCGTGACCCGCTGGCCGTTATCCCGGCCAACATTCTGGGCAGCATGACCGCCGCCGTGATGGCCTTCCTGTTCGGCATCACCAACAGCGTTGCCCACGGTGGCCCCATCGTGGCCCTGCTGGGCGCCGTCAACAAGCCGCTGCTGGCCCTGCTCTGCATGATCTGCGGCGCCATCGTCACCGGCGTGGTCGCGGTTGCCCTGAAAAAGCTGCGAGTCAAAAAGAGTGACGAGGTGACCCTGGCCAAGGTGGCCTGAGTCCCCCCTCGCCATCGCGGCTCGTCGAGCATAAAAGAGGCCACCCCACGGGGTGGCCTCTTGTTTTTTGGGGATAGCTGGCGAGCCGTATTTCCCAATATCGCCCCCGAGAAATGGTGGTCAACAAGCACTCGTCCTCGTCTCTCCCTTCACCTCTCTCCTTGCCTTTCCCTGGCTCCCTTCTGGCCTCTCCCCTCCTCAACCCAACACTCACACAGCGCGCCAAACTGGCTGAAATGGCAGCAATCCGGCGTCAGCGGTGTGATGTTTCTCACGCTTTGTCCGCGAAAGCGCAAAAACTAGGAAAATTTCCTAGCCCCACTAGGGATGGCTCTCAAGCCATTTTTTGCCCCTCTTATTAGAGTCACCCCACCTGATGTCGTGACCCGCACCGCGACGGGCAATGCGCCCCGTCATCCCGTGCCGGGCCCGGGTTTATATGGATGGAGCGTCGAGCGCAGCAACGGCTGACAGCCCCGACGTTCCGTTCCCCCTTCCGTGGCGTGACCTCGAACAACCTATCTACAAATGAGGGGCGCGGCGGAAATACCGTCTATCTCGCAGAGGATGAACGAAGATGTTGAAATTGCTCCAACAGGTCCGGGTCCCCACCCTCGACCTGCCGGTCGAAGCCCGGCGCAAGCTCTGGTTCAAGCCGTTTATGCAATCTTATCTGGTTGTATTTATTGGCTATTTGACCATGTATCTGATCCGCAAGAACTTCAACATTGCGCAAAATGACATGATCCAGGAGTACGGTCTCTCCATGACCGAGCTTGGCATGATCGGCCTTGGCTTCTCCATCACCTACGGGGTGGGCAAGACCATCGTCTCCTACTACGCCGATGGCAAGAACACCAAGCAGTTCCTGCCGCTGATGCTGATCCTCTCCGCGCTCTGCATGCTGGGCTTCAGTGCCAGCATGGGCGGCACAGGTTTTAGCCTCTACTTCATGATCTTCTTCTATGCCCTGAGCGGTTTCTTCCAGAGCTGTGGCGGTTCCTGCAGCTACTCCACCATCACCAAGTGGACCCCTCGCAACAAGCGCGGCACCTATCTCGGTATGTGGAACCTCTCTCACAACGTGGGCGGTGCCGGTGCGGCCGGTGTGGCGCTGTTCGGTGCCAACTACCTGTTTGATGGCAACGTGCTCGGCATGTTTATATTCCCCTCCATCATCGCGCTGATCGTCGGCTTTATCGGCCTGCGCTTTGGTAGCGATTCACCGGAAGCCTATGGTCTTGGCAAGGTGGAAGAGCTGTTTGACGAAGTGGCGAGCGAAGAAGATATCGCTACCGAAGAGCAGAAGCTGACCAAGTGGCAGATCTTCGTGAAGTACGTGCTGCTGAACAAGGTGATCTGGCTGCTCTGCTTTGCCAACATCTTCCTCTACGTGGTGCGTATCGGTATCGACCAGTGGTCCACCGTCTATGCACACCAGGAGCTGGGCTTCTCCAAAGACGTGGCTATTCAGGGCTTTACCTTCTTCGAAGTGGGCGCTCTGGTCGGCACCCTGATGTGGGGTTACCTCTCCGATCTGGCCAACGGCCGTCGTGGTCTGGTTGCCTGTGTGGCGCTGGCGCTCATCATCGCGACTCTGGGTCTCTACCAGCATGCGACCACCCAGTTTATGTTCCTGGGTTCCCTGTTCACCTTGGGCTTCCTGGTGTTTGGTCCGCAGTTGCTGATCGGCGTGGCCGCCGTGGGCTTCGTCCCCAAGCAGGGCATCAGCGTGGCCGATGGCGTCAAGGGCACCTTTGCTTACCTGATTGGTGACAGCTTCGCCAAACTGGGTCTGGGCATGATCGCCGATGGCACCCCCATCTTCGGTCTGACCGGCTGGACCGGCACCTTCGCGGCGCTGGATATCGCAGCCGCCGCCTGTCTGGTGCTGATGGGCTGTGTCGCGGTCGCCGAAGAGCGCAAGATCCGCCGCATCAAGCGCGAACTGAAAGCCGCCGAACTGGCCGCCCAGACCGCCTGATAGCCATCACATCAGACGCAGATTGTTCAGGGCCACCCACAGGGGTGGCCCTTGTTGTTTAGAGCAACCAGATACCCGACTGGCCCGGCATGAGCCTGCACTGCCGTTCAAGGGGCAGGCATATCCCCATCAAGATCCCACTTTTCATATGCGCTTTTGGTAAAAGCACCCCGCTGGCGCTATCTTGTTGCTCCCCCTTGTCAGCATCACAGAGAGCAGATGAAGATCGTCGCCGTCACCGCTTGCCCGACCGGTATTGCCCATACCTATATGGCTGCCGATGCCCTGCAAAAAGCAGCCACTGGGCTGGGACTCAAGATCAAGGTCGAGACTCAGGGCGCCATGGGCATGGAGAACATGCTGACCGCCCGCGATATTGCCAGCGCCGACCTGGTGCTGATTGCCTCCGATATCGAGATTGAGCAGAAGGAGCGCTTCCTCGGCTGCACCATCCATCAGGTGAGACTGGAAACCGTGCTGCTGGATGCCAACGCCGTACTCAAGGCCCTGCCGATCCCGGCCTAATGCTGACCCGCGAAATCACCTTCTACTGCCAGCAGGGGTTGAGCATCACCCAGGCCAAGCAGTTGAACCGGCTGGCGGGGATGTTCAAATCCACCATCCGCTGCGCCAACCTCACCCGGCGCCAGACCGTTGCCGCCAGCAACCAGCTCTCCCTGTTGACCCTCGCCACTCAGCCCGGCGATCTCTGCCAGTTGCAAATTGAAGGGTGCGATGCCGAGCTGGCCCACATGGCCTTCACCTGCTGGTGCGGCGAACTGGGTCAACCGCTGGTGCGCCCGCGCACCGCCGCGCTGGCGGAGTTGCGACTGGCCAACGCTCTGCCCGACTACCATTTTGCCCTGCGCCAGCTGGCCCATAGCCCCAAATCGCTGACCAAGGCCGAAGCCCTCGAGCATCTGATCGATCTGTTGCCCGACGAGCTGGTCACCGACCGCGCCACACTGACCGCCGCGGTGGAGCGGCGCGAGCAGGTCTCGGCCACCATCATCCGCCCCGGCCTTGCCATGCCCCATGTATTGAGCGAAGGGATCAGCCAGCCAGCGCTGACCCTGCTCAATTGCAAGGAGCCCATCGAGTGGGGCTCTCAAATCGGGCCGGTGCAGACCATTATTCTGCTGGCGGTGCCGGTTGGTAGCGGACGGGAGACCCTGCGCCCCCTCACCCGACTGGCGCAGGCGATGATCGACGATGTGGTCAGCCACGCCCTGCTGTTGGCGGGCTCGGCCCCCGCCCTTCAGGCTATCGTGATCGAGAGCCTGCTGAGCTAGGCGAATTGGCTCTGGGCGCTGCTTGCTGTAACGCCAGCCATTCATCCTGCCCTCAGCACCCTGTGGTACACTCGCTGCCATCGTCTGTCTGAAGTGTGTATCCGATGAAATCTCCCCGCTCCCGTCTCTCTGTCAGCCGCGCGCCGCGCGATTACGCCCCGCGCACGGCGGCCAAACCAGCCGCACCCCGCCATGCATCCCCCCGCAAACCGGAGCTGGCCCCAGAGGATCGCAAATTGCTCCTGCTGAACAAGCCCTACATGGTGCTCTGCCAGTTCACCGACGAGGCGGGCCGCGAGACCCTCAAGGATTACATCAAAGAGCCCGGCATCTATGCCGCAGGGCGGCTCGATCGCGACAGCGAGGGGCTGCTGCTGCTCACCAACGATGGCAAGCTGCAGGCGCGCCTCACCCAGCCGGGGGAGAAGACCCCCAAGACCTACTGGGTGCAGGTAGAAGGCATCCCGAGCGAGGAGAAACTGGCCGCCCTACGCGCCGGGGTGGAGCTCAATGACGGCATGACCCTGCCCGCCGGGGCGCGCATCATGGATGAACCTGCGGTGTGGCCGCGCAATCCGCCGATCCGCGATCGCAAGGAGATCCCCACCAGCTGGCTGGAGATCAAGATAGTGGAGGGGCGCAACCGCCAGGTACGGCGGATGACCGCCCATATCGGCCACCCCACCTTGCGCCTTATTCGCTACGCCATCGGCGACTGGACGTTAGATGGTCTGGCCCCCGGCGAGAGCCGCGCCCTGCCCGCTCCCGAGTTGGCGCCAGCCCCGCGCAGGGCACAGGCACCCAACAAACCGCGCAGTCAGGGCACGGGCAGCAGCAATCCACGCGCTTCCCAACCGACCCGAAGCCCGCATGGTCAGGGCCAGCGGCGCGACAGCCGTGACGCGAGCCCCCGCCCGGCCAATCGCAGCGGCGGCCGTGGTACCGCGCGCCGACCGGCCCGCAACAACCCCTCGAAGTGACGCGCAGCCCGCTGGCAATCGAACAGTAAAGAACAGCGCTGAATCGAGCCCCCGCTCCGGCCGGGGCCAAACCGGTAACGAGACAAGGAGTCCTTATGAGCGATAACCTTTCTGCATCGCAGGAAAAAACGCCGCATGAGCGCATGCAGGCCAGATTGACGGTTGCCGCGCTGGTGCAGTGGCAGGGCCGCTTTCTGGTGGTGGAAGAGGAGATAAAAGGCCAGCGCCGCTTCAACCAGCCCGCCGGCCATGTGGAGGCCGGTGAAGATCTGCTCACCGCCGCCTGCCGCGAGCTGAAAGAGGAGACGGGGCTGACCGCCACGCCTACCTCCTGGCTTGGCACCTATCTCTACAAACCGGCCGACAGCGAGGCCACCTATGTGCGCACAGCCATCATCTTCGACCTTGAAAAAGCGCCGGGTCAGCACCATCCAGAGGATCCTGACGGCGATATCCTCGCCTGCCACTGGCTCACCCTGGAGGAGATCGCCGAGTGCAAACCGGCCCTGAGAAGCCCGCTGGTGTGGCAGTGCATCGAGGATTATCTGGCGGGAACACGCCTGCCGCTCTCGGCACTCAAGGCCTTTATCCAGAGCTAGGGACAGAGCAGGCATCCGCTGGCAATCGCCACAAGAAAAACGATTTCCTGTCGCAAGGTTCCTGATGGGGACAGTGGCATGGAGATGTGACCGGGGGCGCAAAACTCTGGTAGAATACGCCCCGTTTAAACGAACTGGTAACTTCGACTAATGACAGACAACAGCCAAATCAAGGTGATCGTCGGCATGTCCGGCGGCGTGGATTCTTCCGTCTCGGCCTACCTGCTCCAGCAGCAGGGCTATCAGGTCGAAGGCTTGTTCATGAAGAACTGGGAAGAAGACGACACGGACGAGTACTGCTCTGCCGCCCAGGATTTGGCTGATGCCAAGGCCGTCTGCGACAAGCTGGGGATGAAACTCCACACTATCAACTTCGCGGCCGAGTACTGGGACAATGTGTTCGAGCACTTCCTCGAAGAGTACAAGGCTGGCCGCACGCCAAACCCGGATATCCTGTGCAACAAGGAGATCAAGTTCAAGGCGTTCCTCGAATTTGCCGCCGAAGAGCTGGGTGCCACCTACATCGCCACCGGCCACTATGTGCGCCGTGACGACAGCACCGGCCGCCCGCGCCTGCTGCGCGGTCTCGATACCAACAAGGATCAGAGCTACTTCCTCTATACCCTGAGCGAGAAGCAAGTGGGTCAGAGCCTGTTCCCGGTTGGCGATCTGGAGAAGCCCGAGGTGCGCCGCATCGCCGAGCAGCTGGATCTCATCACCGCCAAGAAGAAAGACTCCACCGGTATCTGCTTTATCGGCGAGCGCAAGTTCAAGGACTTCCTGGCCAAGTTCCTGCCCGCCCAGCCCGGTAAAATCGAGACCGTGGATGGCAAGGTGATCGGCGAGCATCAGGGTCTGATGTATCACACCCTGGGCCAGCGCAAGGGGCTCGGTATCGGTGGTCGAAAGGATGCCACCGAAGAGGCCTGGTATGTGGTCGACAAAGAGGTCGAGCGCAACGTGCTGGTGGTGGCGCAGGGCGAGCATCCTCGCCTCTACTCCGATGGCCTGATTGCCAGCCAGTTGCACTGGGTGGATCGCACTCCCATTCGCGAGCCGCGTCGCTGCACCGTCAAGACCCGCTACCGTCAGCAGGATATCCCCTGCCTGATCCAGCCCATCGACGACGAGACCATCCGGGTCATCTTCGACGAGAAACAGGCTGCGGTGACCCCGGGCCAGTCCGCCGTCTTCTACGACGGGGAAGTGTGTCTGGGCGGCGGCATCATCGAACAACGTTTCAGCCATCCGGTTTGAATCCTTAACAGAAGGCAGCAGACGTGAGCGATAAATTCCAAGACAGAACAATGGCCTTTGCCGGCATCTGCCAGGCCGCGTATCTGGTGCAGAAGGTGGCCCGAGACGGCAGCTGTGACGAGGCTGCCCTGCGCGAGAGCCTCTCCAGCATTCTGGTGACCAACCCGAGCCACCCGCTCGAGGTGTTCAACAATACCCATCTGGCCATTCGCGACGGCTACCGTGCGCTGGTCGAGCAGCTGGGTGCCGACGGCAGCCAGAAGAATGCCGAGCTGACCCGCTATGTGGTGAGCCTGATTGCGCTGGAGCGCAAGCTGGCCAAGCGCAAGGACATTCTCAACATGCTGGGTGAGCGGATCAGTCAGATCGGTCGCCAGCAACAGCACTTCGATCTGCTCGACGAGCAGATCCTGGCCAACATGGCGAGCATCTACAGCGACCTTATCAGCCCCATCGGGCCGCGCATTCAGGTGGCAGGCACCCCGCTGTTCCTGCAGCAGCCGCTGGTGCAGCACAAGGTGCGCGCCCTGCTGCTGGCAGGCATCCGCGCCGTGGTGCTGTGGCGCCAGCTCGGTGGCAGCCGCACCCAGATCATCTTCGCTCGCAAGAAGATGGTGGAACTGGCCAAGCGTTACTAATCATTGGCTTGCGCGCAGGCAGAGGGAGGACAAGGTGAACAGCCGCACATCAGCCTTGATACACCCCGACCGGCGCGCAAGTGAATACGGATCCCCCACACCAATCATCAGGAGTTCACCCCATGGAGCTGTCCGCGCTGACTGCTGTTTCCCCGATTGACGGTCGTTATGGCGACAAGGCCGATGCCCTGCGCCCTATCTTCTCCGAATTCGGCCTGCTGCGTTTTCGCGTTGAAGTCGAGGTTCGCTGGTTGCAGAAACTGGCCAGCCACGCCGGGATCCCGGAAGTCCCTGCCCTGAGCGCGGCCGCCAACGCCCTGCTCGACGGCATCGTCAGCAACTTCAACGAGAGCGACGCCGCCCGCATC
Source organism: Aeromonas sp. A600620 (assembly GCF_029479985.1). Lineage (NCBI taxonomy): Bacteria > Pseudomonadati > Pseudomonadota > Gammaproteobacteria > Aeromonadales > Aeromonadaceae > Aeromonas > Aeromonas sp. A600620. The sequence continues at coordinate 126,658 of NZ_JAAKXB010000003.1, read as the reverse complement.
AAACAGATCGAGCGCACCACCAACCATGATGTGAAAGCGGTGGAGTACTTCCTCAAAGAGAAGGTTGAAGTGAACCCGGAGCTGGCGGCTGTCAGCGAGTTCATCCACTTCGCCTGCACCTCGGAAGACATCAACAACAACTCCCACGGTCTGATGCTGAAAACCGCCCGCGAAGAGGTCATCAAGCCTTATTGCGAAAAGCTGATCAGCGAGCTCAAGCGTCTGGCTCACGAGTACCGCGATATGCCGCTGCTCTCCCGCACCCACGGCCAGCCGGCGACCCCGAGCACCATGGGCAAGGAGATGGCCAACGTCGCCTACCGTCTGGAGCGCCAGTTCAAGCAGATCATGGCGGTGGAGATCCTCGGCAAGATCAACGGTGCGGTCGGCAACTACAACGCCCACCTCAGCGCCTACCCGGATGTGGACTGGCACCAGTTCTCCGAGGAGTTTGTTACCTCCCTGGGTCTGACCTGGAACCCCTACACCACCCAGATCGAGCCGCACGACTATATCGCCGAGCTGTTCGACGCCATGGCCCGCTTCAACACCATCCTGATCGACTTCGACCGCGATGTGTGGGGTTACATCTCCCTGGGTCACTTCAAGCAGCGCACCATCGCGGGGGAAATCGGCTCCTCCACCATGCCGCATAAGGTCAACCCCATCGACTTCGAGAACTCCGAAGGCAATCTGGGTCTGGCCAACGCCGTGTTCCAGCATCTGGCGAACAAGCTGCCCATCTCCCGCTGGCAGCGTGATCTGACCGACTCTACCGTACTGCGCAATCTGGGCGTTGCCATCGGCTATTCCCTTATCGCCTATCAGTCCACCCTCAAGGGTATCTCCAAGCTGGAAGCCAACGACACCGCCATGGCCGCCGACTTGGATGCCAACTGGGAAGTGCTGGCCGAGCCGATCCAGACCGTGATGCGCCGCTACGGTATCGAGAAGCCCTACGAGAAGCTCAAAGAGCTGACCCGTGGCCGCCGTGTCGATGCCGAAGGAATGCGTACCTTTATCGACACCCTGGCGCTGCCGGAAGCGGTCAAGGTTGAGCTGAAGAAGCTGACCCCGGCCAACTACATCGGTGACGCCCAGCGTCTGGTTGACCTGCTGAAATAAGCGGATAAATGACACTACCGGGGCCCTGTGCATGATCTGCAACAGGGCCCCGGTTATTTTATGTGGCACCCTATACACGGTTTGCAAGAGGGCTTGCCCGAGGCCGGCAGCCGCCTGTGGCAAGACCTCTCCTGACCTTTGTCGAACCCTTTGACGAGAAGATCTATGTACGAACTCAATCTGGATATCGCTCACTTCCTCGAGCACTACTGGCAGAAGCGCCCACTCCTTATCAAGGGCGGCTTCAAAGACTTTCAGGATCCCATCAGCCCGGACGAGCTGGCGGGTCTGGCCATGGAAGAGGTGGTAGAGTCCCGTCTGGTCACCCGTTTCGACGGCAAGTGGGATGCGGCCCACGGTCCCTTCGAATCCTATGACCATCTGGGCGAAGAGAACTGGACCATTCTGGTACAGGCATGCAACCACTGGGCTCCCGAGGTCAACGAGCTGGCAGTGCCGTTCCAGTTCATTCCGGGCTGGCGTTTTGACGATGTGATGGTGAGCTTCTCCACCCCTCACGGCGGGGTCGGTCCCCACATCGACAACTACGACGTCTTCATCACCCAGGGCCAGGGCAAACGCCACTGGCGCGTCGGCGATGCCAAGCCCTTGAACGAGTTTGCCGCCCATGCGGCCCTGCTGCACTGCGAGCCGTTCGAGGCGATCATCGACGTCATCATGGAGCCGGGCGACATACTCTACATCCCGCCTGGATTCCCCCACGAGGGCTACGCCATCGAGCCCTCCCTGAACTTCTCGGTGGGCTTCCGCGCACCAGATGCCAAGGCGCTTATCTCCTCCTTTGCCGATCACCTGATAGACAACGAGGTGCGCACCGAGCGTTACGGCGATGCCGACCTCAAGCCCCGCACCCGCCACGGCGAGATCCAGCCCCACGAGCTGCACCGTCTGCGCGAGCTGATGCAACAGGCCCTCGATGACGAGACCCTGTTCAAGGAGTGGTTCGGCACCATGATCTCCGAGGCCAAGCACGATCTGGACGTCAATCCGGTGGAGCCGGACTACAGCGCCGAGGAAGTGGCCGACCTGCTGACCCAGGGCGAGCCAGCCATCAAGGTGCCGGGTCTGCGCACCGTCTGGTTTAGCGGCGAAAGCCAGCAGTGCTTCATCGACGGCGAAGCCTGGACCCTGCAGAGCGAAGACGCGGCCGCCATTTCGCTGTTGTGTGACAAAGACATCATCACTCAAGCCGATATGGTGGAGCTGGCCGATCAGGCCGGTTTCCTGCAACTGCTGACCCGTCTGGTCAACCGCGGGTACTGGTTCTTCAACTGATCCAGCGATGACTGAACGACAAAAAGGCGCCTTATGGCGCCTTTTTTGTCACTCAGATACGGTTCAATTAACAATCGATGCGCGAAACTGAACCCACTCTTGATGAACCGACAAGTGGTGATTTATTGAACTAAGATCGATGAGTATCATGCGTCCGTCCCTGTTCAAAAGAGAAGCGCCACCATGCAAATCACCTCCCGACCCATGCCGCTGCCCGATTACGGCAAATACCCCTCCTCTCCGACTGTCACACCCGAGCAGGTCAGTCAGGCCCGTAACGAAGCACTGGCCAAGAAGGATGAAGTGCAGGCGCAGAGCGAAGAGAAAGCAACGGCTCGCAGAACTCTGGCGGTCTCTTATACGGCCAACCAGCAAGATAAGGCCGTGGTGGAGCGCTACCTGGAGGCCAGCGGTCAGGAGAGCGACAGCAAGTCGGGCCCGAGCACAGCGGAACTCTATCAGGCGGCCAATCGCTACCAGCGCCAGCAGAATCTGAGCGACTACATGCAATTCCAGCAGAGTCCGCTCGCCCAGCAGATGGGTGACATGGTGGGCGAAGATAATCGCAAGGGCACCCAGCTCGACATCATTGCCTGAGCCAATTTGCTCGAATAAGCCCGGCAGGGACCAATACAAGATGAAAAAGCCCTCGATGAGGGCTTTTTCGTTATGGCTTGTCGCTGCGACGTCTCGCTATAAATGGGACACTTCTGCCTGCGCGTCCGGCAGCTCGTCGGGGAGTTCATCAAACAGGGGGTGATAGAGCACCTCACCCTGCACACCCGCAAAACCGCGCTCCTGTAGCTCCATCGCCATAAAGCAGTCGGCAGGCACCTCATAGATGCAGTGCAGGCCAAACTCGCTGGCCGGGCGGAAACCGAAACGGCTGTAATAGGCCGGATCCCCGAGTACAACCACCCCTTTCCAGTCCATCTCGAGCGCCGTATCAAGCCCTTCACGGATAAGATCCGAGCCAATCCCCTGGCCTTGCCAGTCGGGATGAACCGCGACCGGCGCCAGACCGAGCCAAGGCCCTTCCATGCCGTTAATGGTGATCGGGCTTAGCATCAGGTGCCCCATGAACTCGTACTCTTCCTCTTCGACCATGGTCACCACGGCAGCACCACATTCGCGCAGGCGGTTGACCAGTTCGGCCTCATCGGAACGACCGAAGGCGGCACTCAGCAGCTCATAGACCGGCAGCATGTCACCGGGGCGCTCGGTTCTCAACATCAGGTATTACTCCTCGTACAGCAGAGCAGGCATTATTCCACATAACGGCTGGTCACTCTGAGTACCTTTGTCCAAAAATGGGAGGGTGCACTCAGGAAAACGAGCTGCAAACTGCTGCTGCAAGGCGGTTAGCGTCGCCGGGGTGACCCTGTTCATCGCCTCGCGGTAGGCCAGCCAAAGGGCGGGAGCCTCCCGCGCCAACCGCTCAAAAGTCAGTTCGGGCGTTTGATGCCAACAACCATCCAGCTCGTCGACCAGCTCCGGCAGCTCCACTAGCAGCCGTAACTGCTGATAGCGTATCTGCGACGAGTCACAGTTGCCACCCAGCGCCTGCGCCATCAATTGGTTGAACCAGTGGAGCCGTGATGCGCGCTCCTCGCGGCTAAGCCGCTCGGGCCCTTGACGCTGCAGCGCGGCCAGTTGCAGCAACCACGCCAGCCCCTGTTCATCCCTGTCTTTAAGCAAGACGCCGCCAAGATGGGACAACTGCTCCGGTTCGGCCTGCTCCAGCAGTTCGACGGGGTAACAGTGCAGCTCCAGAGACCTCTCAAGATGCGGCGGGCAGCGAATAGAGCAGGACTCCTCCCCCGCGCCCCTCTCATCCACAAAGAGCGAGATAGCCTGCTTTCCGTTGGCACTCTGCCGATTGGTCGTTGCGGGATCACACAGGATCACTACGGCGATCCGCTCATCCGCCAGCCAATGATCAATCTCATCAAGTAAAGGGGCTGGCAAGGAGAGGGGGCGATCCAGCCGCCAGTAGCTCACCTCACACGACTGGCGACCGCTGATATGGCGCCGCCCGCGATAGTGCATCCCCACTTTTGCCATCACCCGGCCGGAGGCTAAATTGTCTGGCATATGGCGAGCCGTCAGCGCAGGCAGTTGCAGTTGGTCAAAGGCGAACCCCTTGACCAAGCTGGCGGCCCGGGTCGCCAGACCGCGATTTTGCCAGGGCACGCCCACCCACCAGGCGAGCTCGCCATTCCATTGCAAGGAGATCACTCCAACCAGCGCCACCCCTTGCTCCTCTGGCAAGGTGATGGCCCAGCTCCAGCCAAGGCCAAGCGCCGCTTTGCGCCAATTGAGCGCCAGCCAGTCGCGGGCCCCCTCCGGCGGATAGGGGTGAGGAATATTGAGGGTGTAGCGCGCCAGCGCCTCGTCGCTGCAGTAGCGCACTATCTCGCGTTCATCGTCGGCCTGCAGCGGTCGCAATACGACACCTGATAGCGGATGCCCCTCAGCCAGGGTCGGCACCGTCACGCGGCGCGCCAGCAGGCGATTGAGCACGGCGCCCAAATCGGCCTCGGGGGTGAGCGGCAGATCGGCCCCCACAGGGCCAAGGGTGAGCAGTCCCTGCTCCCTGGCGAGGGTCAATAGGGAGGTAGAGGCACTGATCAGGATCTGGCGGCTGGGATCAACATGAAAATCCGCCAGCAGATCCCCATCGAGCCAAGTAGCCAGCAGGGCCCCCGGGCAGAGCACCCCGTCAGGAGGACTGCTCGCCCAGGGAGCATCGGTTTGATCGAGGACGGCGGCCGCCTCTTTGCCCAGTAGCAGCTGCCAGCGATGACCCTGCTGCTGCCAGTGCGGCAACAGCGCAGCCCACTGCGGTTGCCACAGACTGGCCTCGATCAGCAGTTCCATCAGCTGGCCTGACAGGCCGCGGGCAGCGTCAGGTGACGGGGATGGGCTTCAATACGGGCGATCCAGCTACGGATAGCGGGCCACCCCTGCAGAGAGAAGATCCCCTCCTCTGCCACATGGGTGTAGGCATAAAGGGCGATATCGGCGATGGTCGGCGCATCACCACACAGGTAGGGGCTCTGTTTCAGCTGCTGCTCCATTACCGCCAGCGCCTTCTCGCCACCGGCTTTCAGCCCGTCGAGACGCGCCTCCTGCGACTCGGGTCGGCCGAGATAGTGAACGATGAAGCGGGCCACCGCGATGTATGGCTCGTGGCTGTATTGCTCGAAGAACATCCATTTGAGCACCTCGGCCTGCTGGCGCGGATCGGTTGGCCACAAGGTGCTACCTTGCGCCAGATAGAAGAGGATGGCATTGGATTCCGCCAGCGTATCGCCCTGACCCATCTCCAGCACCGGGATCTTGCCGTTGGGGTTCATGGCCAAAAATGCAGGGGTACGGGTATCCCCCGCCTGAATATCGACCTCTACCCACTCAAGGGGCAGCTCCAGCCAGCGGGCCAGCAGCCACACCTTGTAACAGTTGCCGGAACGCAGATCACCATACAGACGCATACACACTCCTTGTGAAAACAGATTTGAACAGCGCACTCAGGGAGCCAGACGCTCGATATGCCAGCCATCCCCATCGCGGGTGTAGTAGAAACGATCGTGCAGGCGATGCTCACCCCCCTGCCAGAATTCGACCGTGTCGATCCGCACCCGAAAACCGCCCCAGAAGCTCGGCAGCGGCACTTCGCCATTGGCAAACTTCTGCTTGAGCTCGAGGAATTTGGCCTCCAGCACACCGCGCGCCGAAATGCGGGTCGACTGCTTGGAGACCCAGGCGGCAATCTGGCTATCCTTGGGACGGCTGTGGAAATACTTCATCACCTCGAAGGTGCTCATCTTCTCCACCCGACCGGTCACATGCACCTGTCTGTCCAGCGTATGCCAGGGAAAGAGCAGGCTGATACGGGGATTGCCTTCCAGCTGCTGCGCCTTGCGGCTGCCCATGTTGGTGTAAAAGACCATCCCCTGGGCATCGTAGTGCTTGAGCAGCACGGTACGCTGCCAGGGCTGACCATCGGCATCGACGGTCGCCACCACCATGGCGGTGGGATCGGTCAGTTTGGCCTCACAAGCCTGCGCCAACCACTTCTCGAAAAGCGCCAGCGGCTCGGCCGGCAGATCGGCCCGGTGCAGCCCGCCACGGGTATACTCCCGACGCAGATCAGCAACATCCATCATCTTGATTTTCCTTCTCTCTTTGCCGCCCATGCGGCCATGCGTGCTGGCATTGTGCGACGAGCACGCCATGGGTACAAGCCTTGTGACCAGCAAATGGCTGCTGCAAAAAAAGAGGGAGGCTCACGCCTCCCTCCTTGATATACCCTTCGCACGATCTTGGTACGCGCAGGCTTATTGCCTGCCAGCGACAGCAGGACAATGCGCCAGCATGCGCCGGTTGTAATCGGCCGCATAGGCCGCCAGCTTGGCCTGGGCCTCTTCCTGTCCGGGCTTGATGACATCCCCCAGACCGTCGAGGTAGCGCACACCGCAGCGCGCCTTGGCCGAGGCCTGCTGCTCCGGCGCGATGCCGGGCGCCACCTCGCCGCGCCCGGCCCGCACGATCAACCGGTAATCCTGCTTTGCCAGGCTGGCGCTGACCGCCTGCTCCAGAGTATCGGCGTCGGCCTGACAGCCGCCAAGCAGGGACACCAGCATCAGCCAGCCAACCCTCATCCGCGCCTCCGTTGCCAACCCAGCAGAGCCAGCGCCAGAGTCCAGAGACCGAGGGCACCACCGCCGCCGCTACCGCCCGAACTGCCGCCGCTTTGGACAACCGGCAGCTTGGAGGGACTGATCGCGAAGAAGATGTTGTCGCTGCAGGCCACCTTCAGGCGGGCAGAGCTGGCCAGATCCGCCGGCAGGGTGACAGTGGCGGCGCCGCTGTTGGGCTGGCTGACCGCCAGATTGCTCCAGCTGGTTCCCTCGTTTTGGGTGATGAACAGGTCTACCTTGCTGCAGCTGATCGGCGCCAGCGTGGTGCCGGCCACATCCCAGCTGACAGCCAGGCTTGCCCCCGGCGTCAATGCCACCCCAATCGGGGCGGTCAATCGGAAGGCACTGCCAGTGTTGATCACCTGGACCTTCATGTCGTCGCTGGCGACACCGCCCTTGCCGTCACGCACCGTCAATCGGAAGTTGAGATCCCGGTTAGTGGTGGGCCATGCCTCGCCCTTGGCGAGCGAGCCCGAGAGCAGGGATGGCAAGCTCGGCAAAATCCGCTCCGGCGAGCCGGTCGGCGACACGAAGCGGAACAACGGACGGGAGCCGTCATCGATCATGTCAAAAGCACTGCTGGACGGGTCGCCCAGATCAATCTGCTCCCAAGTGTAGGTCAGGGGATCCTTGTCCAAATCGGCGCCGGCCCCCTTGAGCACGAATGGCGTGTTGGCGGGAATGATATAGCTGGCTCCGGCCACCGCCTGGGGCGTGTTGTTGACGAGATTCAGGGTGGTGCCACAGGCCGGCACGGTCGCCATGTGCGCCCGCATCTGCTCGATAGATTTGCTGTGAAAATAGGGATCGCTGTGGGGCTGGATGTTCTCGTCCCCGCAGATCCCGGCATAGGCCATGATAGAAGTACCGCTGCCCGGCTCCCAGGCTTGTGCCGCCTCCCGATTGCCACCGCCGCAACTGCCAGTGGTGCCGTTGAAGGTGTGGTCGGCACCGAACTGGTGGCCGATCTCGTGAGCCACGTAGTCGATAAAGAAGGCATCCCCCACCGGCTTATCGGAGCCCGTCATCCCGGCCGACTTGTCCGCGGTGCACAGCACGCCGAGCCCGGCCAGGCCACCTCCCCCGGTATTGACCACATGCCCGATATCGAATGCGCCCAGCTCACCATTGGCGAAGGCTTCTCCCTGTACCAGGACGTTCTTGCTGGTGTCATCAGCCTCATAGATGCTGCTCACGCCGCTCACGTAGTCAGGGTTATCGCCGTTGTAGAAAGGGTCTGTTACCGGATCGGTAAAAATCACAGAATCGTTGCCGCTGGCCAGCACGAACTCGGCCCCCACATCTCGCTGGTACACCTCGTTGACCCGGTTGAGCAGGGTAGTAATGGCCGCCAGGGCCAGCACTTGGGAGCCGCCATGATATTGGGTGTACTCACCTGCGGCCGAGATAGCGATGGTGTAACGTTTGCGAACATTACCATCCACTTGCACCTTGCGAGCCAACGTTTTGGCGTCAGCCCCGATCACCTTGTCGGCGTCTTCTTCCAGTCGGCTGTAGGCATCCTGCTGGTAGTAAATTGCATACCCCTCGGCATTGCGCAGCGGATCGACAAACACCATCTTGCCCTGATGGCTGAACATGGCATGAAAACCTTGCGGCCCCAGATCGAAGCGTCCAGTATCAACCGGATGAGCCGGGTTGTACCCCTTGAAGGTGCGGATCTGAGGATACTTGGCTGCAAGGTCTGCGGGCAGTACATTGTAAGCTTCCAGTGCAAAGGTAACCTCCCCCCCATCAGGCAGTGGCAAGGTCAGCTTGCTGGCCCCCGCTTGCAACCCGGCAAAATAGTCGAGCGGCACCTTGGCGACCCGGAACTGATGAGCCCGTACCTCATAACCCTCGTCAGCTGTTGCTCTGGCGGCAACCGTGCTCCATTCGCTGGCCATCAGGCTGGTTGAGCCCAGCATGCTGGCAACCAGCAAGGCCACCCTAGAGTATTTCGTCACATGCATTGTTTTTAGTCCTTGTATTAATGCAATCGCCTGAATTGCGGCCTGTACTTTATTTTTATTCGGCCACATCAATACAAAGCTGAAGCAACCCTTTCCACCATTCCCGAGTGGGAGTGTTGCGCCAACCCCGTCTAACCCCTATCATTGCGCGGATTTGTCAATTTTAGAACAGCCCCTCTTCACAAAGGTGCAGTTCATCTTTATCTGGCCAAGGTTAATCTCATGCTCAAATCCCCACTGTTGCCCCGTTTCGGGGATCTGGTCGTTGCCATTATTGACGATGTGCTCGGTCAGGGTCTTACCCTCGACCGTGCCTATGCCCGTCACTTCTCAGGCATCGAACTCAAACCGCAAGAACAGGCAAGGATTGCCCTGGTCACCGGCGACCTGTTGCGTCGGCTGAGCCTCTACTGTGCTCTGACAGGTATTCAGGTGCGTCAGGCCGAGAAGAATGTCTGGCCGCTGCTGCACAGCTGGCACGCCTTCCACAAAATCGCCCAGCCCAACAACCCGACGCTGGATCGCTTCAACGAAGAGGCCTTCCGCCGCCGTCTGACCGAGGCGAAGAAGAACCCGGTGCTGATGGATGGTTGCCCGAGCTGGCTGGAGAAACTGGGCAACGAACAGCTGGGTGAAGCCTGGCCTGCCGAGCGTGCTGCCCTGGCCTGGATGCCCAAGCGTTACCTGCGGGTCAACACCCTCAAGTGCACCCGTGATGAGCTGCAGGCCATTCTGGCCAAAGAGCAGGTCACCACTATTCCGGTTGAAGGTGTGGAGACGGCCCTGCAGGTCACTTCCGACGCCGCCCTGTTCCGCACCAAGGCCTTTGCTGATGGCTGCTTCGAACAACAGGACGCTGGCTCTCAGTTGGTTGCGGCAGCTCTGGAAGTTGCCCCGGGTATGCGTGTCATTGACGCCTGCGCCGGTGCCGGTGGCAAGACTCTGCATATCGCCGCCATGATGCAGGGCAAAGGCCGCCTGCTGGCGATGGATGTGGAAGAGTGGAAGCTGGAGAACCTCAAGCAACGCGCCCGCCGCGCCGGTGCCCACAATGTGGAGACCCGGGTCATCACCAGCAGCAAGACCGTCAAGCGCCTCAAAGAGAGCGCCGACCGCGTACTGCTGGACGTGCCCTGCTCCGGTCTTGGCGTACTCAAACGCAATCCGGATGCCAAGTGGCGTGATACCGCCGAGCGTCTGCCTGTACTGGTCGCACTGCAAGAAGAGATCCTGCAGCGCTACAGCCAGATGGTGAAGGTGGGCGGTCTGCTGGTTTATGCAACCTGCTCCATTCTGCCCCAGGAGAACCGTCAGCAGGTGGACAAGTTCCTCGCTGCCAACGAGAACTTCCGTCTGCGTGACGATCACACCGTAAGCCCGGCCGAGACCGGCTTCGACGGCTTCTACATGGCTCGTATCGAACGGATCGCCTGATCCAGCGTGATCTGCTCCTTGCGCCCTTATCGCGCACGGCGGGTTCGATGAAAAAAGAGCGGCAGCCCTCGGGCTGCCGCTCTTTTTATTGATAAGGATCGCCGCGTCAGGACTCCAGCGCAGCAATCGCCTCTATCTCGATCTTCACATCCTTGGGCAAGCGGGCCACCTCCACGCAGGAGCGCGCCGGATACATGGCATCGTGCTCGGTGAAGAAGTCGTTGTAGACCCGGTTGACCGCGGCAAAGTCGTTCAGATCGGAGACAAACACCGTGGTCTTGAAGATATTGCGCACCTGGCCGCCTGTCGCCTCGACAATCGCCTTGACGTTTTGCAGGGAGCGCAGGGTTTGCGCTTCGATCCCCTCCGCAATGTCGCCGCTCACCGGGTCCAGCGGGATCTGACCGGAGGTATAGAGGATGTTGCCAATCCGGGTGGCCTGCACATAGGGGCCGATGGCGCCAGGCGCCGCTTTGGTACTGATAACCTGTCGCATCTGTTACTTCCTCGTGCTGACAAACAAAAAGTAGGCCCGGAGCAAGCCGGCTCAACCCGGGCATGAGAGTTAGATCATGTTGGTGAAGGTTCTGGAGATGACGTCCTGCTGCTGCTCGCGGGTCAAGGCGTTGAAGCGCACCGCATAGCCGGAGACCCGGATGGTCAGGCTGGGGTACTGGTCCGGATTCTCGATGGCATCCAGCAGCATCTCGCGATTCATCACGTTGACGTTGAGGTGCTGACCCCCTTCTACATCCCGCTCATGGTGGAAGTAGCCATCCATCAACCCCACCAGATTGTTCTCGCGATTAGCCGGCTCCTTGCCGAGCGCCCCCGGCACGATGGAGAAGGTGTAGGAGATCCCGTCCTTGGCATATTTGAACGGCAGTTTGGCTACCGAGGCGAGCGAAGCGACCGCCCCCTTGCGATCCCGACCGTGCATCGGGTTGGCCCCCGGCGCAAACGGCGCACCGGCACGGCGGCCATCCGGGGTGTTACCTGTCTTCTGGCCATAGACCACGTTGGAAGTGATGGTCAGGATCGACTGAGTCGGCACCGCATTGCGGTAGGTCGGCAGCGCCTGGATCTTCTTCATGAAGCGCTCGACCAGCTCGCAGGCGATGGAGTCGGCCCGCTCGTCGTTGTTGCCGTACTGGGGATACTCCCCCTCAATCACGAAATCGACTGCCAGCCCGTCCGCATCGCGCACCGGCTTGACCCTGGCGTACTTGATGGCCGCCAGCGAATCGACCGCTACCGACAGACCGGCAATGCCGCAGGCCATGGTGCGATAGACATCGCGATCGTGCAGCGCCATCAGCGAGGCCTCGTAGCTGTACTTGTCGTGCATGTAGTGAATAAGGTTGAGCGCGCTGATGTACTGCACCGCCAGCCAATCCATAAAGCTGTCGAGGCTGGCCATGACAGTGTCGTAATCCAGCACCTCGTCCATGATAGGCGCCACTTTCGGACCAACCTGGATCTTCAGCTTCTCGTCCACCCCGCCGTTGATGCAATAGAGCAGGGTCTTGGCGAGGTTGGCACGGGCACCGAAGAACTGCATCTGCTTGCCGATCACCATAGGGCTCACGCAGCAGGCAATGGCGTAATCATCGCTCTCGAAGTCGGTGCGCATCAAGTCATCGTTCTCATACTGCAGGGATGAGGTATCGATGGAGACGCGGGCGGCATAGGTCTTGAAGGCCCGCGGCAGCCCTTCCGCCCAGAGGATAGTGAGGTTGGGCTCGGGCGCCGGCCCCATGGTCTTGAGGGTGTGGAGGTAGCGGAAGGAGTTCTTGGTCACCAGAGTACGGCCATCCAGCCCCATACCGCCGATCACCTCGGTCGCCCAGATGGGATCGCCGGAGAAGAGGGAGTCAAACTCGGGAGTACGCAGGAAGCGCACCATGCGGATCTTCATGATGAAATGATCGACCAGCTCCTGGGCATCCTGCTCGCTGATAAGCCCCGCCTTCAGATCCCTCTCGATATAGATGTCGAGGAAGGTGGCGGTACGGCCGAGGGACATGGCGCCACCGTTTTGCGACTTCACCGCCGCCAGATAGGCAAAGTAGAGCCACTGCACCGCCTGCTGGGCAGTGCGCGCCGGCCCGGATATGTCAAAGCCGTAGCTGGCCGCCATCTGCTTGATCTGCACCAGTGCCCGCTTGTGCTCGGCCAGCTCTTCGCGCTGGCGGATCACCTGCTCCAGCTGCTCTCCCCGCTCGAGAGCCGGTTGCAGATCGGCAAACTGCAGTTCCCGCTCACGGATTAGATAATCTATGCCGTAAAGCGCGACCCGACGATAATCTCCGATAATGCGACCGCGGCCGTAACCATCCGGCAAACCGGTCAATACCCCTGACTTTCGGCAGCGCAGCATCTCGGGAGAGTAGACGTCGAACACCCCCTGATTGTGGGTTTTGCGCAATTCGCTGAAGGTATATTCAAATTCGGGATCCATCTCCCTGCCATATGCTTCAAAAGAGCTGCGGATCATATTTACGCCACCAAACGGGTGCAGCGCTCTTTTAAGGGGCTTGTCGGTTTGCAGGCCAACTATTTTTTCCAGCCCCTGCTCGATATAACCCGGCCCGTGGGCGGTGATGGTCGTGGCAATATTGGTATCAAAATCGACCGGTGCGTGGGTGGCATTCTCGATACGGATCCCCTCCATCACCTTGTTCCATAAAGTGGTGGTCGCTTCGGTCGCATCTGCTAAAAACTGTTCGTCACCTTCATAGGGGGTGTAGTTCTGCTGGATAAAATCACGGACGTTGATCTCGTGCTTCCAGTTTTCACCGGCAAACCCTTGCCATGCCTGACGGAATTTATCCTGATCCAATTGCATATCAACTTTCATCAAATAAACCTCATTCACTACTCATGACACTACAGTGGAAGATGTCAGACGCACTCGGCCTGACGAACCTGCTGCCCCAGACGAATGGCATCCAGCGCGATCATTTTCTCTTCATTGGTGGGAATAACCGCCGCCAGCACCATGGACTCTGCCGCCGAAATAATCCGACAACCCTCGCTATTGGGACGCTGGTTAAACGGCTCGCTGATCGCTACGCCAAATACCTGAAGTCGTTCGCATACCAGCTTTCTGATAAAGGCCGAGTTTTCGCCAATACCGCCGGTGAAAATAACGGCATCCAGTCGGCGCAATGAGGTGGCATGACCACCGATATGGCGGGCAATACGATGGGCAAAGGCGTGAATGGCCAATTTCGCCCCAGGATGTCCTTCGTGATAGGCAGCTTCCAATACCCGCATATCGGAGGAGAGCCCCGAAATACCTAGCAGGCCGGACTGCTTGTTCAATACCCGCTCGATATCCTCGATAGATTGTCCTGTCTTGCTGGCGATATAGGCCAGCGCGCCAAAATCGATATCGCCGCTGCGGCTGCCCATGATCAACCCCTCCAGCGGCGTCATCCCCATCGAGGTATCGACGCTCTTGCCATCCTGCACCGCACAAATAGAGGCGCCATTGCCCAGATGGGCGATGACCAGACCGGCATGCTGCTCATCCAGCCCCATAAATACGCAAGCCTGCTCGGCCACATAGCGATGGGAGGTGCCGTGGAAGCCATAGCGGCGCACGCCGTAATCCTGCAAATATTGGTAAGGCAGCCCATAGATATAGGCTTCCGGCTTCAGGGTCTGGTGAAAACCGGTATCAAATACCGCAATTTGGGGCTGGTTGGGAAAGAGCTGGCGGGCGGCCATCACGCCGCTCAAATTGGCGTGGTTGTGCAGCGGGGCCAGTGGCGAGACCTGCCTGATTTTGGCCAATACATGTTCATCAATGATCACGGCTTCACTAAATTCACTCCCACCATGAGCAATTCGATGACCCACCAGTGCAATGGCATCACGCAGATCCCGTTTTTTCAATTCCGCCGCGATGGCAGCCAATGCACAGGTGTGGTTATTTTCAGGTAATAACATTGCGGGCGCTTTACCCACTTGCAATTGGGGATGGGCCGTCTCAATACCATCGGCCATCCCGGAGATCACCACCTCGCAGGTTTTACTATCCAGTACCGAGAATTTGACCGACGAAGAGCCGCAATTGATAACCAGAACCAACGAATCAAACTTCATTACATCGCCTCGATATTTATGCTGTCGAGTCACTGCAGTCAGAGCATCTTTGCCACTGTGTTTAGTGGCCAAATAACGGATAGCCTTGCCCTCGGCCCAAATAATTGGGCCAACCAAGAACCGGTTATTGCGCGCTTCTGACTACGCCATGCAGACCCCGCCAAGGGGTCAGGGTCTGAATGGCTGATGACTTGCAGAAAAGGTTTTCAGAACAGCTTGGAAACAATATTCAGGATGGTCAGCACACCGATGATGGTGACAAACAGGTTGCTGGCCTGACCTTTATATTTTGCCAGTGCCGGTGTCTTGTTGACGGCATACATCGGCAGCAGACAGAGCAGGGAAGCGATGATCGGCGCCCCCATTGCCTCAATCAGGTCGAGGATGTTGGGATTGACATAAGCAACCAGCCAGGTAGAGCCCATGATGAACAACATACTGATCATGTTCAGCTTTTTACTGGAAACCTTGCTTTTGTCGCCCTGATAGCCAAAGCGGAGGATGAGGCCGTTCAACCCTTCCAACGTTCCCAGATAGTGGCCGAAGAAGGATTTGAAGATGGCAACCAGCGCAATGATAGAAGCCGCATACTCCAAAGTGGTGGCAAACGCAGACTTGCTGCCCGTCATTGAGGAGAAGTGGTTGGCCAGATAGGAGAGCACCGGAATGTTCTGGGCCTTGGCGTCCGCCATATTTTGCGGCGACAAGGTAAAGAGACAGCTGAAGGCAAAGAACATCACCACGGCAACCATCAGCATGCTGGCACCGGAGATGATTTTGGAGCAGCGTTTCTCGGTAAAATCGCGACCGAACTCATGCTCATACTCTTCCCGTTTGGAAACGATGAAAGAGGAGACAATCGGCGAGAAGTTGAAGGAGAAGACCATGATGGAGATCCCCAGCCAGACGGTGACCAGAATACCGTCGTGACCAAACATGGATATCTCGCTCAGGTTGACCTGATCAAAGACGGCACTGTTCCAGTAAGGAATGAGGGAGAGAGAAATAACGATCAGACTGGCAATAAAGGGAAAGACCAGATAGCTCATTACGCGAACCATCAGATCCTTGCCGAAATAGATCACGAAGGCCATCAACAGCAGCAGCCCAAGGGCGACAACACCCCGATTGAGCGGCGCCATTTGCAGTTGATGTTCCCAGAATGCCATGAAGGTATTGGTGATTGTCACACCATATATCCACAGCAGTGGGCAGATGGCAAAGAAATAGAGGAAGGTAATTACCACCCCGCCCATTTTGCCAAAATGCTCTTCAACGGTCTCGGTAATATTTGCCGATGGGTTACTGCCGGAAAGACATAATCTGGCCAACGCTCTGTGGCAATAAAATGCAATAGGGTAAGCCAGCACCAACATGATTAATATTGGTATCAGGCCACCATATCCGGCCCGAATGGGGAAAAATAGAACACCTGCACCGATCGCTGTACCAAACAGACCGAGTCCCCAGGTTGTATCCGATTTACGCCATGCTTTGACACTCTCTTTACTGCTGCTAACGACACTATCCAAGATCATGACTGTATTCCTTACAGGCTAAATTGACGGATATTGTTCTGTTCGATAATTTCGACGATCCGGGTCAGGTCAATATTGCCACCCGAAATAATGCTGACGGTCTTTTTGCCTTCGACATAATGCTTGAGTTTGCCGCTGAGCAGTGCTGCCGAGGCCAGAGCTCCCGCCCCTTCGGTAATCACCTTGTTGCGCTGAATCAGGTCAACCATGCTGTGACGAATATCATCTTCAGTCACCAGAACAATGTCATCGACCAGCTCTTTGACAATTTCATAGGTCAGGGTGCCGGGTCTTGCCACGTCACAGCCATCAGCCAGCGTGCTACTGGTTCTATGATTGGTAATGGTGCCTGCGTAGTATGAAGCCGCCATGCCGTGAACATTCTCCGACTGCACGCCAATCACACGGATAGTCGGGTTGATGGATTTGATGGCCATGGCAACACCCGCAATCAGACCACCGCCGCCAATCGGCACTATGATGTTATCGACATCATACAAATCTTCGATAATTTCCAGGCCAATGGTTCCTTGGCCGGCAATCACTTTTGCATCGTCAAAAGGGGGTATAAATACGCGACCTTCCATTTCCACGATTTCGCTGACTTTAGCAATGGTGTCATTGAAACTATTGCCATGCAGAATAACTTCCGCCGAATAATCGCTGGTTGCAGCAATTTTTGATTTGGGTGCGCAGCAAGGCATGACCACCTTGGCATCAATTCCCAGCATGGCACTGGACAAAGATACCCCCTGCGCATGATTACCGGCAGAGCAGGCGACAACACCTTTTTGACGCTCCTCCAGACTTAATGAACTGAGTTTGTTGAAAGCACCGCGAATTTTAAAAGAGCCAGTACGTTGCATGTTTTCAAGCTTGAGGTAAACCTCGCCATGACAACGTTCGCTGATGTAGTTAGAGGGTAATTGCGCGGTCTTGTATATATGGTTGGTCAGTCTTTTTTTGGCTTCGGTAATATCATGAAGACCAATGGGCAGATTGCTATACATCTTCATCGCAAATCTCTTTTTATTTATTAATTTGTAGGGTTTTATTTCACTGGGCGAAGCGATACTAGGTTCTATCACTTGCAATTAATGTGAGCATAAACACAAAAAAATCTACAAAGAGACTGCGTAACGGTGAAATTATCAAAAAATGTGATGACAGCGACACTTGAATCCAAAATTATTAAAAAAAGTAATCGTAGATTGGAAAATTAATATGGTTAACAACTCCAAAACAAAGCGGCAAAGATTAGATTTTTCAGGGCAATCGCGTTGCTTTTTGCAACCGGTGATCAGTTTCTTGCCTGCCAGAACCGGGATAATAAAAAAAGGAGCCGATGTGGCTCCCTATCGACAACACAGGACCGATTACTCGGCTGCTGCATCATCTTTCTTGTACTTGGCAGCAGTCTCTTTGATCAGACTCTGCAACTCGCCAGCCTGGAACATCTCGATCATGATGTCACAGCCGCCGATCAGCTCACCTTCAACCCACAACTGCGGGAATGTCGGCCAGTTGGCAAACTTCGGCAATTCAGCACGGATATCCGGATTTTGCAGGATATCAACATATGCAAACGGCTCGCCGCAGGACATCAGTGCCTGGGAGGCCTGGGCAGAGAAGCCACAGCTGGGTAGCTTGGGGGATCCCTTCATATAGAGGATGATGGGGTTGTCAGCCAGCTGCTGCTTAATCTTTTCAATAGTTTCCATAGGTGCCTCACTAGAGCGATTTCGGCGGCCATTCTACTGCAATCTTGCCAGAGCACAAACTGACAAAGGGGTGACTCGGCTCGAATTGTGCAAAGAACCTACTCAGGCTTGATCGCGATCATGGCGCCAATCAAGAGTTGTTAGGCCATCTTTGATACTGCTACAATCCCTTGGCTTTGGGCTACTCGGCCCCATCATTTTAAAAACAACTCTTTTCAGATATAGAAAAGAGTACGCAATGTCTTGCAACCGTCGCCTTCGCACGGTCCAGCCAATGGAGAGTAGAAAATGGCATTCGAACTTCCCGCTCTGCCCTATGCAATCAACGCTCTGGAACCGCACATCTCCCAGGAAACTCTGGAATATCACCACGGCAAGCACCACAACACCTATGTGGTCAACCTGAACAATCTGGTGCCGGGTACCGAGTTTGAAGGCAAGTCTCTGGAAGAGATCATCAAGACCTCCAGCGGCGGCATCTTCAACAACGCAGCCCAGATCTGGAACCACACCTTCTACTGGCACTGCCTCTCCCCGAATGGCGGTGGTGAGCCGACTGGCGCCCTGGCTGATGCCATCAACAAGGCATTCTGCTCCTTCGCCGAGTTCAAGGATGCCTTCACCAAATCAGCCATCGGTAACTTCGGCTCCAGCTGGACCTGGCTGGTGAAGAAAGCTGACGGCTCTCTGGCTATCGTTAACACCTCCAACGCAGGTTGCCCGCTGACTGAAGCCGGTACCACCCCGCTGCTGACCGTTGACCTGTGGGAACACGCCTACTACATCGACTTCCGCAACCTGCGTCCGAAGTACATGGAAACCTTCTGGGCTCTGGTTAACTGGGAATTTGTGGCCAAGAATCTGGCTGCCTAATAAGCCTCGCTTGCCAAAACGCCCCGCACTGCGGGGCGTTTTTTTATCTCTATATAGCAGCTGAAATGAAAGAGGCGCCCGCAGGCGCCTTTTTACATATCGGGATGGCCCACTTACTGGTCCAACTCGTCCATATATTCATCCAGATTGGCATCGTCGGCCTGCTCTTGCTGAGACGCTTTCAGCTCAGCCTGCTTGCCCGTCACCTTGCCTTGGCTGTACTGCAGATAGAAGTCCTTGGTTAGCGCATAGGGGTCGAGGGAGTTGTCGATGATCCGCTCCTGATCGATCAGCTTGGCGCGATTACCCAAACCATCCAGTACCCAATGGGTAACCCTTAACGGGATAGTCAGCAAGGCATAGGGGAAATAGATGGTATCAATGGTGTCACCGACCAGCTCCCGGGTGGTGGTCGGACCGTAAACAGGCACCATGATGTAAGCACCATTACCAATATCAGCCTTGCCAAGTACGGTATCCATCTCCAGCTTGTTGCGCTCGAGACCGGCATGTTTGGCCACATCGAAGATACCCAGCAGACCGACCGTGGTGTTGATGGTAAAACGCCCCAGGTTGGTACCCGCTCCTTTCAAGTCGCCGGTGATCAGGTGGTTCACCATGCTGCTCGGTTCATCAAAGTTGGCAACAAAGTTGGCAATGCCATCCTTCACCCCCACCGGAATATAGCGAGCGTAAGCATGTACCACAGGACGTGCTACATAGGGCTCCAGCACATCATAATTGACCGCCCACATGGCCCGGTTTGCTCCCTGGAAGGGATCACGCGGGTCGGCCGCCGTACTGGTGGCGCCCGGACGATTCATACCGGGATTGAGATCCAGACTCTCTGGGCCAGGCTTGGGCGGGCCACCGGCACAACCAGCCAGCAAGAGGGCTGCCAGTATGGCCCCTGAACGAAGATACATATGATTGTCCTGACGTTTTATTTTGATTTATCAGAAGTATAGATAACCCGGCCCCTATCAAGGAGCCGGGTTATTCAAAGGACATATTAGAGGGCGTGATCGATACGGATGTCAATCGGAGCAGTAGGGATCTCGGCCGTCTTGACCGGAACGGATACCCCTTCGAAGGCTCCTTCCTTGTTCATCACATTGCCACCGCGGGAGAGACGTGCCTTGAACTGCAGTTCTGGATACGCTTCCAGCTTGCTGCCCTCCATCATGGCGTCACCATCCCCCAGTGAAAGGGTGACAGGCAGGGTTGGCCCAGCGATACGTTTCACCGCGATGGGCATGGGTGGTCCGTTGGGCACTACAGCAAATACGAAGAGATGAGCATCTTCCGGCATCTGGATGCCCGCAGCCAGCGTGATGTGGATGGGGAACTCTCCCTCATTAACGTCAGACTGCTTTACCTGCTCTGTTCCCGTTTTGGCTGCGCCTGAATTCGTCACCTCTATGCCACGCTGCTTGAGCTGCGTGCGGGCATACTCAATGGAGCGCTCAACCATCACATAACGGGGAGAGCCTTTTTCCATCAAGGGCAACATCGCCTGCCAGCGATCGAGGGCGGTCTGGAAGTCCTCTTTCTGCAGCGCCATAAAGGCATAGACGGAGCGCGCCTCGATATTATCAGGCTCCTGCGCGATGGCTGCACGCAGCAGTGCATCGGCCTGCACCTCCTCCCCCGTCATCATCAGCGCTTGGGCATAGGGCACCGCCACCAGCGATTTCTGGGGAGCAAGCTTGTAGGCACGCGACAGCGCATCGTTGGCCATCTCGGGATCATTGCCATCCAGTGCCAAGCGCCCCAACAGCAACCAGCCTCGATAGTCGTTCGGTTCATCCTTGAGGCGGGTACGCAGTGCCAGCGTGAAGTCGAGCAGATCCTGCTCGGTTACCTTGGCATCGCGCTCAACCAGTATTCGGTTGCTGAGCTCGCCAAGACGGCTGCTGGCGTCTTGCCAGCGGCTCACCTCCTGCCATGAACCCAGCTTGTAGTAGATTCCCAGGCTCACCACCACCAGCACCAGAACACCCGGGATCCAGCTCAGACTCTTGCCACTGCGGGCGGTCTGCTCCACATCGGGAATATCATCCAGCAGGCTGCGCTGCAACTCGATGAGCGAATCGGGCTCCTCGGCAAGCACACCCTGTTCTCGCTCCTCGCCGATCTCCAGCAAGCGCTGACGATAGAGCTGTTTGTTGAGCGCCGAACGACTGATGCTCTGGTTCCCCTCACTGCGCCACAACGGTAACACCAGAGCCAGACTCACCAGCACCAGCAGGGCCGCAATCACAATCCAAAAGGCGGTCATTGTTTCTCTTCCTCTTTGAGCAGCTCGGCCAGGCGACGCTGCTCTTCATCGCTCAGGGTGCTATCCACAGGCTCTGACGTTGCCGCAGAGCGTCGGCTACGTATCACCACCACGCCGAGACCGATAACGATCACTAACAGCGGGCCCAGCCAGAGGATCAGGGTCGAAGCCATCAGGGGCGGGTTATAGAGGATAAAGTTGCCATAGCGGGCAACCATGTAGTCCACGATCTCCTCTTTATTCTTGCCCTCGCGCACCATCTGGTAGGTCTTGTCGCGCAAGTCCTTGGCCAGCCCCGCATTGGAGTCGGCGATATCCTGGTTCTGGCACTTGGGGCAGCGCAGCTCTTTGGTCAGTTCGCGAAAGACCTGCTCCTGATTGTCGTTTTCGAAGGTGTAGACATCGATAGCAGCCATGGCCGGCGCTTGTACCACCCATCCCAGCAACAGTAGCAGGGAAGCAATAAACACTCTCATCGAAACACCCCTCACTTCATGGCATCAAAGATGGGTTTGAGGGTCGATACCCAGTTCTGGGGGTTGATATCCCCCACGTGGCGATAACGGATTATCCCCTTGCTGTCGATAAAGAAGGTTTCCGGCGCGCCGTACACCCCCAGATCAAGCCCCAGCATGCCGTCCGGATCATAGAGATTGACCTGATAGGGGTTGCCCAGCTCAGCCAGCCACTTGATCGCCTTGGCGCGTTCATCCTTGTAGTTCATGCCGATAATGGGGATCCCCTGCCCTGCCAGCTGTTTGAGGTAAGTGTGCTCGCCATAACAGGTAGGACACCAGGTAGCCCAGACGTTGAGCAACATGGGCCGGCCGGTCAGAATGGTGCGATCATGCTGTTTACCCAGATCGTAAATGTCCTGAAGGGTAAATACCGGCACCTCCTTGCCCACCATCACGGATTCGAGTTTGGTGGGATCGGAGTAGAGCCCTTTGAACAGGAACACAGCCCCCAGCAAAAAAACGATAAAGGGAATTAGAAACAACCAGACCTTTTTGTTCATGCCTTGGCTTCCTCCTCACGACGGCCGAAACGGTAACGCTTGTCCAGCATCGCCAGCACGCCACCGATAGCCATAAAGACGCCACCGAACCAGATCCAGCGCACGAACGGCTTGTAGTAGATCCGCACAGCCCAGGCATTATTGTCTAGCTGCTCGCCAAGGGCCGCATAAAGATCTCGCGTGAAACCGGCATCAATGGCCGCTTCGGTCATCGGCATCCGGGTCACTGTGTACATCCGCTTCTCGGGTTTGAGCAGGGCTACCTGTTTGCCATTCTTGTGTACTTCCAGCACGCCTTTGAAGCCATCATAGTTGGGGCCATTCTTCTCCTTGATACCGGTGAAGACGAACTCGTAATCAGCAAAGTGCACCCGATCACCCGCCTGCATCCGCAGATCCTTCTCGATGCTGTAGTTCTGGGTACAGGCGATGCCTATGATGCTGACTGCCAGCCCCACATGGCCAAGGATCATCGCCCAGTGACTGTTGCCAAGCTTGCGCACACCGACCGCAAAATGGTGCTTGTGGGTGGCCCGCACCCAGGTCTCCTGCAGGCTGGTAACGATGATCCAGACCCCCAGACCAATCCCCACCGCCGCCCACGGCTTGAAGGTTTCGGCCAAGAGCAGCGGCAACAGCAGGGCTGCAGCCAGGCTCAGCACCAGCGCAAGGATCACTTTGCCCTTGAGCTCGCCAAGCTCCTGGCGGCGCCAGCGAAACAGCGGACCAACCCCCAGTAGCAGAGCAAACGGAATGATCAGCCAACTGTAGATATGGTTGAAGAAGGGGGTACCGATAGAGATGCTCCCCAGCCCCAGCTCCTTGTGCACCAGCGGTAACAAGGTGCCTAACAGCACGGTGAGCAGGCCCGCCACCAGCATGATGTTGTTGGCCAGCAGCAGGGTTTCGCGACTCCACAGCTCATGCTTGCCGTGACTTTTCACCTGCGAACCTTTAAAGGCAAACAGCAGCAAGGATGAGCCGATCACCGCCAGCAAAAAGCCGAGAATAAACAGGCCGCGGGTCGGGTCGGAGGCAAACGCATGAACCGACACCAGCACGCCGGAGCGCACCAGGAAGGTACCGAGCAGGCTCAACGAGAAGGCCGAGAGGGCCAGCAGCACGGTCCACGCCTTGAAGGTGGCGCGCTTCTCGCTCACCGCAAGCGAGTGCAGCAGGGCCGTACCCGCCAGCCAGGGCATGAAGGAGGCGTTTTCTACCGGATCCCAGAACCACCAGCCGCCCCAACCGAGCTCGTAGTAGGCCCACCAGGAGCCGAGCACTATGCCGAGGGTCAGGAATACCCAGGCCGCCATGGTCCAGGGGCGCGACCAGCGGGCCCAGGTTGCATCGAGACGACCGGTCATCAATGAGGCTATGGCGAAAGCAAACGCCACCGAGAATCCCACATAGCCCATGTAAAGCATCGGTGGATGGAAGATCAGACCCGGATCCTGCAGCAGCGGATTGAGGTCGCGGCCATCGACCGGAAAATAGGGCAAGGTGCGGGTGAAGGGATCAGAGGTGAACAGCACGAACGCGGTGAAACCGACCGAGATCAGCCCCAACACGCCAAGCACCCGCGCCACCGCATCGAGCGGCAGACGGCGGCTGAACATGGCCACCGCCGCAGTCCAGCCGCCCAGGGTCAGCACCCACAGCAACAAAGAGCCCTCATGGGCGCCCCATACTGCGGAAATGCGATAGGCAAGCGGCAGCAGGCTGTTGGAGTTAGTGGCCACATACTGCACGGTGAAGTCGTTGTCGATAAAGGCCCAGGTCAGGCAGAGAAACGACAGCAGCAGTAACAAAAACTGGGCATAGGCGAGCGGACGCGCTGCCGACATCATGCCAAGACGCCCCCAACTTGCACCAAGCAGCGGATAGCTACCCAGCAACAGAGAGGTCGCAAAGGCCAGGATCAGCGCAAACTGTCCTAATTCCGGGATCATGGCTTATTCCCCTTCAACTGCGCATCAGTGTATTCCGGTTTGAAGTGCATGCCACTGGTGGCATCGGCCACTTCTGGCGGCATGTAGTTTTCATCGTGTTTGGCCAGTACCTCGAAGGCTTCGACCGTGGTGGCATCTTTGAGAGTTCCTTGCGCCACAATCCCCTGCCCCTCGCGGAACAGATCCGGGAGGATGCCATCAAATTGCACCATCACCTGATGACCACCATTGTCGATCAGGTTAAAGCTGACCTTGAGGCTGTTCGGATCACGCTTGACTGTGCCGGGGACCACCAGACCACCAATGCGCAGGCGCTGCCCCTCTTCCGGTTTGATCTTGTCCGGCCCCTTCCCTTCCACCAGCTCGCTCGGGGTATAGAAGAGGTCGATATTCTGACTGAGGGCGTAAAGCACCAGCCCGCTCACGGTAGCGAGGCCCAGCGTGATGGCCAGAATAATGGTGAGGCGTTTTTTGCGTCTCGGGTTCATAGGGTGTTCTCCATCTGCCGAGCTGCCTTGCGACGGCTCTCGCGTGCCTGCTTGCTGCGTAACTCATTAAACAGACTACGGGTTTTCATACGGGTGGAAATGATGATACCGACCAGACAGAGCAAGGTCAGTCCGAAGGAGAGCCAGACGTAAAAGGCGTAACCGCCCATCGCCAGAAAGTCACTGAATGAGGCAAAGTACATGCTTACTTCTCCTGCTCGGCAATCTCTTGAACCCAAGGGCGATGCCACTCCCGCATCAAGAGCTCGTTTCGAAAACGCATCAGGGTAAGGGCCCCGAGAAAGGCAGCAAACGCCAGGATCATGATGAGTAATGGCCAAAGCATCTCGGGAGAGATAGAGGGTTTGTCAAACTTGGTAATAGTGGCCCCCTGGTGCAGGGTATTCCACCACTCAACCGAGTAGTGAATGATGGGGAGATTGATCACCCCGACCAGCGCCAGAATGCCGGCGGCACGGCCAGCAACAACCTTGTCACTGAAGGCGTTGTAGAGGGCAATCACGCCAAGATAGAGAAACAGCAGGATCAGCTCGGAGGTGAGCCGTGCATCCCACACCCACCAGGTTCCCCACATGGGTTTGCCCCAGGCTGCACCGGTAAACAGTGCAATAAAAGTGAACACGGCACCGACAGGAGCAATAGCCGCCACTGTCATGTCCGCCATCCGCAGTTGCCATACCAGCCCGATAAAGGCTGCCACAGCCATGGTAGAGTAAGCTCCCATCGAAAGAATGGCGGAAGGAACATGGATATAGATGATCCGGAAGGAGTCACCCTGCTGATAATCGGCGGGGGCAAAAGCCAGCCCCCAAACAGTGCCGATGATGAACGACAGCAGACTTATCACGGCAAACCAGGGTAACAAGGTTCCTGCCAACCGATATGCCCGTTCGGGTTTAGCGTAAGGGTGCAACCATTTCCACATAACTCACAAACCTTTTTGTTATTAATTGTTTGGCGAGGCCTAAACATACTGACCTCGGGATAACATCAAATACCTCGAAAGCAATAAGCGGCAATCCGCTTGATCCATCGCAACTTTATTTCAGGAAAAGAAAGCCCCACACGAAACCACACTGCGTTCTACCAATAGACCATCAGTTAAGACTGACCCTCAAGGCAGCCGAAACGGCCAGTGGCGTTAGCGTCAAGGCACCAACCATCATGGCGGCCAGAATGGCAAGCTGACCGCCATAGGGCAAGCCCATCCCCGCCGCATCAATAGCAGAGGTAGCAAAAATCAGCACCGGAATATAGAGCGGCAGGATCAGCAGACTGAGCAGCACTCCACCTTTGCGCAGTCCGACCGTAAGGGCTACACCGACCGCACCGAGCAGGCTCAGCACCGGAGTGCCGAGTGCCAGAGTGGCGACTACCGCCAGATAACTGTCCATATCCAGCGACAGCAAAATCGCCAGCAAGGGCGAAATCAGCAGCAGCGGCAATCCAGTCAGTAACCAGTGAGCAATCACTTTGGCCAGCGCCAGCAACCCGAGTGAATGGGGCATCAACATCAGCTGCTCCAGCGAACCGTCGGCAAAGTCGTCGCGAAACAGCCGCTCCAGCGACAGCATGGCCGCCAGCAAAGCCGCAACCCAGATGATGCCGGGAGCAATGCGAGCCAATAACTTGGGCTCAGGGCCGATACCGAGTGGGAACAGGGTGATGACAATAAGGAAAAACCAGAGCGGGTTAAGAATGTCTGCACGCTGGCGCAAGGCCATCAATAACTCGCGGTGGATCAAATGCATGACGGCACGCAACATCGAAACTACTCCTGCAGCAAGGGCGTAAGCGAGAGGGTCTTCAGTCGCCCCTGCATCAGCGTCATATCCTGATGAGTGGTGAGGATTACCATCCCCCCCCGCTCGGCATGAGCCAGAAACAGCCTCTCCAGCACCTTGACCCCCTGCTTGTCAATGGCGGTAAAGGGCTCATCCAGGATCCAGAGAGCCGCTTTGTCACTGAGCCAAAGCCTGGCCAGAGCCACCCGGCGCTGTTGACCTGCCGAGAGCTGCCCGGTCGGGTTCTCTTCAAAACCGGCCAACCCAACCTGGGCAAGCACCTGCCACAAATCGACCGTCTGCCGGGACACATGATGCAGCTTCTGGTAAAAGGCGAGATTTTCGAGCGGAGTCAAAGCAGCTTTGACCCCGGGCTGATGACCGAGATAGAGCAGATTGGCATGGTACTCATCACGGCAATGGCGAATATTTTCACCATTCCAGCACACTTCACCGGCAAACGGCTGAGACAGCCCAGTCAGCAGGCGCAGCAGGCTGGTCTTGCCTACCCCGTTGGGACCTTCAATTTGCACCAGATCACCGGGAACTACCGCAAAGGAGAGATGTTCAAACAGAGTGCGATCTTCACGCACGCAGCTCAGATTGTTAACTTGAAGCAGCATGGAGATTTTTTCAGAGAAAATGAAGCGGCCTGCATCTTAACACAGTATTGGAATACGTCTTTTCCAAGATGCCCATCATCCACTGTTTTTGTGGAGAAGATCGCGCATAAGAGAAAATAGGCGGGAAAAATGATGACAATCAACGACTTCAAAATACATCAAATCGAAAAGATTAATAAAAAATCATCTTAAAACATAATAATTCAATCATCTCACTGTACATCGCGCTACATCAGAGAGCTGTATGCAAGGAGCAGAAAAAAATTCAGGAAGGCGACTGCCTCCCTGAATAATCAAGAGCGACCTTTTCGCAACGATATCAAGAGCTCTGCTTCTGCCTTTGGCAACTCACACTCACTCATGACTTCATCAAGATCGGCGCCCAGTTCGACCATCTTAGCCGCTCGACTGTAGAGCCTGCGTTCGGGATCTTGCATGGTCAGTTCTTGCTGGCGTTCATTGACCTGCTGCATCGCGCCTTCTACCGACTGTAACCGCTGTCCCATGCCAATGGAGCCGCTATGAAGCTCCATCATCTGTTTGCGCAAGCTTTCCAACTGACCTTGCAGCGTTGCCACACTGGCCTCGGACTCCTGCTTGCTACGCTTGCTCTTGAACCAGTTATAAGAGGCAAACACCAAGGCAATCAGGGACACCCCCAAGGCAACCATCTCGATTATCAAAACATCACCTTATTTGTCAGAGGGAACCGATATCTTCCCACTCTTCATCGGAGAGCAGCTTGTTCAAGTCAACCAGGATCAGCAGTTGACCGTCACGGTTGCTGACTCCCTGAATGAACTTGGCACTCTCTTCGGTTCCCACGGCCGGAGCCGCATCGATTTCGGAAGATTTCAAATAAACCACTTCCGCCACACTATCGACCATAATGCCAATCACCTGCTTCTCGGCCTCGATGATAACAATACGGGAATTTTCGCTCACATCACCGGAAGGCAGACCGAAACGGGAACGGGTATCGATGACAGTCACCACATTGCCACGCAGGTTGATGATCCCCAGTACGTACTCAGGCGCACCCGGCACCGGTGCAATTTCGGTGTAGCGCAACACCTCCTGAACCTGCATCACATTGATGCCGTAGGTTTCGTTTTCCAGTTGGAAGGTTACCCATTGCAGCACTTCATCTTCGGCCAGATTCTGTGCGATATTGCGCTTTTCTGTCATGTTTTTATTCCTTTTATGAAAACGTCTACTGCTAAAACTAGCAATAAAACAGCTCGATTGCAGAAGTTATCAGCGACCTTCTATGTTAACCCCACGCTCCAGCAACAGGAGCAGTTCGCGAACGTGTAACAGGGCACACATTTTTTCTTTGACCATGCCCGCCAACCAGGGGCGCTTACCCTCCTGATGGCGCCATTTCACCTGGTCACGGTGTAACAATTCAGTTCCTTTGAGATGATGACAAGCCAGCCCCCAAGGGGATTCACCCAGCATAATCAGATACTTGTAATCATCCATCTCCAAATGCTGACCCGGCATGACCCATTGGGCTGTATCGACCACATTCATCTTCTGCTCGCGGGAGGTCATGATCCCCTTGTACCAGCCAGGCTGGCCAAACAGGGAGGTGATCTCGCCAAGCTGATGGATACCACCCAGCTCGGTCAGCGGCACCGCAAACGTCACACCCGCAACTTCAAAAAAGAGGGCCTGAAACTCTTTACCGGTATCGATATTTTCCCAGGCAACCGGTTCACTGGCCTCTACCGGAGCAACCTCCAGCGCTGTTTCGGTCAGGATAGTAGTATGGGGCTCCGCAACCTCGGGGAGCAGCACCTCCGCAGGCCACTCTGGCTCCACCGGCAGCAGTGATTCCTCTGCCACAATCTCCAGCGGTGCGGTGAGAGTCACTTCCTGGGTGAAGGCATCATTCTCAAACTGAACTTGTCCCACCTGAGCCAACAGTTCGCCAAGCTGGGCAAGGCGTGGATCACTTTCCAAATAAGGTGCAGCAACCACCTCGGGGACGCTGTGGGGCTGACGTTGCAACTGTAAAACAGGGGCGGATTGAACCTCTTCCACCTCATCCAGCACCAGCGGCTCATCGAGCAGCAGGGAGTGGAAATAGTCATCCATCGCCCGTACTTGAATGGTATCTCTCATGCCGTCACCTCATGAACCCGTTGCCGCTCAAGGGCATCAAGATGGTTGAGCAGCGTCTCATAGGCATAGGTTCCACGACTCCCGGGAGAATAGATAGACGGGGGGATATGCAGCAAGCTGGCATCCCGAAACTTGGTATCAATAGGGATCACCGCATTCCACACTGAATCTCCATATTGATCCTTGATCGACTTCAAGGTCATCAGAGAGGCACGGGTGCGCTTGTCGAACATAGTCGGGATCACGGTATAACGGAATTTGTCACGCTTGGAACGCTGCATGATCTCGAATGTCTTCATCATCCGCTCCAATCCTTTGAGAGCGAGAAACTCGGTCTGAACCGGCACAAGAATACGATCGCAGGCAGCCAGCGCATTGACCATCATCACCCCAAGCACAGGCGGGCAGTCGATCAGCACATAATCATATTGATCCTGAATGCGCAGCAGCGCCCGCTTCAGCACCAGCCCCATTCCCTCACGATTTCCCATTACCCGATCAAGAGTCGCCAGGGTAATAGATGCGGGTAGTAAATTGATATTCTCGAACTTGGTCTTGAGCGTCAGTTTATTGACAAGCTCGGCTGTCGGTTTGACAGCTTGAAACAACTCATAGAGGGTTCCATCCAGACGATCTGAATCAAAATCAAGATATGCAGTCAGCGAGGCGTGAGGATCGGTGTCAATCAACAGCACTCGCTGACCACGCTGGGCCAGGATCCCGGCAAGCGAGACCACTGTGGTGGTTTTACCCACACCACCTTTCTGGTTGGCAACCGTCCAAACAATCACTGTATCAATCCTGCCTTGTTGTTATACGTATGCCGCCACCGGGCAAAGAGATAACCTTTATCTCTCCAGCATCCACCGCCTGCTGCACCACAGGAACCGGTTCGGCAACCACCGGGGGCTTTACCGCCACAGGAGCTGGCGGCACCCAGGCGAATTTGGAAATTGCGACCACAACCTTGCGATTTTGCAGCCGGCCTTGCTCAGTGCTGTTATCGGCAAAAGGGGAAAACTCGCCATATGCCTCAAAGGCCAGACGCTGGGGTGCGATGCCATCAGCAATCAAGCCATTGAGCACCGCTTCGGCCCTCGCAGCAGAAAGCGCCCAATTAGAACGATAAATTTCATTATTTATCTGTTGGTTATCTGTATATCCTCGGACCCTTATATAGTTATCGACCGGTTTGAGAATACTTGAAAGAGTATTGATTACCGGTGCAGCATTCGGTCCCATAAAGGCGCTGCCACTGCCAAACAGCAGACCTGAACTGAGTTCCACAGTCAGCCAGTTCTCGTCTTGCGTCATTTTGACTATCCCGGCATCCACCAGTGACCCCATGCTCTCTTGCAACTGCATATCAAGTTTGGCAAGTGTCGTGCCATCTTGCAGCACAGGGACACCAGAAATGGGGGCAAGTGAAGGAGAGGGGGACGTTGCGCTTTCCAGCAACGAGGGGGAGGCAGAAACAGCATTCTCCAACAGTGAATTGCCCTGCCCCTCCAGCAGACCATCACTGCGAGACTGCATGACACTGAACGCCTGACTCATGCCATCTATCACCGCACGATATTTGTCCTTGTTCACCAGCGCAACAGAGTAGAGCACCACAAACAGAGCAAATATCAGCGTCATGTAATCGGCATAGGAGACCAGCCAACGGTCAAGGTGTTCACGCCCCTGCAAGTGCAAACGATAGCGCTTGCGCATGGCTACTCTCCTTTCAAATAGGCCCTGAGCCGACGTTCAACCTGTAAACCATTCTCACCATGGGCAATGGCTAACAGCCCTTCCAGGGTCATCTCCTGAAACAGTGCATAGTGATAGTGAAACGCTCGCAACCGGTTGGCTATCGGTAGATAGATCAGGTTGGCAAACCCGACACCATAGATGGTTGCCACAAATGCCACTGCGATGCCAGCCCCCAGAGCAGATGGCTCTTCAAGATGAAACATGGCCTGGATAAGGCCCAAGACAGCGCCGATAATCCCGATTGTCGGACTATATCCCCCCATGGCTTCGAACACCCGGGCCGCATGTTCATTACGCTCCTGCTCGATATCGATATCGGCTTCGAGCAACATGCGAATATCCTCCGTGGAGACACCATCGACAATCATGTTCAACCCTTGGCGGGTAAAATGGTCCTCCTCCTGCTCAGCCTGATTTTCGAGGGCCAGCAGCCCCTGCTGGCGTGCAAAGGCAGCCCAGGATTGTAGCCGTTCAGCCTGGGCAGAGAGATCCTGCCGTGGCGGATTGAAAATCCATAGACACTGGCGCAATGCCAGCAAAACAAACTTGGCAGGGGTCTGCAATGTAACGGCACCAACTGTACCGCCAAGAACAATGAGAAAAGCAGGCCCGTCCAACAACGTCAACAGGGAGCCACCATGCCACAGCTGGGCAATAGCAATAGCCCCCAGTGCGAGGAGCAGACCGAGCAAGCCCATGATTAGCGCCCCAACTCAACCAGAATACGCTGGGCCACCTTGTCCAGAGGAAGTGATTCACTGGCAATACCTGCCTTTGCAACCGCTTGAGGCATGCCATATACCACGCAGGAAGCCTCATCCTGAGCCCAGATTGTAG
Organism: Aeromonas sp. A600620; assembly: GCF_029479985.1. NCBI lineage: Bacteria > Pseudomonadati > Pseudomonadota > Gammaproteobacteria > Aeromonadales > Aeromonadaceae > Aeromonas > Aeromonas sp. A600620. The sequence continues at coordinate 94,990 of NZ_JAAKXB010000003.1, read as the reverse complement.
AGCCCTGCTCTTTCAGCAGTCTGGCACCATCACGGCCATCAGCCCCCATACCGGTTAGCACAATCGCCAATACCTTGTCGGCATAGGTCTTGGCAGCAGAGGCAAAGGTAATGTCCACGCAAGGCTTGTAATTTACCTTGTCGTTGCCATCAACGATGCGAATACGGGCGCCTGCACCACGACCCTCCAACAGCATCTGCTTGCCACCGGGGGCCAGGTAGGCATGGCCCGGTTTGAGGACGTCTCCATCCTCGGCCTCCTTGACACCTATCTGGCATAACCCGTTTAGACGGGCAGCAAAAGCTGCGGTGAAGGTGGCAGGCATATGCTGGATAAGCAATATTGGGTGAGGAAAATCCCCTGGCAACTTGGTCAGCACATTTTGCAAGGCTACCGGGCCGCCGGTAGAAGTCCCGATCGCCACCAATTGATAACTCTTGCCACTTCGCTTGAATGAGGCACTTGGCACAGTGCGTTGCAGGTCAGGCTGACGCTCTGAAGATCTGGGCGCAGTGCTACCCAGCGGAGCACGAGCAACCGGTTCAGGTGCTTTGGGGCGAGCAGCGGATGTCATCAGGAAGCGCTTGCGGGAGATCTCCTTCACCCGTTGTTGCAACAGTCTGACCGCTTCGTCCTTGTCTCTGGCAATGTCTTCAAATTTTTTGGGCAAGAAGTCAAGAGCACCGGCGTCCAGTGCATCCAGCGTTGCCTTGGCGCCTTCATGAGTCAGGGAGGAGAACATCAGAATGGGAGTTGGACACTTGGCCATGATCTCCCGCACTGCACTGATGCCATCCATCACGGGCATCTCGATGTCCATGGTGATCACATCAGGGCGCAGCGACATGGCCTTGTCTACGGCTTCACGCCCATTCTGAGCAGTATCTATCACCGTCAGCATGGGATCCTGATTGATTATCTCGCTCACCCGGCGGCGAAAGAAGCTCGAATCGTCGACAACTAATACCTTGACTGCCATTGTTATTTTTCTAACTCCTTGGGCCTGAGCGATTAATGTCTACGCGCATATGCTTTGAGCAGACTCGGTACATCCAGAATAAGGGCAATACCGCCATCGCTGGTAATGGTTGCACCAGCCATCCCCGGGGTGCCTTGCAGCAGATTATCGAGCGGCTTGATCACCACCTCTTCTTGACCAATCAAGCTGTCGACCACAAACCCGATTTGCTGAGTGCCAATCTGCACGATCACCACATGCCCGGTATCCTGACGTGAGCGCTTGTTGGTACCACGGATCAACCACTTGTGTAGATAAAAGAGGGGAATCGCCTTATCACGCACAATGATGGTGAGCTGACCATCGACCATATTGGCCTTTTTCAGATCCAGATGGAAAATCTCGTTCACACAACCAAGGGGAAGAGCGAAGGTCTGCTCACCCACTTCAACCATCAGGGTCGGCAGAATGGCTAGCGTCAACGGAACCTTGATTTCGAGACGGGTGCCTTTCCCCCAGGTAGAATCGATGTGCACTGACCCATTGAGGCTGACAATACTGGTTTTAACCACGTCCATTCCGACACCACGGCCAGAGATATCGGAAATCTCGGACTTGGTCGAAAATCCGGGGGCAAAGATCAGGTTATAGGCATCGTTATCACTCATGCGCGCGGCAGTATCTGCATCCAGCACACCGCGGCTGATGGCAATAGACTTGAGTTTTTCCGGGTCCATCCCGGCGCCATCATCCTCAATGCAAAGCAGGATATGATCGCCTTGCTGGGAGGCGCTAAGGGTGATCGTCCCTTGCCGCGGCTTGCCCGCTTTCTCCCGCACATCCGGCATTTCGACCCCGTGATCGCAGGAGTTGCGAACAAGGTGAACAAGAGGATCGGCGAGCGCCTCCACCAGGTTTTTGTCGAGGTCGGTCTCTTCCCCAACCATCACCAGCTCAATCTCTTTTTTGAGGGTTCTGGCCAGATCACGCACCACGCGCGGGAAACGACCAAATACCTTCTTGATTGGCTGCATGCGGGTTTTCATCACCGCACCTTGCAGGTCAGCCGTTACCACATCCAGATTGGCAACCGCCTTTGACATCTCTTCATCATTACTGGCAATACCCAGACTCACCAGCCGGTTACGAACCAGTACCAACTCACCTACCATGTTCATAATGACATCAAGGGTCTTGGTATCCACCCGTACCGTCGTATCGCTTTGCACTGCACTGTTTTCGGCAGGAGCTGGCGTAGCCTTGGCGGCAGGCGCTGATGCCTTGGCTGCTTCGGCAGGTTTTGCGGGGTCAGCCTGTACAGGTTTGGCTACAGGTGTTGTCGGTTTGGGCGCAGTCACCGCGGCAGGTGCGGCAGGTGCGGCAGGTGCGGCAGGTGCGGCAGGTGCGGCAGGTGCGGCAGGTGCCATACTACTCTGAGGACCTTGGCCACGACCATGCAATTCATCAAGCAGGCGTTCAAACTCATCATCATCGATAAGCTCGTCCACCTCTTTTTGCACCGACTTCAGAGGATTCACCTCTGGCGCCCCCATGTGCTGTCCCTGACCATGGAGTTGATCCAGCAAGGCCTCAAACTCATCATCGGTTATATCGCCAGATTCGCCAGCAACAGTCGCTCCTGCCGCACTCTTGGTTGGTGTGCCCCCCACGCCATGCAGCTCATCCAGCAGACGCTCGAATTCATCAGCTGAAATCTCGTCTATGGATCCGCCCCCGTTAACAGGAGCAGGATCGCTGGCCTGGTTTATCGGTTCAACAACCTCGGGGTCGGAGACAACCTCAACAACAGGAGTGACAGCCTCCTGCTCCATGGCAATAGCGCCACTTGTCGCGGTTCGGAGTTGCTCTTCTCCTTCAGGCTTGCACAACTCGTGGAGGTCATGGAGCAGATCATCAGACGCAGGACTTGGCGCTTCACGGTTTTGTACTTGGGCGAACATGACGTTTATGGCGTCCAGCGCTTGCAGGATCACGTCCATCAGTTCGGCAGTCACGGTTCGCTTGCCATTACGCAAGATATCAAATACGTTTTCAGCGCCGTGGCATACGTCAACCAACTCCCCCAAAGACAGGAAACCGGCACCACCTTTTACGGTATGGAAACCGCGAAAGATGGCATTTAACAGATTCTTGTCATCAGGCCGCTTTTCCAAGTCGACCAGTTGCTCAGACAACTGTTCCAATATTTCGGATGCTTCGACCAGAAAGTCTTGCAGTATGTCTTCATCAACTTCGAAGGCCATGCGTCACTCCATTAGAATCCCAAGCTAGACAGCAGATCGTCCACATCATCCTGACCATTGACTACATCGGCACGCGCCTCTGGATTCATGATTGGGCCTTCGGCTTCAATCCCGTTCACAGGGAGAGTACGAGTTGAATGCTCAGCTGCAGCCTCACCAAACATAGTCAGCATTTCTATTAATTTTGTTTCAACTTCCTGAACCAGTTTTATGACCTTGCGGATCATCTGGCCTGTCAAATCCTGAAAGTCTTGTGCCATCAGAATTTCTGTCAGCAGTTGTCGTAACTTATCGGCATCTGACTCAGAAGCCTTAATGAAATCATCAAGTTGATGGCATAAGGACTTAAACTGCCCCACGCTCATATCTCTGGACATCAGTGCATTCCAGTTGGGCATCACCAGCTGGATATTATCATTCAGGCGATCCGCTATTGGCAGACTGGCCTCTACCGCATCCATGGTGCGATTAGCAGCCTTGTCGGTCATATCTATGACGTAATTGAGGCGCTCCCTCGCATCGGGAATGTCATGGGTGGCCAAATCGGGAATTCGGGGGTCGAGACGAAATTCTTGAAGTGAGTTATGCAGTTGTCGGGTCAGCTGACCAACTTTTTCAAACAGATCGGCTGCGTTGGGGGCACATACATTGGCAAGCAGTTCATCGGCCAGCTCGAATTCACCTTGCTCCAGATGAGCAACAAGCATCCTTGCCTGGTCGAGCGAAATCATTGCTTTCGTTTTGGCCATCATCCCTGCTGCTCCTTAGCCAAGGCGTTCAAAAATTTTGTCGAGTTTTTCTTTGAGCGTTGCTGCAGTGAAAGGCTTGACGATATAACCGTTAACGCCGGCTTGCGCGGCTTCGATGATCTGCTCGCGTTTGGCTTCTGCCGTCACCATCAGTACCGGCAGATGCTTGAGCTTTTCATCGACACGAATGGCTTTCAGCAGGTCGATACCTTGCATGCCTGGCATGTTCCAGTCGGTAACCACAAACTGGAAATCACCATTTTTCAGCATCGGCAATGCTGTGTTGCCGTCATCCGCTTCATGGGTATTGTTGAACCCAAGGTCGCGAAGCAAGTTCTTGATAATCCGGCGCATCGTTGAAAAATCGTCAACAATGAGGATTTTCATGTTCTTGTCCAAAATTCCCTCCTCAATAGCCACCTCAGTGGCTCACTTACATGATGCTAAAAACGGGTTGTGTCATGCGGATTATGCCTTAGAGTTTCATCTCAGTGTAGCCAGTACAAACACTTATAGATGCCAATCTCTCAAACGAGCGCGTAGTCTGTGCATTGCCTGACTATGTATCTGACTCACGCGCGACTCACTCACATTCAAAACCTCGCCAATTTCACGTAAATTCAGCTCTTCATCGTAGTAAAGAGAGAGAACCAGGGCTTCTCTCTCCGGTAAGCGACCAATTTGCTCCGACAGTTGAATTTGAAATCGTTCTGTGGCCAGTTCATCAAACCCCGAGCCTGACGGAGCTTCATCAGGGTTACCGATCACATCCTCACTGACCCCCAGATCCTCGATACCGATGATCTTGCCACAGGAGACATCCTGCAGCATGACATGATAATCAGCGAGAGAGACCCCCATTTGCGCTGCGACTTCCGCGTCGCGAGCATCCCGTCCATTGGCTTGCTCCACATTTTCGATCGCTTCGGCAATCGCTCTGCTGTTTCGATGCACGGAACGGGGCACCCAATCACCACGCCGGATCTCATCCAGCATGGCACCACGGATACGGATCCCGGCATAGGTCTCGAAACTGGCTCCCTTGCTACCATCAAAGTTCCGTGACGCTTCGAGCAGCCCAATCATACCTGCCTGTATCAGGTCATCCAGCAAGACACTGCTTGGCAGGCGAGCCAGCAAATGCTGGGCAATCCGCTTGACCAGTGGAGCATGGCGCTCTACCAGCAGATAGGAATCCTGATGACGCAAGTACGCTTGGGCTTTATTCACGGGAACCTTCCTGTGTGGTGGCCTGAGTCTGCAACAGATTCTCCAGGAAAAACTCCAGATGACCGCCAGGCTGGTTTGGTACCGGCCAGCTAGCTGCTTTGTTGGCCAATGCGCGGAAAGCCAAAGCCGCCGGCGACTTGGGAAACGCCTCGACAATCAGTTTCTGCTTGCGCACGGCTGCACGCAGATTGGTGTCATAAGGCACGCAGGCAACCAGTTCCAGTGACGTATCGAGGAAACGATCGGTTACCCGGGTCAGCTTGGCAAAAAGCTCCTGCCCTTCACGCAGGCTGCGCACCATATTTGCCACTACCTTGAAGCGAAATACACCGTGCTCTTTGGAGAGGATCTTGATGAGGGCATAGGCATCGGTAATGGAAGTCGGCTCGTCACACACCACCACCATGATGTCCTGCGCAGCACGGGTGAAACTCAAAACCATGTCCGAGATCCCCGCCGCCGTATCCACCATCAGAATATCGACCTGGGTCTTCATCTCGCTGAAGGCGCGGATCAGTCCGGCATGTTGTACCGGTGAAAGCTCGACCATGGACTGGGTCCCCGAGGTTGCAGGCACAATCATCATGCCATACGGTCCCTCAACGATAATGTCGTCGATAGTGCACTCACCTGCCAGCACGTGAGAGAGATTGCGATGAACCCGCAGCCCCAGCATGACGTCGACGTTGGCCAGACCAAGGTCAGCATCCAGCACCATTACCCGTTTGCCTTGGGCCGCCATGGCTCCGGCCACGTTCAGGGTCACGTTGGTCTTGCCCACGCCACCTTTACCACCGGAAACGGCGATCACTTTTACTCGATTGTTTTGACGCATTTTGCGCAGACCACTCGCCTGATCCATATACATGTTACTCATAAAACTCCGAATCTTCGGCCTCGCCAAAGCCTGTGCCCCAGAAATAGGGCTCTTCTGTTTCTCGCTCCAGCGAGCCCATGGCCGCGCCGACAAGCTGCGCCGCATTGGCAACCTGAATATCTTCCGGAACCCGCTGCCCATCCGTGATGTAACTGATAGGCAAGGCATTCTGGATACACACGTTAATTACTTCGCCCAGATTCAGACTCTCATCCAACTTTGTAAGTATGCAGCCGCTCAAGGGAATGCGCCGGAAATGGTCAACCGCTTCCTGCATTACCCGACGCTGGGAGGTTGCCGACATCACCAGATAGCTGCGGATCCTCACCTTGGCATTCTTGACCAGGGTATCGAGCTGCTCGGTCAGACGGATATCCCGCTGCCCCACGCCTGCCGTATCGATCAATACCAGCCGACGGTGGCGGAACTGATAGAGGGCATTGGCCAGCTCTTCGGCATCACGCACCTGACGTACCGGACAGCCCATGATCCGGCCATAAGTCTGTAATTGCTCATGAGCACCGATCCGGTAGTTGTCAGTGGTGATAAGGGCCACCTGCTCGGCACCATACTTCATGGCAAAACGGGCGGCTAATTTGGCGATGGTGGTGGTCTTGCCCACCCCGGTCGGCCCCAGCAGGGCAACGGCGCCCCCCTGACGTAAAATCTCGTCCTCGCTGATCTTGAGCTGAGCCGTCAACACTTCCGCCAACTGGGCCATCGCCTGATGGATGGGCATGTCTTCAGGGATCAGCCCCGCCAGTTGATCGGCAAACGCATCGTCAAAGCCCATCTTTTTGAGCTCCTTGATCAGCAGAGCCCGCATCGGCTCACGTCGCTCAACTTCCTGCCACATCAGACCGGAGATCTGGTGCTCCAGCAATTTGCGGATACTGGCCATCTCCTTGCGCATCCCCTCCATCTCCTGATCCCGCTGAGCAGGTTGAGAAGAACGCTGGGCGGAGGCAACCCGGGCTTTGGGCTTGACAGGTTCCGGGGCGGCGCCCCATTGCCCCTGCTCGGCCAATGTTCTGGGCGCTGCATTGGCAGCGGCCAGACCGGCCGATTGGGTATTGCCCATTGGCGCCCCATTGCCCGGCTTGAGCTTCTGCTGGCGCGCCAGCAAGGCTGCCAGGGTATCGGCATAATGTTCGTTCTGTTCCTGAACCTTTGTGGGCTCGGGGCGGGTCATCTGCCGAGCAGCAGACGAAATATTGACACTCTCATCGTTCAGCTGACGGCGAACCGGCGCATCTTTGGGCCCCGGAACCTGGGATTGATAATCGACTGCGGCGACTATCTCTACCCCTCCGGTGACCTTCTTGTTGGACATGATGACAGCGTCAGGCCCGAGCGTCTCCTTGACCTCGGCCAGAGCCGTTCGCATGTCCTTGGCAAAAAACCGCTTAATCTTCACCCATCGTCTCCGCTAACTAGTTCTGCCCTACCGCACTGACGATGCGGATCTGCTTGTCGTCGGGCACTTCCTGATAAGACAGAACACGCAACCCAGGAATGGCATTCTTGACAAATTTTGCCAGGGTATTGCGCAAGATCCCCGATGTCAGAAGCACGGCCGGTTGGCCTTCCAATTCTTGTCGTTGAGTGGCTTCCACCAGCGAGCGCTGCATTCGCTCCGCCAGACCCGGCTCAATACCGGCACCATCACCTCCACCCGCCTGCAGGGATTGATGCAATATACGTTCCAATTCAGGTGCCAATGTTATCACCGGTAGCTCTGGGTCTGGGCCGGCAATCTCCTGCACAATCAGACGACGCAGGGCAATCCGGCAAGCCGCGGTGAGCACTTCCGGATCCGGACTGCGCGGCGCGTATTCAACCAGGGTCTGCAGGATAGTGCGCATATCGCGGATTGGCACCCCTTCATCGAGCAAATTCTGCAATACCTTCACAAGGTTACCCATGCTGATCACTTCCGGCACCAGCCCTTCGACCAACTTGCTCTGGTGTTTGCCAATCATGTCGAGCAGTTGTTGTACCTCGTCATGGCCGAGCAACAGTGAGGCATGGTTGGTCAAGATCTGACTCAAATGGGTGGCAACTACGGTCGCAGTATCCACCACTGTATACCCCAGGGTCTGCGCCTGTGACACCTGCTCCTTGGCTACCCACACTGCTTCAAGTCCAAACGCGGGATCCCGGGTAGCAATCCCCTGAATTTGGCCGAATACCTGCCCCGGGTTGATGGCCATCTCTTTATCATGGTAGACGCTGGCCTCGCCGGTACTGACTCCCATCAAGGTGATGCGATATTGATTTGGTGCCAGATCCAGGTTGTCGCGGATGTGGACGGCAGGCACCAGAAAGCCCAGTTCTTGCGAGAGTTTCTTGCGCACCCCTTTGATCCGGTTGAGCAGTTCGCCCCCCTGATTGCGATCCACCAGCGGGATTAGCTGGTAACCCACTTCCAGCCCGATGATGTCTACCGGCATCACATCGTCCCAGCTCAACTCTTTCTGTTCATGCGATGGCTGGTCAGTACTGGTCGGCATCAACTCGCCGCTGGCTGCTTTGGCTACCGCCAGCTTCTCGCGGCGCAGCAGCCACCAGGCTCCAGCGGCAGCGATCGCCCCCAGACTCAGGAAGGCGAAGTGCGGCATCCCCGGCACCAGTCCCATCATCAGCAGGATACCGGCAGAGATGATCAAGGCCTTGGGATTGTCGAACAGTTGGCCCAATACCGCCGTGCCCATATCCTGATCGGTATTCTGACGGGTCACTATGATGGCGGCGGCGATAGAGAGCAACAGGGAGGGGATCTGCGCCACCAGACCGTCACCTATCGCCAGCAGGGTATAGATCTCGGCAGACTCCCTGAAGGTAAGATGATGCTGCATCATCCCGATGATAAAGCCGCCGATGATGTTGATGAAGAGGATCATGATGCCCGCAATGGCATCCCCTTTGACGAACTTGGAAGCACCATCCATAGAGCCATAGAAGTCCGCTTCCTGGGTCACATCCTGGCGACGCTTCTTCGCCTCTTCCTGGTTGATGAGGCCGGCATTCAAATCGGCATCGATGGCCATCTGTTTGCCCGGCATCGCATCCAGAGTAAAACGGGCGCTCACTTCCGCGATCCGCCCGGCCCCCTTGGTGATAACCACAAAGTTGATGATCATCAGGATAGTAAAGACGATGATGCCGACTGCATAGTTACCGCCGATCACCACATTACCGAATGCCTCGATCACATGGCCTGCCGCTGCACTGCCATTGTGACCTTCCAGCAACACCACTCGGGTCGAGGCCACGTTCAATGCCAACCGCAGCAAGGTGGCCAGCAGCAATACGGTCGGGAAAGCAGCAAATTCGAGGGGGCGCCGGGTATAGACGGATACCAGCAGCACCACGATAGAGAGCGCAATGTTGAAGGAGAAGAGCACATCCAGCATCAGTGGCGGGATGGGCAACACCACCATGCCGAGCGCGGCCAATACCAGCAGAGGGGTACCAAGGCCTTTGCTCAATACTCCCCGAGACTGTTTTAACTGGCCCAATACTGCCTTGAATTCCATCGCTCTTCTCAATGTCAACCTGCTGGTGCCAGATTAAAGCAAACATTAAGCCAACAATGCAACACATTGAAATGCAATGAATTTATTTTGACAACGTCAGAACTTTGTCATTTGCGATATTCGGTCGGAATGGGCAGATCTTTAGCCAGCGGCTGAGGACGGCGCCCCTGGCCACGGCGGAATTTCTTGAGCTGGAAGACATAGGCCAGAACCTGGGCAACCGCCGCAAACAACCCTTCCGGGATCTCGTGGCCCAACTCGGTAGAGTGGTAGATAGCCCGGGTCAAGGCCGGTGACGGCATGATGGGTATCTCGTATTCTCTAGCTATCTCCCTGATCTTCATTGCAATTTCATCAGTTCCCTTGGCCAAGACCTTGGGCGCAGCACCGGGTTTGCCCGCATCATACTTGAGCGCTACCGAGTAGTGAGTCGGGTTGGTGATCACCACATCAGCCTTGGGTACATCCCCCATCATCCGGCGCATCGCCATCTGCATCTGCAACTGGCGGATCTTGCCCTTTACCTCGGGTTTACCCTCGCTATCCTTGAACTCGTCCTTCACCTCCTGCTTGGTCATCTTGAGCTGACGCATATGGTTCCATTTTTGGAACGGCACATCGATGGCCACAATAGGCAACAGGGCACAGCAAAGAATGATCAGCATCCACAAAAAAAGGTCGAGGGCATCTATAATCCCACCGGGGAATCCCTCCATGGAGAGGTTGAGCAGATGATCAAACTGGCTGGAGAGCATCCACCAGGCAAACAGGGTGATGAACACCACCTTGGCGATGGACTTGACCAGCTCAATCAGTGACTGCACCCCAAACATCCGCTTGAACCCGCTGATGGGGCTCATCTTGCTGAATTTCGGCATCATTGCTTCAGTGGAGAAGTTCATCCCCCCCATCAGGATATTGCCGATAAAAGCTGCAATAGCGACCAGAGCGAATAGCAATCCGAGCGGAAACACCAGTTCCCCCAGCAGCGCCGGCACCATGGCAACCATGGCATTGGGATCGAAAGCCTGCTCTCTGTTCAGCGTGAAGCCCATGGTCACCACCTTGAGCATGGCGTTCGCCAGGTAACCCTTGATAAACAGCAGGCCAAATACGGCTGACAACAGCACACTGGCTGTTCCCAGCTCCTTTGAACGTGCAATCTGCCCTTTTTCACGGGCCTGTTGCAGTCGTTTGCCCGTGGGTTGTTCGGTACGTTCCTGGTCGGTATCAGCCATTGACACCTCCGAAACATTGGGTGTCAATCAGCTCGCAACTGACCTCCTGCACCCGCTCCCACAAGGTGTCGAAATGGCCGAGGAACCCGCCGATCGTAAGCCAGAGGATAAGCAAACCCGACATCATGCTGACGGCAAAACCGATACTGAAAATATTGAGCTGGGGGGCTGCCCGGGTCATCACGCCAAAAGCGAAGTTGATGAGCAACAGCGCCACGATGGCAGAGAGGGCCATCACCAGCGAGGCCTGATACATGACCCCCAGGAACGCGCTCAGGGTTTGCATAGAAGAGAGTGACAGACCGCTATCGGAGATGGGTAGCGTCTCAAAACTGAGGATAACCAGGCGTAGCATCACCAGATGACCATCAAGCGCCAGAAATACCAGAGTCGCCAGCATCAGATAAAACTGACCGACCACAGGGGCCGACTGGCCATTCATCGGATCCACCAGGGTGGCAAAACCCAGACTGGTTTGCATGGCTATCACCTGCCCCGCCATCACGAAGCTTTCCATCAGAAACTGGGTCATCAACCCCAGCGCAATACCGATCAGCAGCTGCTGGCCCAAGACCAGAAAACTGCCGGCAGAGAAGAGCTCCACTGGGGGCATGGGAGGGAGCAGAGGAGCAACCAGAAACGTCACGGCTACCGCCAGCCCCAACCTGATCCGAGCGGCGACCAGCCGGCTGCCAAATACCGCCATCACCATGAAAAGGCTGCTTATTCTAGCCAGTGGCCAGAGAATGGACGACAACCACTCCATGATCAGAGCGGTGGTATAGGTCACCCCACCACCTCGGGAATTTGATTGACCATCAGGATGAAGAAGTCCATCAGACTCTGCATTCCCCAGTGAGCACCAATCCCTAGGGCCAAAAGGGTCACGATGAGACGGGGCAGAAAGCTCAAGGTCTGTTCGTTGATGGAGGTGGCGGCCTGAAAGATGGCTACCACCAACCCGATAGCAAGGCTGGGCAGGATCACGGCGCTGACCATGATATTGACCAGCCAGAGCGCCTCACGAAATACATCGACAAAGGTTTCTGGACTCATGTTCGGGCTCCTTGCATGGGACCGGTTAACCGGCACCCAGTCCGAAACTGTTGGCCAGCGAACCCAGGATCAGGTTCCAGCCATCCACCATCACAAACAGCATCAGTTTGAAAGGCAACGAGACGATCATCGGCGAGAGCATCATCATCCCCATCGCCATCAAGATACTGGCGACCACCAGATCGATGACCAGAAACGGCAAGAACAGCATAAAGCCAATCTGGAAGGCTGTTTTCAGTTCGCTGGTGACAAAGGCCGGGATCAGCACCCGCAGCGGCACATCGGCAGGCTTCTCCACCTGCACGTTGGCGATCTCCATAAAAGTATTGAGATCCTTGATCCGGGTCTGGGCCAGCATGAACTGGTGGATGGGCAATTCAGCCCGTTCCAGCGCCTCCTTGGCCTCAATGGTTTCGGCCAGATAGGGCTGCAGTGCCTCGTCATTTATGCGATCCAGCACAGGCGACATGATGAAGAACGACATGAACAGGGCGATGCCGATCAACACCTGATTGGAGGGGCTCTGTTGCAGACCGATCGCCTGACGCAAGATACCCAACACTATGATGATACGGGTAAACGAGGTCATCATGATGACCATTGCCGGCAGGAATGAAAGTGCCGTCATCAACGCCAGCACCTGCAGGGTCAGGCTGTACTCCTGAGAGCCATCCCCCATGGTCTTGACGGTCACTGCCGACATGCCGTCCTGCGCCAACGCAGGCCAGGCGCAAAACAGCGAAATCAACAGGCTGGCCAGCAATCCGCTTTGCCACAACAAGCCGTTAGTTTTTTTCATGTTTGCCCATCAACTTACCCAGCTGCTGGGAAAATGCCTGCGGCTGCTGTTCGTCCAGCGGCTCCTCCAGCCGATAGAGAAAGTTGACCTGCTGCGGCGTTACGCCGACCAGCAGCTGCTGCTCACCCACCTTGACCACCAGCAACTTCTCCTTGTAGCCCACAGGCAGCGTAGCAATCACTCTCATCTGCCCGCCCCCCATGGCGGTGGCAATTTTGCTCTTCTTGAGCAAGAAACCCAGCACCAGAATAAGCCCGATCACCATCAGGCTGGAGAGCAGCCAGGAACTCAGGCTGGGAGGGTTGGCGGCCCCCCCCACCTCGGCAAACACCGGCAATGGCAGCCACAACAGCAGCAGACGCATCATTTGAGTTTCTTAATCCGTTCAATCTGGCTGATGACGTCGGTCAGGCGAATACCGAACTTGTCGTTCACCACCACCACCTCGCCGTGAGCGATCAGGGTACCGTTAACCAGCACGTCGAGGGGCTCGCCCGCCACCCTATCCAGCTCCACGACCGAGCCCTGGTTGAGCTGCAGCAGGTTACGAATGCTAATCTGGCTGCGACCGACCTCCATCGAGATGGTGACCGGAATATCCAGAATGGTGTCAAGCTTGCGCCGCTCCTCGGCACTGATAGGGGCATCGTCCTTGAGCTCTTCCAGCGGGGCCGGTTTGGCTTCCGCCGTCACCTGCTCCTCCAGTGCTGCCGCCCAGGCATCAGCCATCAGATCCTCTTCCTCTGTTCCGCTCATCTTGTTTCCTTATGCCACTTCGTGACGATCAATAACTGCAAACCGTCGATTAACGCTGTTGTTCTTCGATGCTGCGCTCAAGCTCTTCAAGCTCGGCCTCACCATCGATACGTACACCACCCCGGGTCACCAGATGCATCTCGGTCTTGACCCCTTCCGGGCGCTTGAGCTTGTCGGTGATCTTGAGTGCCACATTCTCCTTGGTCCGCCCCATCTTGGCATGGAAGGTGGGCAAATCTTCCACGTAGACCAGCAAATGTTCGGGCATGTCGACCGGAATAATATCTCCCGGCTGCAGCTCCATCAGTTCACGCAGAGTGAGTTCGGTCTCCAGCAGTTTGGCCCTCAACTCGACCTTTACATCCATGATCTCGTCACGAAGTGCCTTGCTCCAGCGCACGTCTGTGTCACCCTTGTCACTCTGTACACCGGCATCGAGCAGTTCACGGATCGGCTCCAGCATGGAGTAGGGCATGGCCACGTGGAAATCGCCGCCGCCACCATCGAGTTCGATGTGAAACGAGCTCACCACAATCACTTCGGTCGGGCTGACGATGTTGGCCATCGCCGGGTTCACTTCAGAGTCGAGATACTCGAACCCTACGTCCATCACCGGCGCCCAGGCATCCTTGTAATCCTCAAACACCAGTTTGAGCAGCATCTGGATGATCCGTCGCTCGGTCGGCGTGAACTCGCGCCCCTCAATCTTGGCGTGGTAGCGCCCGTCACCACCGAAGAAGTTCTCCACCAGGATGAAAACCAGTCGTGCCTCCATGGTGATGAGTGCGGTTCCTTTCAATGGCCGGAAACGCACCATATTGAGGCTGGTCGGCACGAACAGGGTGTGAACATACTCACCAAACTTCAGCATCTGCACCCCGTTGATGGAGACCTCGGCGGTACGACGCATCATGTTGAACAGGCTGATCCGCATGTGGCGAGCAAAACGTTCGTTCACCAGCTCCAGGGTCGGCATCCGGCCACGGACGATGCGGTCCTGGGAGGAGAAGTCAAACTGGGCAACGCCGGGGTCTCCGGCGCCGCCTATCTCTTCCTCTTCGACATCATCGACACCGTGCAAGAGGGCATCAATTTCGTCCTGACTTAACAGATCGCTCACGCTTCACCTACTGCATTACAAAGCCGGTAAACAGCACTTGTTCGATAACGGGGGAAGAGACCAGGTCCTTAAGCACCCGACGGCACTCTTCCAGTGAATCCTTGCGCAGCTTCTCCTTGCCTTCAAAGGTCATCAGCTGTTCGGCACTGGCTGCACTGAACACCCGCAGCAAGGTGCCTTCAATCAGGGGGATATTCTGTTTGGCCAGCGTCTCGTCGGCGGTGCCGCGCACCATCAGCTGGATCTTGATCTGCACCAGTCGATCCCGCTGGGCTCCCGCGACGTTGAAGACAAAGGGGCGCGGCATCCCGACATAAAGGGATGGCTGGGGTGCTTCCACCTTGGGTTTGGCCTCGGCGCCCTCCGCCGCTTCGGCAGGGGGGGTATCCGAGCCGGACAGCATAAGCCAGGCGCCAGCTCCACCACCGCCCAGCAAAATGACCGCCAGGGCAATGATAATAATCAGCTTCTTTTTCTTGCCCGCAGCCGGGTCTTTTAGCGTCAATTCGTTATCGTCAGCCATCCCTTGTCCACCCTAGTCTCAAACTTGTTCGATATCATAAACTTACTCGGGATTGCATCAAGCATAGAAATCTATTCCTGAACCGTTTGTCGATTCCACCGACAAATTGGGGTTGGTCGTAGTGACCTCCCCGTCAAGATGGCTATGACCGGAGTGTCCCTCTCCTGATTGTCCCTGCCCGGCAAACGCCGACTGACCCTGCTGTTGTTGCTGCGGTGACTGTTGTGACTGCTGCTGCACCTGGGTCTGGCCAAGCTGGATCCCCTGCCCCGCCAGCATTTCACGCAGACGGGGCATCGCCTGCTCCAGCATCTCACGGGTCTGTCCGTGCTGAACTACAAAATGGACGCTCGCCTGGCTGGATACGTCGATCTGGATCTTGATCTTCATCTTGCCAAGGCCGATGGGGTCTAGCTGAAGCTCGGCCTGCTGCAGCTTGTCGGCCAGCATCAGGTTGACCTTCTGGTGCAATTCGGCGGGTGCTTCCTGACTAGACAGTTTCAAATGGGGTAAATTCTGCGGTTCACGGCGCAACGTGCCCTCAGCGGCGGGCGCCCGGCTGTCGGCCACCTGGGGCTGAGGCTGGCTGTTCTGGCCATGCTGTACAGTCTGGCTCTGGCTGCTCTCGCTGCTCGATGTCGTAGCGACAAGACTCTTCTCAGACTCACCGACCTTCGGTTTTACCTCAAGCGAAACCGCTTTGCGCACCTCGTCGGTGCCCGTCACTTCCATCTGCCTGATCCCGGCTGAAATGCTCGACAGCGGCGCTTGCGGCCCCTGAGATTCGGACTGCGCCAACACCTGCTGCGGCGCCACCATCACGGGTGCGGCAGCGCTATCGGTCTGAGTCGTCACATTTGCCGTCACGCTGCTCTGGGCTGTGGCACTTTGCACTGTCGTCACTTGCGCCGCACCTGGATTGGAGGATGTGGTTGTCGCTGCCTGCTGTCCCCCCTCGGCGCTACTCTTATCAGCTCCCTTGCCAGACCCATTAGCGGTGCTCTCTACGGCAGTAGAAGTGGTTGAGCTACCCGCATCTGGTTGTTTGCCCCCCTCACCGAATGCCTTGAGCACCGCCCCCTGAGTCGTGGCTTGAGCAGCTTGTCCCTTGCCGGTCACGACGCTGCTGGCAGCGGGGTCGGATTTGCTGTCATCTCCCTCTTTCACTGCGGGTGACTCACCACTATTTGCCGCATTGGCGGACGCCTCAACCGGCAACACCCTGGCCAGTTGGGCCATCCGCTCAGCCCCCGTAAGGGGCTTGGTGAGCTTGCCATCTGCCCCGAGAGTTTCACCCTTGGCAGAGACTTTCTCCCCGGGCTGACCATCTTGGGTGGCGGCGGCATCCTTCCCCTCAGAAGTGTTGGGAGCGGAGGACAGTACGGCGGTCGAGGCGTCGCCCTGCTCAATCACTCCTCCTGCAGAGAGTGAAACCGGAGTTTCAAGGGAAGATTTACCAGTCGTAGCCAGAAGCGACTGCGCCCCGGACTGATCGGCAAGTTGGCGTACAGTCCTGACAGTTGCAGGGGACTGCTCGCTTTCATCAAGCGCAATCCCCTCCAGCGCACCCTCTTGCGGCAACGGATTGCCGTCTGCCGCAGTGGCGCTCTGTTGGGCCGCCACCGCCAGTTGGGGTGTCACTAGCGAGGTATCGAGCTTGAGGGAGTCTTGCAGACGGAGCAGAAAGTCGGTGGCAGGGAGCTCCTCCGCCTTGTTGTCGGCGCCAGGCTCCTGCTCCTTGCTGGCCTCCTCTTTGGGAGAGGCGCCCTCGGTCGCCAAAGATTTGGCTGATCGGACATTTTTATCGCCCTGAGTAGCCTCGGCGGCGCCCTGTTCGCTGTTCCGGGCCTTGGCAATCAGAGTGGCGAAATCACCCTTGCTGTCGCGCCCCCCCAGATCGATGCCATTGCTCTCGACTGAGCTGCTCAGAGGCGCTTTGTCCAATCCGTTGGCCGCAGCCGAAGGCGTTTGTGTCAACACTGTCTGCATCATGATGGCATCCCTGAATTCTGGCGGCCCCCTACGAGATGGCCGCCGACAATGTCCAGATCAAAGCAAGTTACAGGCCAGATTGATGAAAACGCCGCAACATGGCGTACTCATCCAGCATCTTCTGCTCCTGACGCAGAGCTTTCTGCTGCTCGCGGCTCGCCTGCTTCTCCAGCAACAGCTCTACCGCCTTGCGTCGCTGCTGGGCAGCCAGCCACTCTCCACGACGTTGCTCCAGCGCCTGACGCACCTGCAGCACCCCTTCGTATTGCTGGGTCGCCGCCTGCTCAAGCTTGTTGATAAAGGCGTGATACTGGCTGTTTTGCTGGGGTGAAATCCCTTGTAAACCGCGATCGGTCCACTGCTGGTGGTAGATCTGGCGGTACTGGTTGAGGGCATTTTGCTGATCCATAAACAGCTTGAGATCCTGCTGCGCCTTCACCAGCGCCAGCGCACACTGCTGCTCTGCCTCAGCCAGCCGCTCTGCCAACAATAGCAACCCTTTACTCATAGCCGCACCCTCTCTTCCCAACCGTCATCAACGCATCAAGGGCATCGCCACCATCTGCAAGGCTTGCAGGCCATCATCGTAGTGAATGACCTCGCGCATCCCCTGCTGCAAGAACTGATCCAGGTAGGGTTTTTGAATGATGGCGCGGTCGATGCGGGGGTCGGAACCCTGACTGTAGGCACCGATGGTGATGAGATCCCGGTTCTGCTGATAGAGGGAGTAAAACTGCTTGAGGGTGCGCGCCAACTCCATGTGCTCAGGTGAAGTGACCATGGGCATAACCCGGCTGATGGATTTCTCGATGTCAATGGCCGGATAGTGGCCTGCATCGGCCAGATCGCGCGACAGAACTATGTGGCCATCGAGGATCGCCCGCGCCGCATCGGCAATGGGATCTTGCAGGTCATCCCCCTCGGTCAGTACGGTGAAGAAGGCGGTGATGGAGCCCTGGCCGTCGCTGCCGTTACCAGCCCGCTCTACCAGCGCCGGTAATTTGGCAAATACCGACGGTGGATAGCCCTTGGTCGCTGGCGGCTCGCCCACCGCCAGTGCGATTTCCCGCTGAGCCTGGGCGTAACGGGTCAGCGAATCCATCAAGAGCAGCACATTGAGCCCCTGATCGCGAAAATACTCGGCAATGGCCAGCGCCGTTTCACACCCCTTGAGCCGCATCAGCGGCGAAGCATCGGCGGGAGCGGCCACCACCACGGAGCGGGCACGCCCCTCCTCCCCCAGAATGTCCTCGATAAACTCTTTCACCTCCCGGCCCCGTTCACCGATGAGGCCGACCACCACCACATCCGCCACCGAGCCGCGAGTCATCATGCCAAGCAGCACCGATTTACCGACACCGGAACCGGCAAACAGCCCCATCCGCTGGCCCTGACCCACCGTCAGCACGGCGTTGATGGCGCGCACCCCGACATCCATCGGTTGATGGATCGGGCGGCGAGAGAGCGGGTTGATGCGATGCTGGGCAAACTGCACGGTCTGGGAGGAGAAAATGGGGCCGAGCCCATCGAGTGGCTGGCCGATGCCGTCGATGACCCGACCAAGCAGGTTCATGCCAACAGGAATACCGTGCTCTTCGGTGATGGGCACCACCCGAGCACCGGGAATGACCCCCTTGAGCTGCTCGCTCGGCATAAGATAGAGGCGATCGCCAGAGAAGCCGACCACCTCAGCCTCCAGCGTCCCATCAAGGGTATCGATACGGCAGAGGGCACCGATGGCGGCACGGCAGCCGATGGCTTCGAGGGTCAGCCCCACCACCCGGGTCAATTTACCGGCGACCGGCGGTTTGGGGGCGCTGTCGCGTACCTTGTACCCTTGCAACCGGTTCAGTAGCGAGCCGCTCATCTGGCCTCCTGAGAGCTAAAAAGTGCAGCCGGACAGCAACGTCCGGCATCGGTTATGGGCGTGGATCCTGCGAAGCCGGTTTCTGCGACGCATTGTCCCGCAAGAAGTTGCGCAGCAACTGATCGATGCGCCCGGAGAGGGTCAAATCGATGCTGGAGAGCTCGGTAGCCAATTGCAGATCGCCGGGGGAGAGGGTGGGATCGCTCTGCAATCGCCAGTGGCGCTTGGCGCACTCGTCGGCGCCAAATGCCTGTTCGATTCGCGCGATATCGTCGGGATGCAGCATCAGAGTCACCCCCTGTTCGGCGGCAGGCAGCAAGGCCAGCCCCTCTTTAAGCGCCTCCAGCAGAATGCGGGGGGAGGTCTCCGCTTCGTGACGAATAAGCGCACGAGCCAGTTGCATCACCAGCGAGACCAACTGCTGCTCCACCGCCTGATCCAGCTCGTTAAGCGGATTGGCAAGGCGGGCGGCGAGCCCCTGCCAGTGGGCGATCTCCTGCTCCACCAGCTCGCGCCCCATAGCCAGCCCCTCCTCGCGCCCCTGTTCGAGACCGGCAGAGTGGCCCTGTTGCAATCCTTCCAGCTTGCCCTCTTCCATCCCCTTGGCATAACCGGACTCGCGCCCCTCGGCCATCCCCTCTTCCCAGGCAGCCTGACGGATCGCTTCAAGCTCTTCGGCGGTGATGCTGGGGGCCGGCTCCTGTTCGGGCTCCGGCTCCACCACCTCCTCTTCCTGCTGATACCAGTCAGGGGCCAGGCCAAGGGCATTGGTAGGCGCTCCCGCCTCTACCTCGACCTCCATCTCGGGCCAGCCCCAGGTCTCAACCCGGGCATCATCGCCCTCGGGGAGCACATACCCACGCAGTTTGTTGTTCATGCTTTGCGCGGCTCCTCACCACTGCCTGATGCGGGTTTGGCATCGCAATTCGGTTTATGGGCCATGGCTTAGAGGAACTCCTCGCCACCGCCGGAACCCAGCATGATCTCGCCGGCATCCGCCAGACGGCGGGCGATGGAGAGGATCTCCTTCTGGGCAGCCTCCACCTCGGAGACCCGGATCGGCCCCATGGCCTCCAGATCGTCTGCCAGCATTTCTGCCGCCCGTTTCGACATGTTCTTGAAGATCTTCTCGCGCATCTGATCGTCGGACCCCTTGAGGGCGCGCTGCAACAGATCCCCAGGCACTTCCCGCAGCAGAGTCTGGATACCGCGATCGTCCACATCGATGAGGTTTTCGAACACGAACATCAAATCCTGGATCTGCTGGCTCATCTCTTCGTCCGACTCGCGGATGGAGTCCATCAACTGGCCTTCGATATTGGTATCCAGATAGTTCATGATGTTGGCGGCTGCCTTCAGGCCGCCCATCTTGGCTGCCTGGGCACCGGCCGCACCGGCGAACTGTTTCTCCATGATGTCGTTCAACTCTTGCAGTGCCGCCGGTTGTACCTCTTCGAGGTTGGCGATACGCATCACCAGATCGAGGCGCACCTGCTCCGGGAACTGGCTCAGGATCTCGGCGGACTGCTCCGGCTCCAGATAGGAGAGCACTATGGTCTGGATCTGCGGGTGTTCGTTCTGGATGATGCTGGCCACCTGACGGGCATCCATCCACTTGAGCGAATCGAGGCCACGGGCGCCGGAACCGAGAATGATCTGGTCCACCAGATTGCTCGCCTTGTCCTCGCCAAGGGCCGCCACCAACGCCTTGCGCACAAAGTCTTCACTACCGATACCTATGTTGGTGTACTTCTGGATATCGTCGATGAATTGACGGTGCACCGCCGCCACCCGATCGTGACTGAAATCGGACATGGAGGCCATCGACATACCGAGCCGCTGCACCTGCTTGGGTTCGAGATGGCGGAAGATCTGGGCGGCATCCTCTTCGTTGAGGCTCAACATCAATACAGCCGCCATCTCCATACCGGACATCTGATCCAGCAACTGGCGCTGGCTGTCGGTAATGTCGTTGCCGGTCACCTGGCTTTTAGTTTCTTCAGGCATCTTTGGTTACCCACTCTTTAATGACCTGAGCGGCCAGATCCGGTTCGTTCGCCACCAGCGCACGCACCGCCTTGAGCAAATCTTCGTCACGGTGCAGATCCGGCAGTTTCAGCTGACCATCGCGCACCCCGAATACCTGCTCTCCCTCAACCTGGGCTGCCAGCAAGCTGAGCTCGTCGTCACCACCCAATACGGTGTGGTTGTCAAAGTCAACTTCCCCTTCCGGCTTGGCATCCGGATAGAGCAACCGCTTGAGCATGGGGCGAACCACGGTGACGATCAAGACAATAATCACCAGTACCGAGGCGGCAATCCGTACCGCACGCCAGAACCAGGGCTGATCGTAGAGCGGCACCTCGGCCACGGTATCAAGCTCGGGACGATTGAACGGAATGGCGACCACCTCGAGGGTATCACCACGGGTCACATCAAAGCCAAGGCCACCGCTCAGCAAACGGCGCAGGGTATCGAGTTCCGCCTGGGTGCGCGCTTCGCGGGTCACAGCCCCGTCGGCACCGGGCACCGCCTTGTAATCCACCGCGACCGAGACGGTCATGCGGCGAATGCCCCCCATCTGGCGCCGGGTATGGCTGACGGTGGTATCCAGTTCGAAGTTGCGGGTCGCCTCTTTGCGAGAACGCCCCGAGGCAGCAACGCTGGCCCCATCACCGCCAGTGGCCTGTTCAGGAATATTGGACGCGGCAGGGGGCTGGTTGCTGAGAGCCCCCGGCACTCCGCCATTGCTGCCGCCGGAGCTGTTCTCTTCCAACGTCATCTCGGAGCGCACTGCAGGCAGATCCGGGTTGTAGGTTTTGCGGGTCTGCTCCTGCTGGGAGAAGTCGAGGGAGAGATCCACTTCCGCCGTATAATTGTCGGCGCCAAGCACCGGGATCAGAATGGCGTCAATTTTTTGCTTATACTCCAGCTCCTGCTTCTGTTGCATCGCAAATTCCTTGCGCGTCTGGGCAGAGACGGGATCCTGGGAGCCGGAATTAAGCAGGCGGCCATTCTGGTCGGTGACGGTGACACGAGTCGGCTCCAGGCCATGTACCGCAGAGGCCACCATATCGACGATGGAGTCCACCTCCCCCTGCCCCAGTGCCGCCCCTTTCAGGTTGAGTACCACGGTAGCACTGGGCTTGCGCTCGTTGCGGGCAAAGACGTTATCTTTGGGGATGGCCAGCAGCACCTGGGCCTTGGCCACATTCTGGAACTGTTCAATGGCGCTCGCCAACTGGCGCTCGCGACTCAACTTGAGCCGCTCGGCCTCCATCCGCTGGCTGACACCGAAACTGGAGTCCTTGAGCAGAATATCCTCTCCACCATTGGCTACATCGGCCGCATTGGTGAGGCCGGCCCGGGTCAGTGCCAACCGGATACTGGCAAAGTTCTCGGCACTGACCAGCACGCTCTTGCCATCGACCTCATAGGGGATCTTCTGCTGATCGAGGAAGTCGAGAGTCTTCACCAGCTCCTGAGTGGTATAGGTGCCAAGAGGGCGCATATCCGGCTCCTTGCCCCACAGCAGGATGAAGACGGCGATGGCGAGGCAGATGGCAAGCCCCAGGATCAGAGTGATCTGGCGCAGTACATCGGTATTGGACAAGAATCCCAGTGCCGAGCTCTTCTGCTCGTTGGCATCGAGGGCGGCGGTGCCCTCATCGTTTATCAGCAGATCGCCATTTTGGTCAGTAGCCACGATTTATGTCCTTATTGCTGACATGTCATGATGCACGGTCATCGCTCAGACCGGCATATTCATGATGGTTTTGTAGGCATCAACCATCTTGTTGCGCACTTGCACCGTCGCCTCAAAGGCGATGGAGGATTTTTGGCCCGCGATCATCACCTCGGCCAGATCCACCGACTTGTCGCCCATATCGAAACGGGTGCGCAGATCATTGGCTGCGCCCTGCAACTCGTTGACGTTACCGAGTGCTTGCTGCAACAGCAGGCCAAAATCGGAGGTCACCTGACGGCCAGGCTGTGACAGCGGGGTTGCACCGGCCTCTACCTTGAGAGCCTGCATCTCTTGCATCAGGCTGCTTGCACTAATTTCCATTTTCTGTCCCCAGACAAATCATTGACGCTGACGGACCAAAGCAATAAAAGTGCCAATTAGGTAAAAACGATCTCAAGCCGCAGAAATGGAGGGGAGAAAGAGATGATGAGGGGGATCGGGGAATAGGCCGCTTCACGCACGGCACGGCTCCGTAACCGGCCACACCGTAGAACCGTGATGTTTGTCGAGCCACTTGACCAGTGGTTTGTTGTAAAGATTAACCACTCGACGGGCTATCAGTCCGGGGGGATGGTGCGTGCAGAGCCGGCTATCGGGCTCTACACGCTTGCGGGTGCGGACTGATACGCTCCGCGGCCCCAGTCAAAGCTGGCATCGGACACTGCCGTTATGGCTCAGAAGTGTCCCCCCTGGCGGCCAGCGCCTCATCTACCTGCTGATCCCGCTGCCCGGTCATGCTGGCGTGACGGGCGATCAGGTGGTAGGTGGCGGGCACCACCAGCAGGGTAACCAGGGTCGCCAGGGAGAGACCGAAGAAGACCACGGTCCCCACCGCCATCCGGCTCTCGTAGCCAGCCCCCATGGAGAGCATCAGCGGCACAGCGCCGATGATGGCGGTGAGCGAGGTCATCAGGATCGGCCGCAGACGGCGCACCGAACCCGCGATGATCGCCTCTTCGAATCCTTCACCGCGCTGACGCAACTGGTTGATGAACTCGACGATGAGAATACCGTTCTTGGTCACCATGCCGATCAGCATGATCATCCCGATCTGGCTGTAGATGCTCATCTCCTGCCCCGTCAACCAGAGGCCAAGTAGACCGCCGAAGATGCCGAGCGGCACCGTCATCATCACCACGGTCGGGGTGAGGGTGCTCTCGAACTGGGCCACCAGCACCAGATAGACCACCAGCAGGGCGAGGCCGAAGACCATCGCCATCTCCCCCTGATTGTCGCGGTAATCCTTGGAGTCACCGGCGTAATCGACCGTCATGCCGCTCGGCAGATGCTCGTTGGCCCAGCCATCGAGGAAGTCGAGCGCCTCGCCCAGAGTGTGATCCGGTGCCACATCGGCGGTCAGGGTCACCGCCTTCTGGCGTTGATAGTGGTTGAGGCGGTTGGCGGTCGCCACCTGCTTGACGGTCGCCAGCGTCGAAAGGCTCACCATCTCGCCATTGGCCGCCTTCAGGTAGATGCGGCCGAGATCCGAGATGCCGTTGAACTCCTTCTGGTTGGCGCGCAGGTAGACGTCGTACTCCTCGCCCCTGTCCACATAGGTGGTCTTGCTCACCCCGCCCAGCATCGCCTGCAGAGTGCTGGCAACGGTGGAGACCGGTATGCCGAGCTGGCTGGCGCTGTCACGTGAGACGGTCACCTGCAGCTCCGGCGTTTTCTCGGCGTAGTCGAGATCCGGGCTTATCATCAGGCCGCTCGCCTGCGCCGCTTTTTGCAGCGCCAGCCCCTGCTGGTAGAGCTCGGCATAGTCGTTGCCCTGCAGCACGAACTGCACCGCAGCGGTAGAGCCGCCACGAAAGCCTGGCTGGAAGGTGCGGATCATCACATCGGGAATAACCGACAGCTTGGCCCCGAGCGAGCGGGAAAACTCGGTGGCGGTCACATCACGCTCGGCCCAGTCGGTGAGCTGGATAATCACCATACCGGTCTGATCACCGCCGCGGCCAAAGGCGGGGGTACTGAAGCTCATCGCCTTGACCACCCCCTGGCCCAGCATCGGCATGATGGTCGATTCTACCTGCTGCATGTTGCGCTTCATCCGCTCGATGCTGGTCCCCTCCGCCCCCTTGACGAAGACGAAGACCACACCGCGATCCTCGGTCGGGGTGAGACTGCTAGGCAGCTGGGTAAAGAGGGCACCGATACCGGCCAGACAGAGCAGCAGCGCCAGCGGCATCCAGCGGGAGCGACGAAGCAGCCCCTGCAGCAGGTGACGATAGTGCCCCTCCATCCGGCCCAAAGCGCGATCGAGGGCCGCCGTCAGCCGGTTCGGCTTGTCGAGCGGGCGCATCAGCCAGGAGCCCATGGCTGGCGTGAGGGTCAGCGCCACCAGCGAGGAGCAGAGCACCGCCAACGAAAGCAACATCGCAAACTCGGTAAAGAGCCTGCCCACCATACCATCCATAAAAGCGATGGGAATAAAGACCATTACCAGCACGGCGGTGGTAGCGATGACCGCAAAGCCCACCTCGCGGGTGCCGTGCCAAGCCGCCAGCAGGGGGGGCTCACCCCGCTGCAGATGGTGGTGAATGTTCTCCACCACCACGATGGCATCATCCACCACCAGACCGATGGCGAGAATAAGCGCCAGCAGGGTGATGAGGTTGATGGAAAAACCGAGATACCAGGCGCCGATAAAGGCGGAGATGAGCGACACCGGGACCGTGATGGCCGGAATGAGTGTGGTGCGCCCCTGCCCGAGGAACAGATAGAGCACTGCCACCACCAGCACGGCACAGATGGCCAGTGTTTCATATACCTCGTCGATGGCCTGCTTGATAAAGATGGTGGAGTCGTAGTCAACCTCAAGGGTGGCCCCCTCCGGCAGGAAGCGCTGCATCTCCACCAGCTTCTTCTCCACCCCCTGTGCCACCGCCAGCGGGTTGGCGGTGGACTGGGCGACGATGCCGATACCCAGACTCTCCTTACCATTGCGCTGGTAGGCACTGTCTTCGTTCTTGGCTCCCACCTCCACATCGGCAATATCGGCCAGATAGACACTCTGACCGTTGGTCGCGGTACGGACCTGCAACTGCTGGAAATCTTCGGCGGTGTGGTAGAGCCGGGCAATCTGCACCGACATGGTCATGGAGTTGTTGCGGATCTCGCCACCCGGCAGCTCGATGTTCTCGCGCTTGAGGGCATCCTGCACATCCGCCACCGTCACGCCGCGGGCCGCCATATCGGCCGGCCTCAACCGCACATACATCACCTGCGTCAGATCGCCGGAGAGCGCCACTTCACTCACCCCGTCCACCAGGCTCAAGGGGTCGACCAGCACCCGGGTGGCGTAGTCGGTCATGGCGGTACGATCCATCTGGCTGCTGCTGAAGTTGAGCCAGACCGCCACATCACCGCTGCCGCTATCCTTGGTCACCAGCGGTTCGTCGGCATCCTCCGGCAGCTTGCTCTTGGCGCGAGTCAGGGCGTCGCGCACATCGGAGACCCCCTCCACCATGTTCCAGCCAAGCTTGAACTCCACCGTGATCATCGAGCGCCCCTTGCGGGTCACCGAGTTGATATTCTTGATACCGCTGATGCCGGAGAGCTGATCCTCGATGGGCTTGGTGACCTGACTCTCCATCACTGCGGGAGCCGCGCCCTCATAGGTGGTGGTGATGGAGACCGACGGGATCTGCACGTCCGGCATCTCCCGCACCGTCAATTTGCTAAAAGCGACCAGACCGAACACGCTGAGCAGGGCACTGAGCACCACCGCCACCAGCGGTCGGCGTACTGAGATATCGGAGAGCCACATCAGCCATTTACCTCCGCCAGATCGTGCACCTTGGCACCATCACGCAAGTTGACCAGCCCCTCGACCACGATGCGATCGCCGACTTTCAGCCCCTCGGTAACCCAGACAGTCTCACCCTCGGTCTCGCCGAGCACCACTGGCACCCGCTTGACCCGGCCATCGGCCTCAAGGCGATAGACGAAACGCTGCTCGCCGGCGTACTCCACCGACTGGGCAGGGATCAGAGTGAGCTGGCGGGAAGGGAGCAAGAGCTCCACGTTGAGCAGCATGCCCGGGCGCAACTGGCCGTTATTATTGGGTAACTCGACCCTCGCCTTGATGTTCTGGGTCTCGTTGGAGATACGGCTATCGAGGGTGGTGAGGGTGCCGTTAAAGCGCTGATCCGGCCAGGCTGCGCTGGTCGCTGTCACCGCCATGCCGGGGCGCAGCAGGGAAAGGTAGCGCTCCGGCACTGCCAGATCGAGGCGCAGGGTGTCGATATCGTCGAGGTGCAACAGGGTATCGCCGCTATTGACCAGGGCCCCTTCGCTCAAATCAATCAGGCTCACGGTACCGGCAAAGGGAGCGGTGAGAGTGCGCTGGGAGAGTTCGTAACGGGCGGCATCGACCCGCGCCTGCACCTGATCAACGGTGGCCTCCTGCCCCTCCAACACCGACTGGGTGACGGCTCCACGGGCGACCAGCTTGCGCATCTCGGTCAGCTTGCGATTCTCGTCGCGCAGACTGGCACTCTGCTCGGCCAGCTCCGCCTGTTGCTTGCCCGCATCCAGCGCGACCAGCGTATCGCCCTTGTTGACCTGCTGACCCGACTGCACCGCAATCTTGACCAGGCGCCCGGTCACCTCGGGAGTGATCACCACCGAGTGGTTGGCCGCCAGTTTACCTACCAGCTTGAGAGTCGGCTCGGCCAGACTCTGCTTGACGGTCTGGGTACGAATATTTATCTCGCGGGAAGGGGCTTTGGCTGCTGGTTGCAAGTGGCCAACCGCCCACCAGATGGCCGCTACCAGAGAGAGCAGGCCGAGGCCAATCCAGATACGCATTTTCATCAAACAATCCATGAAGTGTTAAGAAGGGGAAATCTGAGTGGGGGCCATTTTAGCCCCAGACTATGCCGTGACTATGTATAAATGTGACAAAACGTAACAGGTGCATGGTGAACTCACCCGGTTTCAGGTAGTTCAGTTTGTTTTCACACCACATCGCATACACTAACGACAATTTCCTTCGCAACCCGACTGACTGCCTATGCCCAACATGTCTGGCCACCGTTTTC
Source organism: Aeromonas sp. A600620 (assembly GCF_029479985.1). Lineage (NCBI taxonomy): Bacteria > Pseudomonadati > Pseudomonadota > Gammaproteobacteria > Aeromonadales > Aeromonadaceae > Aeromonas > Aeromonas sp. A600620. The sequence goes on along the minus strand of NZ_JAAKXB010000003.1, from coordinate 67,226 downwards.
TCACACGCCTGACCTGGCTCCTGTTCGCCGTGGTCATCCTGCTGATTGGTTTGACTTTGTGGCAAAGCCTGAAACAGATTGAACGCCTCTATCAAAGCGATACCCTCAACAGTGCCATCTACCTGCGGGATCGGTTCAAACGGACCGAAGTATTTCTGGAGGCGATGCGCGGGCAGGCTGAGGAGCGACTGCGCAGCGACCCCCAGTCGGTGCTCACCCGCCAGCTCTATCGCCATATCGAGGCGCTGCCAGAGGGGCTGGCTCTCGACAAGCTCCCCGGTGATTTGCCGGCCGGACTGGCAGGCAACCTCACCGGTGATGGCCCGCTGCCGCCCCCCGGCAGCGAGCGTGAGGCACGCATTCATCTGGCCCTGAGCCTCTCCCCCTTGCTTGCCACCGCCAGCCAGCGCCTTGGCAACGAGATCGCCTGGGTCTACTTCACCGGTGTGGACAACTTTATCTATCTCTACCCTTGGCAACCCTCCAGCCGGTTTCGCTTTTATCCCACCATCTACCAGAAGAGCTTCTGGCAAGATGCGCTGCACAGCACCAATCCGGACAAGAAGACCGTTCTCTCGCGCCCCTATGAGGACTTTATCGGGCGCGGCCCCATGGTCACCATGTCCCAGCCCCTCTACAAAGAGGGAACTCTGGTGGGAATGATCAACATGGATGTGCTGCTCGCCCGCCTGCAGCAGCAGCTCGATCAGATGACCCCGGCGCTGGGGGAATATCTGCTGCTCAATCAGTACCACCAGGTGCTGGCCAGCAGCGCGCGCCAACCCGTGGCGCCGCAAAACACCGAACCGACCGGCGAATATCAATGGCGGCAAGGCACATTGCAGCTGACCATGGCGATACCTGATACCCCGTTGCGGCTGGTGCACAGCGTGACCCTGCTACCGCTGGTGTGGGCCATGCTCTGCCAGTCCGCGCCGACCCTGCTCGCCATCCTCTTTATGCTGCTGGCCGTCCTCTCCAACCTGAGATCCCATCGCCTCAACGAGCGGCTCAACTACCTCTCCTGCCACGATGCCCTTACCGGCGCTTTCAACCGCCACTATGTGGTGCTACTGGAGCAGGCGGGAGAGCTGGCCCGGCTGCAAGCGGGGATCCTGATGTTCGATGCGGATCACTTCAAACGGGTCAATGACAACTTCGGCCATGCCGTCGGCGATATCGTGCTGATCCGGCTGGTGCAGATCTGCCAGCAGCAGCTTGGGCCCACTGATCGCCTGATCCGCTGGGGGGGTGAAGAGTTTCTGCTGCTGATTGGCCGCAGTAACGCCGCACAGATCGGCGAACTGGCGGAGCGGCTGAGAAAGGCGGTGGCAGATCACGACTGGGCCGCCATCGAGCCCGAGCTGGAGGTCACCATCAGTCTCGGCTATCTGCCCCACCAGGAGAACCTTCCCCTGCACGAAGCGGTACGCCGCGCCGATGTGGCGCTCTATCAGGCCAAGGCCAACGGTCGCAACCGCAGCGAAAGATGGCAGGATGACGCCTCCTGACTCTCGGAGTAAGCTGAGCCCTCAACCCCTTTTTTGGAGGACTGTCGTGGCACGTAAACCCCGCGTAGGGCTCGCTCTCGGGAGCGGCGCAGCCAGAGGATGGGCCCATATCGGCGTCATCCGCGCCCTTGAACGTCTCGGCATCAAACCGGATTTGATCGCTGGCTGCTCCATCGGCAGCTTTGTCGGTGCCGCCTATGCCGCCGGAGAACTGGATCGGCTGGAAACCTGGGTGCGCGGCTTTACCCGCCTGCAGGTGGTCAGCCTGCTCGACCCGGCCCTCTCCGGCGGTCTGTTTCGCGGCGAAAAGGTGTTTGGTCTTGCCGCCAGCCATCTGGGGGATCCCGATCTCGAGAGCCTGCCCATCCCCTTCGCCTGCATCGCCACCGAGCTCGATACCGGCCGCGAGATCTGGCTGCAACAGGGCCCGCTGCGCCAGTCGGTGCGCGCCTCCTGCGGTATGCCGGGGATCCTAACCCCGACCCGGATCAACGACCGCTGGCTGGTCGATGGCGCCGTGGTCAATCCGGTGCCCATCTCGCTGGCCCGCGCCATGGGGGCCGAGGTGGTGATTGCGGTCAACCTCAACACCGATATGCACCAACCCTGGACCGACGAGCCGGATCAACCCGGCAGCGGCGGTCTGCTCAGCCAGTGGCTCAATCGCGGAGAATCCGCGCCAACCACCCCGGGTCTGTGGAGCGTGATGAGTGGCTCCATCAACATCATGCAGGAGCGGATCACCCGCGCCCGGATGGCCGGTGACCCACCGGAGATCCAGCTCTGCCCGCGCCTTGGCAGCTTCTCCATCATGGATTTTCATCGCGCCAGCGATGCCATCAACGAGGGGGAAGCCTGTGTCGAGCGCAACCTCGATCAGCTCAAGGATGAACTGGGCCGCCTCGGGTTGCTGGGCAATTAGTTGTCGACATGCTGCGGTTTACAAATGAAAAAAAGCGCCATTCGGCGCTTTTTTTCAACTCACTTACCCGGTCACTCCTTACGGTAGAAGAGCAACCCGAGCAGAATCACCCCCACAGAGACCAGCAGATAGAGTCCCAGACTGGGATTGGTGATACCGCCATACAGAATGATGAGTGCCCCCAAAGTGGCGCAGGTCGGGATCACAAACCGCTTTATCCGGCCCAACTCGGTAAAGGTGCGCATATACCAGACATAGAGGAACAGATAGAGGCCATAAATCAGCACGATCGGCATCTCGTCCAGAGCGATGTAACGACCGAATGTCTCGTTGATGCTGCAGTACCACAGCACTGAGTAGATCACCGACAACAACGCTGCCGCGAGGGCCGAGTTGATTGGCATGTGGTGATGCGGTTCGATACGGCTCATCCACTTGGGGGCTGGCCCCTGATTGCGGATCGCCAGCGAGTAGGGAATGCGCATGGTCGCCAACACCAGACCATTGAGGGTGCCGAGGCAGGAGATAATCACGAACACGGTCAAAATGGTCGAGGCAGTCCCGCCAAACAGGCTGGTTGTCGCGAGATTAACCGCGTTATCCCCTTGCGCCACTATCTCGTCCGTCGGCAAGACGCTGGCGATCCCCAGAAAATAGGTGACATAGACCACAAAGACTATCAGGGTGCCAATCACCAGTGCTCTGGGCAGATTCTTCTTGGAATCGCGAATTTCGCTGTTGATGGTCACGGCGGCGATCCACCCCTCATAAGCGAAGGCGGTGGCAACCACGGCCGTGGCCAGCGTGCCTCCGGTGCTTCCTATCCCATCCATTGCCTGCACAAAGTTGGTCACGGTGACACCATTGAGCAAGCCTGAAATGGTGCCCACAATGGCAACCAGGATCAGCGGGATCAACTTGATCAGGGTAGAGCCCACTTGCAGCTTCCCCGCCAGGACCGGGGTGTAGAAGTTGATCAGATAGGTGACCGTCATATAGACAGCCGCCAGTATCCAGGTCGCACCAGAGTTGGTCGGATTATCACTACCAAGCAAGATCATGGTGTACAGAGCGGCGACCCAGGCAAGGATGGCGGAAAGAGGGGCGTAATAGAGTACGCCTTTGAACCACCCCACCAGATAACCAAACATTTTGCCGTATGCCGCTTCGGCATAATCGACGATACCGTTGGACTTTTCGATCCGCTGGGCAAACTCGGCAAACACCAGCGCGCCGAAGATCATCGAAAATGCCCCCAACGCCCATGCCAGCAGCGCAATGGCCAGATTACCGCCAGTCAGACGCAGTACATCATCGGCCTTGAAGAAGACACCGGAGCCGATCACCACGCCGACCACCATCGCAATGGCAGTCATCAGGCCATAGCGTTTATCCAACTCATTACTGCTCATACCCATACTCCATACGATTGCTCATATCATCCTGAATGTAATAGTGTTCAGGTGGCCAGATACCACCAGGGGCCCACTTTTCGGGGCCGCTTATTCTCGTTGGCCTGCATGGATAATTCAAAGCGTGTTAGATCAAAATATCGATCGGCGACCCAAAAAAATACCGCCCGAAGGCGGCATTTCTATTCACATCGATGATCACGCCTTGGCGAGGTCATCCGGGCCAATCTGGCCGATTTCGGCGACTTTCTTGTCTGCCAGCAGCCAGAGGGTGAACTTGTGCAGATCCGGGTGGTGCGCCAGGGCAACCAGGAAGGCGCCCCCAACTTCACGGTAACCCAGCTCGTAGTTTTTCAGGGTTGTGGGGGGAACACCGAGCAAATCAGCAAACTTCGGACGGCTCAAACCGACCGCTTCACGGATCTGACGGATCTTCTTGCCAACAGTGACGATATTTGAATTCATAATGTTCCATACTCCGTTTGACGGATTAAATCCGTCTTTATTTTTCGCGACGACTCGTAGTCAAGTGTATCAGTTTTGTACGGACTCGTTATGGTCGAGCCTCTATCTTTATGAGCGCCTTTCGGCGACAACCCTTATCTTCAACGGGGGATGGTAATCGCTCAGCTGTCTCAGGTAAACAGTCTCGAAAAGAAACCTTTATTGTTGCCACCAGAATAACTCGTATAATCCGCCAGCTACCCATTAAGAGGAATAAGTATGGCGTTTCCCGGCATTATCTCTCGCCTGCACCCGGTTTCTGACCCGGCCCAATTGCAACAACAGCTCAGTCAAGGTGCACAATATCGTGCCGAAGCATTCTGGCTTCCGGCCTTGATGTCCAGCCAGGCCAGCGAGCTGTTGGCCGCCCTGCCGGAGAGCTGCAGCCTGTTTCTTGAACAGGAATCGCATAACCTACCCTTGCGCAGCCACGATGGTGCCCTGCATAACAATGAAGAGCTCACCACGGTAAATGGCCAGTTTATTGCGCTGGCAAGCGCCCCGGGTGATGGTGGTCTGGTAGCTGAATCGGGCATGTGCGAGATGGCCGACTGGCTGGAGGCGGGACACCGCCATTTCATCTGTTCAGCCGCGGTTCAGCCTGTGGCACGAGCCATCCTCAACATCTGGCCCCTGGATCCCTATCTGGCCCGCCACTACCTGATGGCGTTTACTCCCCTGCTGAAAAGTGCAACGGAAGCAGACTACCTCGAGGTGTTCACTGCCAGAGCAAACCCTGCCAACCCGCACTCCGACTGGGTTCAGGCCTATATGAAACTGGAAAAAAAACTGCACAGGGCCTATCTGGATCACTAATTAATCTGGATAAACAGCCATTTAAGGTCACGACACAATTTGCCACAAGGCTCATTTGTGAGCTTGATCATGTTTTAAAATCGGCATAGAGTGCGCCTCGTCATCGGAATGACATCAGTTGCCTGGCAGTGGTTTCTCACGCATTGCGTGCCATGCCAGCGCACTCGACACACCAGGAGAGTGTGCAACCCGGTTGTACCGGGTCATCTGCCAGACTCGACGCCAGCCGTACGGCGGAGCCTGCAGCTTACATAAATTACAAAGTGTGAAGCACGTGAATAACGTGCGATCTCAACGAGGATTTTTTTATGATGAAAATGGCTCCTTCCATGATCGCCATCGCCATGGCTGCTCTGGGTGCTACCGCTGCTCACGCCGCTGACGACATCTACTTCGGTGCCGGTGTCGGTGCTACTCACTTCAACGGCCTGAACAAGCTGGAAAGCACCAATGTAGGCCAGGAAGACGCGGCTGCCGCCAACGCCTTCATGGGTTACAACTTCACCGAAAACTTCGGTACCGAACTGGGCTACCAGTACACCGGTCGTGGCAACACCGACGGCAACCGTTACGAGAGCCAGGGTGCCACCCTGTCCGGTATCGCCCGTATGCCGGTTGGCAACGACTTCTCCCTGTTCGCTGAAGGCGGCGCCTACTGGGGTCACACCGACGGCCTGGGCACCAGCGACACTAAAGTTTCCCCGCTGGCTGGCGCCGGTGTGACCTACAAGGTAAATGACGCGCTGGATCTGCAAGCTCGTTACCGCTACATGTGGGACGTGGCTGACCTGCACGCCAACGGTGAGCGTTACAAGGCCAACCAGAGCATCGCTACTCTGGAAGCGGTATACCACCCGTTCCGCACTTCCTACGTAGCTCCGGTAGCTGCCCCGGTTGTTGAAGAAGCACCGGCTCCTGCTCCGCAAGTTGTAGAGAAGAACTTCGCACTGAACTCAGACGTGCTGTTTGCCTTTGGCAAAGAGACTCTGAAGCCGGAAGGCGTTGCAGCCCTGAATGCGCTGTACCAGCAGATCGTTGAGTTCCAGCCGAAAGATGGCAACGCTGTTGTTGTTGGTTACACCGACCGTATCGGTTCCGACGCGTACAACCAGAAGCTGTCTGAAGCCCGTGCCCGTACCGTTGCCAACTTCCTGGTGAGCAAAGGTATGGCTGCCAGCAAGGTTGCCATCGAAGGTCGTGGCGAAGCCAACCCGGTTACCGGCACCAAGTGCAACGGTATCACCGCTAAAGCTCAACTGATCTCCTGCCTGGCTCCGGATCGTCGCGTAGAAGTTCGCGTATCTGGCGTACAAGAAGTTCAGCAATAATCTGACCTCGTTCAGATAATGCAAAAGAAAGGGATGCTGCGGCATCCCTTTTTGTTTGCCTCATTCTCGCTTGCCTCATCCCTCACTCCCGCCTCCCTACCCTTGCCTGCCCCGCCCCGAAAGCATAAAGTAGTTGCGCCTGTAAGGTATTGGATAAGCACTAAAAAGCGCTTCTTGTCCGGTCTGTTGTCCATGACGCCAATGCATCATGAGAGTCCAAAGCCTTCGCTATCCACTTTGCTGGCGATTTTTCGCAGCAATAAAAACAAGTGCATTGCCCGACATGGGCTAACACAACGAGGATAAACCGATGAAACTCAAAATGGCTCCTACCCTGATTGCACTGGCGCTGGCCGCCGCAGGCACCACAGCTCAGGCTGCCGATGACTGGTACACCGGTGTTGGTGCAGGCTGGGCATATGCCCACGGTCTGGATGATTTTGGCAAAGACACTGACAAAGACGCCACTGCGCTGAGCCTGTTCGGCGGTTACAACTTCAACGACTACTACGCAGCTGAACTGGGCTACCTCTACGCCGGTAAAGCGGGCGTTGACGGTGCCGATTTCAAAACCCAGGGTGCAACCCTCTCCGGTATCGCCCGCCTGCCACTGGGTGACATCTTCTCGGTGTTTGCCGAAGGTGGTGCCTACTTCAACCACGTCAACGGCAATGGCAACAGCGACAACGGCACTGCGCCGCTGGCCGGTCTGGGGGTGACAGCCAAGCTCTCCGACCTTATCGATGTGCAAGCCCGCTACCGCTACATGTGGAGTCTGGGTGACGAGCAGAAGACCTGGGAGAGCGACATGAGCGTCGCAACCCTGGAGCTGGTGATGCACCCGAACCGCACCACTTACGTGGCCCCCGCTCCGGCACCAGCACCCGAGCCAACCCCAGAACCTGTGGTGGTTGACAAGAACTTCGCCCTGAGCTCTGACGTGCTGTTTGCCTTTGGCAAATCCACCCTCAAGCCAGAAGGTGTCGCAGCGCTCAACACCCTGTATCAGCAGATCGTCGACGTACAGCCAAAAGATGGCAGTGCCGTGGTCGTCGGTTACACCGACCGTATCGGCACTGACGCCTACAACCAGAAACTCTCCGAAGCACGCGCCCGTACCGTAGCCGACTTCCTGGTTGGCAAGGGCCTGCCGGCTGGCAAAGTTGCCATCGAAGGCCGCGGTGAAGCCAATCCGGTCACAGGCACCCAGTGCAACAGCGTCAAGGGCAAGGCTCAGCTGATCTCCTGCCTGGCGCCGGATCGCCGCGTTGAAGTGCGCGTCACCGGTGTGCAACAAGTCACACAATAATCCTGATCACCTGGATAAGCAGGAGGCCATATGGCCTCCTTTTTATTGTCTTCCATGCCGCCCACCTCAGGCTATCTTTCCTCTTCCCGCATGGTTTCAGTGACATAGGTTCACTTATGGCCGCAATCCACACCTCTTGAGTGGTTAAATACAACCTGTCACCTATACATAAGTGTGGGGTTTGACCAACAAGCAGCCCCACTAAACCACACATCGACGAGGATACGCGATGAACATAAGATTAAAACCTGTGTGGATTGCACTGGCATTGGCGAGCACAGGCGCACAAGCGGTACCGGTCCATGACTGGTATGCCGGGATAGGCGGTGGCTGGGCGATAGCCCACGATCTGAATGATTTCAGCCAGGATGTCAGCAAGGATGCGACTGCGCTCTCCCTGTTTGGCGGCTACAACTTCACGGAGAACCTGGGCGCCGAAATTGGTTACCTCTCCACAGGTGACTGGGATATCAGCGGTCATGAGTTCAACAGCAAGGGAGCTACCCTGTCTGTGATTGGTCGTTTGCCGCTCAGCGAGATGTTCTCGGTGTTTGCCGAGGGTGGTGGCTATATCTATCACGTTGAATCGATCAATGGCGGGGACGACAACCTGGCACCGTTGGCAGGTCTGGGAGTGACGGCCCGGCTCCATGACTGGGTCGATCTCCAGGCCAGGTATCGTTATCTGGTCAGGGTCGGCGATGATCCTGACAATGACAAGGCAAACAGCGGCACCCAGCGTTGGGTCAGCGACATCAGCACAGCAACCCTGGAAGTAGTGATCCATCCCAATCGCAGCCAGCCGACAGAGCCGGCTCCCACGCCCGCACCGGTCGTGGTCCCCCCGCCACCGGCCGAACCGGAGGTGGTAGATCAGACCTTCAACCTCAGTTCCGATGTGTTGTTCGCCTTTGGCAAAGCGGACCTAAAACCGGAGGGGATGAGCGCGCTGGACGCTCTCTACCAGCAGATCGTCGATGTACAACCCAAGGATGGCAGTGCGGTGGTGATGGGATATACCGACCGTATCGGCTCGGATGCCAGCAATCAGAGGTTGTCAGAAGCTCGGGCCCAAACCGTTGCCGACTTTCTGATCAACAAAGGGCTGCCTGCCGACAAGGTAAGCATTCAGGGCAATGGCGAGAGCAATCCGGTCACCGGCAACCAGTGTGACGACATCAAGGCCAGAGCCGCCCTCATAGACTGCCTTGGGCCGGATCGCCGGGTCGAGGTGCGCGTCACCGGCGTACAGGGCGCCAGCGAGTAGTTGATCTTGAGGCGATAACCATGTCAGACGTGCAGTAAAAAGGGATGCCGAGGCATCCCTTTTGCTTTGCATCTTCTCGCAGAAATCAGAACGAGGTGCGGCGGTAGCGGCGATACTCCGGATGCCAGAAGTTGGCGTCGATGGCCTGATCGATCACCTCGTCCGGGGTCTGCACCGCCTTGCCCTGCAGCATGGCGGTCTTGGCCACCATCTTGGCGATGTAGCGGGAGACCTGATGGATATCCGCCAGATCCGGCAGCAGAGAACCCTCCTCCCCTTTCACCAGCGGCGAACACTCCGCCAGCGCGCGGCTGGCCGACATCAGCATGGCGTCGGTCACCCGGGTGGCGCCGGAGGCGATGACGCCAAGGCCGATCCCCGGGAAGATGAAGGAGTTGTTGCACTGGGCGATGACGTAGCGCTTGCCCTTGTGCTCCACCGGTGCAAACGGACTGCCGGTTGCCACCAGCGCCTGACCGTCGGTCCAGCGGATGAGGTCTGCCGGCGTCGCCTCGACCCGGGAGGTGGGGTTGGAGAGCGGGAAGATGATGGGACGGGCACAGTGCTTGTGCATGGTCTTGACCACCTCTTCGGTAAACAGCCCAGGCTGGCCGGATACCCCGATCAGGATGTCCGGGCGACCGTGCTCCATCACCTCCAGCAGGGAGATATTGTCCCCCACTGGCCAGTCTTTGATCCGCTCCACCGGCTGGGAGAGACGGCGCTGGAAGTCGAGCTGGTTGGGGATCTTGTCGGTGATAAGACCAAAGCGGTCCACCATAAAGACCCGGCTGCGGGCCTGCGCATCGGTCAGCCCTTCGGCCTTCATCTGCGCCACGATCTGCTCGGCGATACCGCAACCGGCGCTGCCCGCCCCGAGGAAGGCAACCCGCTTCTCGGAGAGCTTGGCGCCGGAGGCCTTGCAGGCGGCGATCAGGCTGCCCAAGGTCACCGCTGCAGTGCCCTGAATATCGTCGTTGAAGCAGCAGAGCTCGTTCTTGTAGCGGTTAAGCAGCGGCATGGCGTTGTTCTGGGCGAAGTCCTCGAACTGCAGCAGGATGTCGGGCCAGCGGCGTTTGACCGCCTGAATGAAGGCATCGACAAACTCGGCGTACTCATCCCCCGAGATACGCGGATTGCGCCACCCCATATAGAAGGGGTCATTCAGCAGTTGCTGGTTGTTGGTGCCGACATCCAACACCACCGGCAGGCAGTAGGCGGGCGAGATGCCACCACAGGCGGTGTAGAGGGAGAGCTTGCCGATGGGAATGCCCATGCCGCCGATCCCCTGATCACCCAGACCCAGGATCCGCTCGCCATCGGTCACTACGATCACCTTGACGTTCTGCTTGGTGGCGTTTTGCAGCATGTCATCGATCCTGTCCTTGTCCGGATAGGAGATAAACAGGCCACGGGCGCGGCGATAGATGTTGGAGAACTCCTCGCACGCCTTGCCCACCGTCGGGGTGTAGATGATGGGCAGCATCTCGGTCAAGTGGTTGTGCAGCAGACGGTAGAACAGCGTCTCGTTGGTATCCTGGATGTTGCGCAGATAGATGTGCTTGTCCATGTCGTTGCCAAACGCCATGAACTGGCGATAGGCACGCTCGGCCTGCTCTTCGATGGTCTCGATATTCTGGGGCAACAGACCTTCGAGGTTGAAGTTGCTGCGCTCTTCGCTGGTGAAGGCGCTGCCCTTGTTGAGCAAAGGGGTCTCCAGCAGGGCGGGACCGGCGTAGGGAATGTAGAGAGGACGTTTCTGGTTATTATCTTCAAACATGGATCTTGGTACCTAAACGGTTAGCTAGACGCAGGGACCCGCCGATCCTAGGGGCTTGTGTCATTAATTTCAAAGAGTTTGCACATCCGTTGCAAAAGGTTTGCGACCCAGTCGACGAAAGGCGCCGGGGGTCTGACCAGTCAGACGGCGAAAGCAGTTGGCAAAGTTGGCCCCATCGCTGTAACCGACCCGGGCCGCCAGCTCGCCAAGTGGCCAGTTGGTATAGAGCAGCAGCTGGCGTGCCTTGTTCATTCTGAGCTCGGTCACCCTCGCAATCGGCCCCATACCGAACACTTGCTGACAAAGCCGGTGCAGATGGGGGACGGAGCAGGCCATCTGTCGGGCCAACAGGGCGACACTCCAGGGCTCGTCCAGGCGCGCCTCCACCCGGCGAAACAGCGCCTGCAATCTGAGTTCAGGGGTACCGCGCACCTCCCCTTGCAGGGTACGCTCCAGCAGCGCCAGCAACAGGCTAAGCAGTTGGGGTTGCAGCGAAGAGCGAACCCCCTCCCCCTGCATCAGGCTGAGCAGATGATAGAGCTGATCGCCGCCATCCCCTTGCCAGATACGGTGACCAAGGCGGTGCAGGTGCTGCCAGCGCGGCACGTCATCGAGCAGAATCCAGCTGATCTGCCAGCTTTCGCCAATCAGCTTGAGACCGCCGGGGACGGCGGCGGGCAGGAAAATCAGCGACCCGGCCGGAATGGCTTGCTCCCCCTCTTCGGTGAGCAGCGCGCCCCCTTCATCGTGACTCACCATCAGGATGTGAAACTCGGGGCGATTGCGGCGGATCAGGTAGTGATCCCGCACCCGGGAGAGGCCGGTCAGGAAGATCCCTGCCTCGCCGAGCAGGGGGAGCCCCTCTCGCCCCAGCATCCGTTCTTCACAGGCTGGCGCTATCTCCAGACACTCTCTGGCAAATGGCATAACACCTCAAAAGGATAGTTTTACACAAGAAAATCGAGATCTACTCACAGTGGTAACTGCTCTACACCCCCTTATCATAACCATGACAACCCTTGCTTTTCTCATACCCGGTTAACAACTATGAATTATTGGCAAGCGATTTTAAAACAAACCACCGATCGCGAGTTCATGACCCGATTGTGGCGACTGGCCCTGCCCGTCTCGCTGCAATCCATGATGTTCTCCCTGCTCGGCCTCATCGATATCATGATGGTGAGCCAGCTTGGTACCACAGCTGTGGCGGCGGTCGGCTTGGGTAACCGGGTCTTCTTCTTCAATCTGCTGGTGATAGCGGGCCTCGCGGGCGGGGTCTCGGTATTGGCAGCACAATACTTCGGGCGCGGGGAGATGGCCGGGGTACGCCGCTCCCTGGCGCTGGCCATAGTGGGCGCCCTGCTGGTCACCCTGCCCTTTGCCTTCATCTATGTGTTATCACCGGGCAGCGTGCTCGGCTTTGCCAGTCAGGATCCGGCGCTGCGGGCACTGGCGGATCAATTCTTGATGATCACCGGCGCCACCATCCTCTGTACCGCCATCGTGGTGCCGCTGGAATCAGCCCTGCGCTCGGTGGGCAATGCCGCCGCGCCGACCCGGATCGGCATTATCGCCATCATCGCCAACGTCATCCTCAACTACGCCCTCATCTTCGGTCACTTCGGCTTCGAGGCAATGGGGGTGGCCGGCTCGGCCTGGGGCACCACCATTTCACGGCTGCTGCAGACAGCCCTGCTGCTGCTCTACGTAAAGCGTTATGAAGCGCGCCTGATCCCGCGTGCACCAGACTGGCTGGCCGCCTTCAAACGCAAGGAGGTGGTGCGCTTTACCCTGATCGCCCTGCCGCTGCTGTTCCATGACGGCCTCTGGGCCTTCGGCATGCTGATTTACGGCTTTCTCTATGCCCATCTTGGCACCGATTCGCTGGCCATCATGACCACCCTCGGCACCCTGGAGAGCATCCTTATCTCCCTCTTCTTCGGACTGGCGGTGGCCTGCTCCACCCTGCTCGGCCACCGGCTCGGGGCCGAGGAGTACGAGATTGCCTGGCAGCACTCCCAGCTGTTCCTGCTGCTGGCACCGATTGGCGCGCTACTGGTGGGGATCATCGTCTGGCTGCTGCAAGCCAACCTGCTGCAGTGGGTCGGCAACCTGCCCCCCGAGCTGATGACGGAAGCGGGACAGGTGCTCGGCATCATGTGCCTCGGGATGCTGCTCAAGGTGTTCAACATGGTGGGGATCATCGGGGTGCTGCGCTCTGGCGGCGATGTGAACTACAGCATCTTCATCGATATTGTCGGCATGTGGTGCATCGGCATCCCGCTCGCCTGGGTGGCGGTCACTCTGCTCGGCTGGCCCCTCTCCTGGGTGGTGGCGGTGGTCTTGCTGGAGGAGCTCAGCAAAGTGTTGCTGGTGCAGCGCCGTATTCGCCAACGCTGCTGGTTGAAGAATCTGGTGATCGGATAAACAGCCACAAATCGGGGTCATATCAATGACAGAAAAACCCTGTTTGCAGTATGCTGGGCGCCTCTTCAATCAGAGGCAGGGATCCACGATTTCCCTGTCCAGTAGTCGTTTAAGGAGACGAGCATGCAACCACAGAAAGAGCTGATCACCGAGACGGCCCTGCTTGAGATGGCCAACAAGATCATCAAAGAGCATGAAGACTTCATCCACGGTATGCGCGCCGATTCGGTGGAGCAGAAGGGGGATATTCTGGTGTTCAAGGGGGAGTATTTCCTGGCCGAAGACGGCACCCCGACCGGCAAGACCATGGCAGTCTTCAACATGTTCAAGCTGCTGGCCCAGCAGCTCTCCGGCAAGTACAAGCTGGCCTGATCTCGTCAGCTCATTGCCTACAGGATGCCGCCCTCAGGCGGCATCTGTTTTTGCGCGGTTTTGCCCCTCGACCACCACGCAGTTGCGTCCCGCCATCTTGGCCTGATAGAGGCACTCGTCAGCACGGTTGATCAGAATATCGATGGTGTCATCGGAACGGGCCATGGCAATCCCGATACTCACCGTCACCTCCAGCAATTCGTCCGAGGTGGGGCTCTTCACCAGCCGCGCCTCAACGGCAATGCGCAGCCGCTCGGCCATTTTGCTCGCCAGCGCCGGATCTGCGCAGTTGTGCATCAGGATGGCAAACTCTTCGCCGCCATAACGCCCCAGCACCATGTCAGGCTCCAGCTGCTCCCCCAGGGTGGTCGCCACCTCCTTGAGCACCGCATCCCCCGCCAGATGGCCGTAGATATCGTTGATCCGCTTGAAGCGATCGAGATCCAGCAGCATCACTGCAAAGGGCTTCTTCTTGAGTTGCAGCCGGATTCTGGCCTGCTCCAGCTGCTTCATCAGCAGGCGGCGGTTCATCATGCCGGTCAGCTCATCGGTGGTCGATTCCCGATATAGCCGCAGCAGCATGTTGAGCTGGCCACACTGCACCCAGCAGCTGGCCATGGTAAACATGCCGAGCACCCACACCTGATTCAGGGTGGCCTGACTCCAGATGCTCTGGCCCACCAGCAGCCAGTGGCCCAGCAGCATGGTCACCAGTACCACACCAGCCAGTTGCAAGCCGAGGGAGAGGGGGATGGGGAAGATGGCAAACAGGGTGATCAGCAGATAGGGAAAGGCCGCATAACCCGCCTGCAACTCCTGTCCGGCGCCAAAGCTGTTCAGGCAGAAGAGGGAGAAGAGCATCATCACGGCCATCAGGTAGCCAAGGGCCAGCTTCATCCGTTCCCGCTTGAAGTGGATGAGGTACGAGAGCGGAATAAGTGGCGAGAGCGCCAGGGTGCAGAAGATCCTGGCCTGAAACAGCTGCTCGAAATGAACGGCGGGCAAAGTCAGCCAATCCACCACGGCCCAGGCGGGCAAACCAATCATCAGCAGGCAGGTGAGCAGGCGCAGACGCACCGTCATAAACCCCATACGAGTACGGGTAAAGTCTTCGGAGTGAGCCCTGGCACTCCAGAACTCTGACAACTTGAGCATCCATCGCCTCCACTTCAAGGTCGAGTGGCTCATTCTACACCTACAAAGTGGTAAAAATGTCATTAGCGGGGGGAATAAAACGGAGAGGTCGATCACACAAACCGACAGATGATAATCGCAGCGCGCAAACGTTTCAACCCATCAAAAAATAAACCTTTTTTTGCATAATTAGCGCTGGTCAGCCTCATTTCAATCACTACAATAGCGCCCAATTTTCTCCCCCCTCCCCACACAATTCGAGGTACTTATGGAACAGGCTGCTGTCACACGCGCCAATCGAGAGGCACATCCACCCAGGCGAGCCCATAGCGAACTGGTCTATGGCATAGAGGATGTCCCGCCTCTGCCCCAGACGCTGTTCGCCGCCCTGCAGCATATGCTCGCCATGTTTGTCGCCATCATTACCCCGCCCCTGATTATCGCCAATGCCCTCGGCCTCCCTGCCGCCGACACCCGTTATATCGTCTCCATGTCGCTGGTCATGTCCGGCATCGCCTCCTTCATTCAAACCCGCCGCTTCGGCCCCATCGGTTCCGGCCTGCTCTCGGTACAGGGCACCAGCTTCAACTTCCTCGGCCCCATCATCGCCTCCGGTCTCGCCCTCAAACAGGCCGCCATGCCCACCGAGGATCTGTTGGGCACATTGTTTGGCACCATGATGGTTGCCGCACTCACTATCGTGGTGATGAGCCGCTTCCTCCATCTGGTGAAACGGATCATCACCCCGCTGGTCACCGGCATAGTGGTGCTGCTGATCGGCCTGACCCTGATCAAGGTAGGCCTGATCAGCATGGGCGGCGGCTATGCAGCCCTCTCCGATGGCAGCTTCGCCAGTCACACCAACCTCTTCCTCTCCCTGCTGGTGCTCGGCCTTATCGTGTTGCTGCAACGCAGTCGCAACCCCTGGTTGCGCCTCTCCGCCATCATGATCGCCATGCTGGCGGGCTATGCCGTGGCCCTGCTGTTGGGCAAAGTGAGCGCCCCCACCTTCGACGGCCCGCTGGTGATGGTGCCCATTCCGCTCCACTACGGTCTCGGCTTTGACTGGCAGCTGTTCGTGCCGCTCGCCATCATCTTCGTGGTGACGGCGCTCGAGGCCATCGGCGACATGACCGCCACCTCGGATATCTCCGGCGAGCCACTGGAAGGGCCTGTCTATATGGAGCGGATTAAAGGCGGCGTGCTGGCCGATGGTGCCAACTCCATGCTGGCAGCGGTTTTCTCCACCTTCCCCATGTCCACCTTCGCCCAGAATAACGGCGTCATTCAGCTGACCGGGGTGGCCAGCCGTCACGTCGGTCTCTTTATCGCCGCCATGCTGGCCCTGCTCGGCCTGTTCCCGGCGGTCGCGAGTCTGGTGCAACAGATCCCCGAGCCCGTGCTGGGCGGAGCGACCATCGTCATGTTTGGCACCATCGCCGCCGCCGGGGTGCGCATCATTGCCCGCGAGGAGCTGGACAGACGCGCCCTGATGATCCTGGCGGTGTCGCTGGCCATGGGGCTGGGAGTCGCGCAGGTGCCGGAAGTGCTGCAACACCTGCCGGAGCTGGCCAAGAGCGTGCTCTCCTACGGCGTCGCCACCGGTGGCATTACCGCTATCGTGCTCAACCTGCTGCTGCCCAAGCGCGAAGCGCGTCACTCCTGAGACACAGCCTACCGATAGCAAACAGCCCCGCACTGCGGGGCTTTACCTTGCCAGTCGCCACGGGTAGTGTGCTGGGCAGCCTTTTTTGAGGATGCCGCCATGCCCTATCGCCTGCTCTCCCCCCTCCCCGATACCGCTTCACCCGCACAGATACTGGCGCAAGAGCAGTGCTGGTTGCGCGACTGTGCCCATGACGGTCAGCCCCGCGCTCACCTCTGGCAGGCGCCCCAATGCCTGATTGTCACTCGCAAAGATACCCGCCTCCCCCATTACGAAGCCGCCTGCCAGCAACTTGCAGCTGAAGGCTGGCCAGTGCATGTGCGCGACAGCGGCGGCACCGCCGTGCCCCACGGGGCGGGGATCCTCAACCTATCCCTGCTGCTGCCCCGCACCACCACAGATCTCGCCCACTACTACCGGCTGCTGGGGGCGCCGCTGCTGACCCTGTTGGCGGAGTACGGCCTTGAGGGAAGCTATGACTTCGTGCCCGGCTCCTTTTGCGATGGTCAGTACAATCTGGTGAGCGGGGGACGCAAGATCACCGGTACCGCCCAGCGCTGGCTGGCGCCGGGACAGGATCACCAGGGTGCCGTGCTGGCGCAAGCCATGCTGCTGGTGGCGGGTGATGTGGATGAGGGAACCAGGATGGCGAGCCGCTTCTACGAATTGGCGGGCGGCGAGCTGCGTTTTATGGCGGGAACCTCCACCACGCTGGCAAGCTGCATCGATTGGCGCGGTAGCGATCAGGCACTGGTAGAGAAAGTGCGAGCACGTCTGGATAGCCTGCTGAGCGAGGGGCTATCCCCCCCATCCTGACCTTATTCCGAAGGGAGAGGGAAAATCACCGTCCATAGACACTGCGCACAAAAAAAGCCACGACCGGAGTCGTGGCTTGTTCTTTTCAATGGGAACGCGAAACGGGCTGAGGCGTTCAGGCCGTCTGCGGCTCCGGCTCGGCTTCGCTATCCAGATCCCGGCTAAAGTAGGCGCGGGTCTCGGCGATCACCACATGGCGCAGGCCAATCAGGCCGATGAGGTTGGGCACCGCCATCAGGCCGTTAACGATATCGGCCAGCAGCCAAATCATGTCCAGATGGAGGAAAGCACCGCTCGCCACCAGCGCCAGATAGACCAGACGATAGGGCTTGATCGCCTTCACCCCGAACAGGTACTCGGTGCAGCGCTCGCCGTAGTAGTTCCAGCCAAGGATGGTGGTAAAGGCGAAGAACAGCAGCCCAATGCTCACCAGATACTGGCCGACATGAGCATCGAGCCCCTGGGCAAAGGCCAGACTGGTCATGGCCGCGCCGCTTGCATCGCCGCTCCACACGCCGGTCACCACCAGGGTCAGGCCGGTCATGGTGCAGATGATGATGGTGTCGATGAAGGTACCTGTCATGGAGACCAGCCCCTGCTCCACGCACGAATCGGTCTTGGCCGCCGCCGCCGCGATGGGCGCAGAGCCCAGTCCCGATTCGTTGGAAAAGACCCCGCGCGCCACCCCGGACTGAATGGCCAGCATTATGCTGGCACCGACGAAGCCGCCGGTCGCCGCATGGCCGGTGAAGGCACTCTCGATAACCAGCATGACGGCATCGGGCAAGGCGCTGGCGTTGTTCACCAGCACACCCAGACAGGCGACGATGTAGAAGATGGCCATGAAGGGCACCACCTTGCTCGACACGCTGGAGATGGATTTGATCCCTCCCAGGGTCACCAGCGCCACGATCAGGGTCAGCACCACGGCGGTCGCTTCACGGGGCACCGAGAAGGAGAGGCTCATGGCATCGGAGATGGCATTGACCTGCGGGAAGGTACCGATGCCGAAGAAGGCCACGCCGATACCGAACAGGGCAAACAGCTTGGCGAGCGGTTTGGAACCGAGCCCCTTCTCCAGATAGTACATGGGGCCGCCAGCCATCTGGCCGTTGGCATCCTGCTCGCGGTATTTGACCGCCAGCAGGCACTCGGCATACTTGGTAGCCATGCCGAACAGTGCCGCCATCCACATCCAGAACAGGGCACCGGGGCCGCCGAGCTTGATGGCGGTAGCCACCCCGACGATGTTACCGGTGCCAATGGTGGCAGAGAGGGCGGTACAGAGGGCGCCGAAGCTGGAGACATCCCCCTGCTTGCCCTGCCCCTGATCGCGGCCAAAGACCAGCCGCAGAGCGAGCGGCAAGCGCACGACCTGAAGCAGACCCAGACGCAGGGTGAGATAGATACCGGTCCCGACCAGCAGGATCAGCAGGGGCGGCCCCCAGATAAAACTATCGATGGCGGTTAACGCCGATTGAATTGATGACATGCATCCTCCTTAAGAAACATAAATTAAGGAGGAGAAGGATGATCTTCCCATAGGTGTCGCGATCGGCCAGAGGCGATCGGATGCGGGCCAAGCCCAGGTACAACCATCCCATCCCCTCTGTCCTTTTGCCTGAGAGTTTCCGGCGCCAGCCTGCCCTTGCGGGTAGTCATGGTGCCTTGCTCCTTCGGCGCCCGATTTAACGGGTCTCTCCAGAGTATCGTCCAGTAGCAGTCCACACCGGTTGCCCGGTACCTGAAAGATTCACTTCTTCGGTGGATGGTTGCCCATCGCTCTCCTGCTACCTTCATCCGAACTAGTTTGGATTAGGAAGTCGGCATGTTAATCCAAAAAATGTGAGCTGTCTCGCACTTGGCCGCCCCCATTTATATTTTTTTAGTGACCACCAGAATCGCAGCAAGAATGTTAAATGTTAGTTAACTATCAACAAGTTAGGCTTTCACGGATCAAATGTGGCCCAAACGGGAAAAATGGCGGATAGAGAACAGTGATCCCTCTCGTTTCGCCAAGAAAATCTTGCCGACATATCCAATCAAAATGCTTGCACACAGAATCAATAAGCCGATAATCCGCCGCATAACCAAGCACTTTGTTATCAATTTATGCACTGTGTTCGGTTGGTCCCACCGGACCGCTCGCCTGACCCGGCCGTCGCCGGTTCAATCGCATATGGCTTGGGCATATCACGCCCCCTAAGGATGACCAAAAGAGAATGAACGAGACCCTGGTTGCAAAAGATGTGGTCGCACAAGATTACCGTCAGCTGGTTGAACAATTCGGCTCCCCCCTGCTGCTGCTCGACAAGGCAGCCGTCCGCAAACAGTATCGGGCCCTGGCCGCCGCCCTGCCCGATGTACGATTGCACTATGCACTCAAACCCCTGCCCCATGAGGCGGTGGTCTCTGTCTTGAAGGAAGAGGGGGCCTGTTTCGATCTGGCCACCAATGGCGAAGTGGATCTGGTGCGCAGTCAGGGGGTTCGCCCGGGACGTTGCATTCATACCCATCCCATCAAGCGCGACAGCGATATCCGTTATGCGCTGGAGTTCGGCTGCACTGTGTTTGTCTACGACAACCCGCTGGAGCTGGAGAAGTTCATTCCCTACAAGGACGAAGTGAAACTGCTGCTGCGGGTCAGCTTCCCGAACCCCGAGACCAAGGTCGATCTCTCCAAGAAGTTCGGCTGCACTCCGGAGCAGGCGCTGCCGCTGCTGCAACTGGCCCACGCCAAGGGGATCAAGGTGATGGGGCTGTCGTTCCACGTCGGCTCGCAAGTGCCTCATGCCCGTCGCCATGTGCAGGCCATCGACGCCTGCCGCGAGATCATGGAGCAAGCCTGGGCGCTCGGGCTCAAGCCCTGGGTGCTGGATATCGGCGGCGGTTTCCCGGTCGATTATGAGGGGGGCGAGTTCGATATCGACGGCTTCTGCGCCCCGATCCGCGAAGCGCTGGCCAAGCTGCCCGCTACCGTGCAGAAGATTGCCGAACCGGGCCGCTTTATCAGTGCGCCGGCCATGACTTCGGTATCCAGCGTGATGGGCAAGGCCCACCGTGGCGACAAGATCTGGTACTACCTGGATGATGGCCTCTACGGCAGCTACAACGGCCAGCTCTATGACCACGTCACCTATCCGGTGAGCACGCCTTATGCCAGTGGCGAGCTGCATAACTCGGTACTCTCAGGCCCCACCTGCGACAGCGTGGACGTGATCCGCGATGGCATCATGCTGCCCGATCTGGCTATCGGCGAACTGGTGGTTGGCAAGGTGATGGGCGCCTATACATGGGCCTCCGCCTCCACCTTCAACTTCTTCCCCAAGGCGAGCATCCTCATTCTGGACAGCAGTCAGAAGGGGCAGAAACTGGTGGCCGTCGCTTAAGACCGACACCCGAATGCAAAGAGGGGAAGCCAGGCTTCCCCTCTTTCGTTTTATCTTGCCAGATCTGGCTAGACGAACTGACTGGTCAGCAGCCAGCCGGTGTAGGCGACGAAGCAGGTGAGCAGCACGCCCCCCTCCAACCGGTTGATACGGCCCTGCCCCTTGCGGCCCAGACACATCACCAGCAGCAGCAGGGTCAACCCCATCATGATGCTCCAGTCGCGGGAGAGCACTTCCGGCGCCACATCCAACGGATGAATACCCGCCGCGATCCCCACCACCGCCAGGGTGTTGAACAGGTTGGAGCCCAGCACGTTGCCAAGGGCCAGATCATGCTCGTTCTTGCGAATGGCGATGAGAGACGAAGCCAGCTCCGGCAGGGAGGTTCCTATCGCGACTATGGTGAGACCAATCACCAAATCGCTGATACCAAGCGCCTGAGCGATGGTCACCGCCCCCCAGACCAACAGGCGGGAAGCGCCGATCAGCAGCACCAGCCCGACCACCAACCAGAAAACGGCGCTCTTGAGGGACATCCCCTCGCTCTCGATATCCTCGGCGGTCTCGGTATCCAGCGCATCTCCCTTGCCATTCATGCCAGCCCAGATGGACCAGCCCATCAGGGCAACGAAGACGGCCCCCAGAATGACCGCATCCATCCGGCCCAGATGACCATCAATCAGCAGGGCACCTGAGAGCAGGGTAATACCGAGCAGGATGGGGATCTCCTTGCGCACTACCTGAGAGGCCACCGCGATAGGGCTGATCAGTGCCGTCAGACCCAGGATCAGCGCGATATTGGTGATGTTGGAGCCATAGGCATTACCAAGCGCCAACCCGGGATTGCCCTGGGACGCCGCCAGCGCCGAGACCACCATCTCCGGGGCCGAGGTACCAAAACCGATGATCACCATGCCGATCAGCAGCGGCGGCATCCCCGCATAACGGGCGGTCGCCGCAGCACCATCCACAAACTTGTCAGCACTCCAGACCAGCAGCGCCAGTCCGGCAATCAGGGCAACAACAGCCAGGGTCATAACATCTCCATCCCATCGCCAGTAAGCAACAGAGTCAGGACAAGCTCCTGACCCGATTCAAAAGTGGCGCCAGTGTAACGAGCCAGCCTCCCATTTCAAGGGGAAATCAAACTGCGATTAACATTTCACAGCACAGCCAGCAGACTCGCGGCATCGGAGACCTCAAACTTGCCAGGCGCCTCCACAAACAGCTGCTCGACCACGCCATCGTTGGCGATCAACGCAAAGCGCTGGGCGCGGATACCTCCAAAGGCGCCGGTATCCTTGGCCAGACCCAGCGCCCGGGTCCAGCTGCCGTCGCCATCCGCCAGCATGGTGATCGCCTCGGCATTCTGGGCCGTCTGCCAGGCCCGCATCACGAAAGCATCGTTGACCGACAGACAGCAGATGGCATCCACCCCTTTGGCCATAAACTGATCGGCCAGCACCACATAACCGGGCAGGTGGGCATTGGAGCAGGTGGGAGTAAAAGCACCGGGTACCGCAAACAGCACTACTTTTTTACCGGCGAACAGCGTCTGGCTATCCCGCAGCTGCTTGCCCTCGGCGGTGATAAAGGTAAATTCGCCCGAAGGCAGAGTCTGACCCATCGCAATCATTGTGCTCGTCCTTAAGTGGAGGGAGGAGGCCCCAGTCTACCCCACTGCCGAGCTGTGACACAGACCTCCCTTTGCTTGGATCATTTGAACTAACCTTGAGCAGGATCAGCCGACCAAGGAGGCCTCATGCAGCACTATTACGATGGACTGGAAATTCGCCCCCCCGCCTTGCGCGAACAACAGCAGCTGGAGCAGCTCAATCATCAGCTTACCCATGTCAGTCAATATTGCGCCGGTTACTCCAGCGTCTATCGCCAGTGCCGCCTCGAGGATCTGGCAGAGCTGGCCACCCTGCCACTGCTCGACAGCAAAGAGCTGTTTGCCGCCCAGCAGGCTCACCCTCCGTTCGCCGGACTCACCGGCCGCCCCGCCAGTCAGGCGTTGCGGGTCTTCTCCTGTCCGGGCCAGCTGGCCATCCCCGAGTATGCGGGAGCAGACTGGTGGGGGGCCGCTCGAGCACTGTTTGCCGCCGGCTTCAAGCCAGGTGAGGTAATACTCAATGGCCACGACTATCATGCCGGCCCCACCGCCTTTATTTTCGATAACGGCGCCCGCCAGCTGGGCGCCCCCGTGGTGCCCTGCGGGCCCCACGATACCCAGCGCCAGCTGGAGGCGCTGCTGCGCTATCAACCCACCGGCTACGTCGGTCCGCTGGTGACCCTGCTCGATCTGCTGGAAGCGGCCGAAGCGGCCGACATCCCGACCGACTCGCTGCGCCGCGCACTGCTGTGTGAAGCCACTCACCCGGAAACCACGCCGCTGCGCGCCATTCACGGCATTGCGGCCCTCAACTGTCTGGTGTGGCAGGATGTGGGGGTAGTGGCTTACGAGAGCCGACCAGGAGAGGGATTTATTGTGAGCGAGAGTTGCATCATCGAGATCATCGATCCCGCCAGCGGCGAGCCGGTGAGCGGCGACGAGACCGGCCAGCTGGTGGTGACCCGACTCGATCTGGAGTATCCGCTGCTGCGGCTAGCCACCGACTGGCAAGGGCACTGGCTCGCCAAGCCGAGCGCTTGCGGGCGCACCAACCGACGCCTCAAGCTGGCGTAGCAGACCAACTAAATGCACAAAGGCAGACGGGCAGCCATCAGGCTGCCCGTCTTGTCTCTGAAGAAGAGGATATATGAAATTGTTCAGCGCCTCGCCTGCCAGGTGGCGATGGCGAGCAGGGAGTCGGGGGTAAATTCGCTGGCACGCTCGGCGATCTCGGCCAGGCTCATCCAGTGCACCGAGCTCACCTCTTCGGCCTGCAACTGCAGCGGCCCCTGATAACGGCAACTGAAGAGGCCACCCCAGACCCGGTAGCCCTCCCCTTCCGCATAAAAGCTGCCAAAGCCCTGCAGAGGAACATCTATAATCCCCAGCTCCTCGGCCAGCTCGCGGCGGGCGGAGCGCTCCATCTCCTCACCGGTGGTGACCACGCCACCAGCGCAGGCATCCAGCATGCCGGGGCAGAAATCCTTGCTGAGGGTGCGTCGCTGCACCAGGATCCGATCCGCGTCGTCGAGCACCAGAATATAGCTGGCGCGATGGCAGAGATTCTCCCGCCGCACCTTGGCTCGCTCGGCCACGCCAATCACCCGGTTATCCTCGTCCACCACATCAACCCATTCCACGCACAGGCCCTTTTATTTGTTCCATTCAAGCCCGCAGTATATCGGTGCGGTGGTTTGTCATGGCACAACTTTTTCGATGATGCCGTCAATTTGCCGAGCTCACTGGCAAAATAAGGATTCATGCAAATCTTTATAAACCGTCATATCAGTGTCATCGACCGACACCATAGTGTGCCCTGTCCAGGCAATCAGGGAACCGTGTGATGAAGGTATTCAAGCAGTTATCCCCACGGCAGATCGCTCGCTACATCAAGAGCTTTCATCGAGGCTATTTTGCCATCGAGTCGCTGGGGACATTTGAATTCAACGCGGGCAGGATCAGCCTCCATGGCCTGACCTGCCGCCAGCGGCTAAGACTGGCTCGCCAGATCAATCTGGCGGTCAGACAACTTGGTCACCGCGACCCCTTGCCGGACATGTGAGTCAAAGGGTCTTGCCCTACTGTCTGTTGTGCATCCATGCTTTGCCCGCCGGCTACTGGCCGCGCGGGCCGTTTTCGATATCGGTAATGATGCCGTTGCGCACCGTCACAAAGCGCATGAACTCGTTCTTGCCGAAGTTGTAGGTCCAGCGTTCACCATATTTGACCTGCACCATGTTGCCAAACTGGTTCTCCTCGTTGCGGTTGAGCTCTTCACGCAACATCGGCTCACCGCACTTGAGCAGCATCTCGGCGGTGGTGTCTCCCTCGGTGATCAGGGCGTTCTTGCAGCGCATGGCATCAGCACTGGCCGGAATGCTCAGCAGCAACAGAGCAAGCCCCGCTACTTTCTTCATCTTCTTGCTCATCGGGTTCTCCTTATCCTCTCTAATGAGTCGCAGTATGCCTGCTTCCGTTTCTGAAAAAACCAGTCAATGGCGCAAAAACGCCGTCCTTTTCTGCTCTCCAGCCCGCTGGCCGCGACAAATACTGTCTATCACATAACCCAAAAACAAACGGCGACCCGAGGGTCGCCGTTTGCATCAAGCCAGCAGGATCACAGGATGTCCAGCAGTTCGACTTCAAATACCAGTGCAGAGTAGGGCGGGATGGAACCGGCACCACGGGCACCGTAGGCTAGATCGTGGGGGATGTAGAGCTTCCACTTGGAACCAACCGGCATCAGCTGCAGCGCTTCAACCCAGCCAGCGATCACGCCGGTCACCGGGAATTCAGCCGGCTGGCCGCGAGCGACGGAGCTGTCGAATACGCCACCGTGGGTGAAGGTACCGTGGTAGTGCACACGCACGGACTGACCGGCTACCGGAACGGCACCGTTGCCTTCTACCAGCACTTCGTACTGCAGACCGGAGTCGGTCACCTTCACTTCAGCGCGCTTGGCGTTATCAGCCAGGAAGGCTTCGCCGTCAGCAGCAGCGGCCTTGGCGGCGGCTTCCTGCTCTTCTTGCATACGCGCAGTGATCACCTGGAAGGCATCATTGATATCGTCACGGCTGACCGCGAACTCCAGACCATTCAGGGCATCTGCCAGACCTTGTTGCAGGGCCGGGATATCCAGACCGGCGAAGGCTTGCTGCGCCAGCTGATCACCCATGTTGCGGCCGATGCCATAGCTGGCCTTCTGTTCGATAGAGTCGTATTGGGACATTGAGATGTTGCTCCAGATCCATGTAGTAAAGAGGCGGGATGATATCAGACTTTTGGCCGGGGTGCTGCCGGGGGCGCCCCTGATTTCCCCGTCAGTGGGAGGAACTTCACACAAGATGCGGATGAACGCCGCCCAACGGCGGCGATCTGCTTAACCGCGATCCAGCAAGGCTCTGACCGCGGCCACCTTGGCGCCATCGGTGATATTGACCCGACCATCATCCGAAGTGCCCATATTCACTCCGTGCGGCACCATGCCACCGCGCCAGCCCATGCCGGACATATGTACTTCGCTCACCCCGGTGAACTCGATGATGGTACGCACGTTGTCGGCATTGACCCCGGCCCCCGGCATCAGGCTGGCACGTCCCGCCAGCGCCTGCTGCATCTCCTGCAGGGTCTCGAGCCCAGCCAGCGCGGTCGGCGCATGGCCCGAGCTTAAAATGCGCTCGCAACCGGCAGCAACTATGGTCTCTAGATCGAGGCGCCAGTCGGAGGAGAGGTCGATGGCGCGATGGAAGGTGACCCCCAACGGGCCGGCAGCATCCACCAGCTGTTTGAGCTTGGCGGCTGGCACCCGCCCCTCCTCATCCAGCAGACCGACCACCACCCCTTGCAGCCCCGCAGCGCGTGCCGCCGCAATATCCAGCAGCATCATCTCGAACTCGCCGTCGTTGAAGCAAAAATCCCCGGCGCGCGGGCGGATCATGGCGTACACCGGCACGGTGGCGTGGCGGGCAGCCAGTTGCATAAAGCCGTAGGAGGGGGTCAGACCGCCCAGCCCCAGCGCAGAGCAGAGCTCGATGCGATCCGCCCCGGATTCCTGGGCGGTGAACAGGGATTCCAGGTTGTCGATACAGATTTCAAGACGGGTCATGAGGACTCCTTTTTCGGGGAGATCAGACCCCACATCTGATCTCATAGATTGAGCAAGGCTGCGCCGCGCACACCACCGGCACCGCCGAAGCGAGCCTGGCGGATCTCGGGCAGGGCGACCCCGGGCAGCAAGTGACCGGGCAGACGCAGCGGCAGCTGTTCATAGAGGGCGGGCAGGCCGCTCAGGCCGCCCCCCAACACCACCACTTCGGGATCAATCACCGAAATGGCGGTGGCAAGCCCGGCGGCCATGACCTCCAGCCAGCAGTCGACCGTCTCGACCGCATGGGGTTCATGGGCCTCGAAGCGTCCCACAATCTGGTGACCCGTGGCGCGCTGGCCATGGAAATGGTGATAGAGACGCTCCAGACCGGTGCCGGAGGCATAGGTTTCAAAACAGACCAGACGGCCGCAGCCGCAACGGGGACGGGGCAACTCGGGGTACTTCATCAGCATGGTCGCGGGCAGGGGGTAGTGACCAATCTCGCCAGCCAGCCAGTTGCGCCCCTGAATAAGCTTGCCCGCCAGATAGACGGCGCCGCCGATGCCGGTGCCAATGGTGACGCCAAGCGCACTGCCTGCGCCGTCGGCGGCTCCCTGATGCACTTCGGACCAGAGGAAGCAGTTGGCGTCGTTATCCACCTTGACCGGCCGCTCCAGCAGCTCGGCCAGATCGGCACCCAGATGGCGACCATTGATGGAGGGTAGATTGGCCGCCACTATGCTGTGATCCTGGCTGTTGATGACACCGGGGAAACCGATGCCGACCGAGCCCCGAGCGCCGAAGCGGGCATCCGCCTGCTCGACCCGGGAGCGGATCAGCTGCTGCAGCCCCTCGTAATCGTTGCCCGGGGTGCTCATGCGCTCCTCGTGGCAGAGGTTCAATGCACCGTCATAGACCGCGAAGGCGATCTTGGTGCCACCGATATCAAAGCCGTAATACATGCCAGCACTCCCTTGTCAGCCCGTGTTTATCCAACTCTGTTCCAAGGGGGACATTGTATTAATTCGCAAAAAAAATAAAGTGACCGGGGACGAAAAACGGGAGAGTGATCAGAGCAAACGGCTCATTTGTCGCTGCAGGCAGGGCTGCCCGAGGCTTATCAGGGTGCGCTCTGCGCCATCAAAGACGAAGCCGCGGCGCAGGTAGAACCCCTCGCCGATGTGGTTGCCATCGAGCAGCCACAATTTGACGCTATGGCAACCGGCGCGGCGCATCTGCATCGCCACCGCCTGCCACAGCCGTTTGCCATAGCCTTGTCGCCAGTGGTCGGGATGGAGGTAAAAGGCGCGGATCAGGGCGCTGCTCTGCCCCGCTTCCTGTTGTGGTTGCCAGTAGAGCAGGCCTATCACCACCTCATCGAGACAAAGCAGCATGGGCCTTGGGCCCTGCTCGGCCAGACGGCTCTGCCAGATCTGCAGATGAGCGGTAACATCCAGCTGCTCCAGCAGATCGGCACCGAGCACCTGGCCATAGGCAGCGAGCCAGCTGGCTCGCTGCATCACCGTCATGGCGGCGGCATCATCGCTGCGCGCCATGCGCAGGCTTATGCCTTGCATTGGGGCTCCAGACCGTTGGCGCGGGCCTGCTCATAGAGCGGCAGCACTTGCGCCTGTTGCGCCTGCAACTCGGCGATCCGGTTCTCGTTGCTCGGGTGGGTAGAGAGCAGTTGCGGCGGCGTGTTGCCACCGGCGGCGGCACTCATGTTTTGCCACAGGGGGATCGCCTCGGCCGGATTGAACCCGGCACGCGCCATCAGCTCAAGCCCCAGCCGATCCGCTTCGCTCTCCTGAGTACGGCCGTAGGGCAGCATCACTCCGACCTCGACCCCGAGGCCAAGGGCGGCCATGGTGGCGCCGCGATACTCGCTGGTGCCCATGGCAATGTCCGCAGCCGCCAGACCGATCCCCGCCAACTGGCTGCGTGAGAGTCGCTCGTTGGAGTGCTGGGCCAGCACGTGAGTCAACTCGTGACCGATGACGGTCGCCAGCTGATCCTGATTCTTGGCCACCTTGAGCAGGCCGCTGTAGACCCCGATCTTGCCGCCGGGCAGGGCGAAGGCGTTGACCTGCTTGGAGTCAAACACCACCACTTCCCAATTGGTGATGCCATAGCTGGCCGGCACCTGGGCGGTCACCGCCTTGGCGACACAGGAGACATAGGCGTTGAGTTTGGCATCCTTGCTCACCTTCTCCTGCTTTTTCATATGCTCGAAGGAGTCGGCACCAAGCTGGTTCATCTGCTGGGGGGAGTAGAGCAGCATCTGGCTGCGGCCAGTCGGCGACTGGGCGCAGGCGACCAGCAGGGAACTACAGAGGGCTACCAGGCCAAACTTGGAGAGGGACGCAATCATGAAGGGATCCTTTGCCATAACGTTGCCCTATTCTCGGAAATGCAGCCCTGCTACGCAAGGGAACCTGCCCCCGGCTGGCGGAAAAACATCCATCCAGCGCTATTAACAGAACTGACAGTCACCAAAAACAAAACGAGCCCGATTGGGGCTCGTTTTATCAGTAGATGCTGGCAGCAAGCGGTTACATGATGCCCAGCTTTTTCAGATCCGCCTGCACCACCTTGGCCGGTACCGGTACGTAGCCATCTTTGGCAACGATGTTCTGGCCCGCCTTGGAGAGCATCATCTTGACGAACTCCTGCTCCATCGGAGAGAGCGGCTTGTTCGGATGCTTGTTCACGTAAACGTACAGGAAGCGTGACAGCGGATATTTGCCGGTGATGGCATTATCGGCAGTAGCATCGACAAAGGTCTTGCCATCCTTGGAGAGCGGAATGGCACGAACGCCGGAGGTAACGTAACCAATACCGGAGTAACCGATACTGTTGAGGGAAGCGGAAACAGACTGCACCACGGAGGCGGAACCCGGCTGCTCGTTCACACCGCTCTTGAAGTCACCATTACAGAGCGCGTGCTCCTTGAAGTAACCGTAGGTGCCGGATACCGAGTTGCGACCGAACAGTTGCAGATCCTTGCCGGACCAGCTGCCATCCAGACCCAGATCAGACCACTTGGTAGCCGCCTTGGCTTCGCCGCACTTGAGTGTGCTGGAGAAAACGGCATCAACCTGCTGCATGGTCAGCCCCTTGATGGGGTTGTCCTTGTTGACGAATACCGCCAGGGCATCGACGGCAACGCGGATAGCGGTCGGCTTGTAGCCATAACGCTTCTCGAACGCTTCGATTTCACCGGCCTTCATGGCGCGGCTCATGGGACCAAACTGGGCAACCCCTTCGGTCAGGGCGGTCGGTGCGGTAGAAGAGCCGGCCGCCTGGATCTGGACATTTACGTTGGGGTAGACACGCTTAAATTCTTCTGCCCACAGGGTCATCATGTTGGCCAGAGTATCAGAGCCGACAGAGGACAGGTTGCCTGAGATACCGCTGGTCGGAGTGTAATCCGGCAGATCCTTGTCGACACCATAGGCCAGGGTGCTGGCAGAAAACAGGGTTGCTGCGGTAAATCCTATTACACCAGCCAGTTTGTTGAGTTTCATCCAATCTCTCCAAAGTTACAGAAGGTCCGTTCTTAAGACGGCGCCAGTATCTGACCTGGCAGTGACAAATTTATGGATTAAATGTGACACTTTAATGACATGACAACAAAGTTGCACAAATGCAGAGAGGGCCCGCATTGTGGCCCTCTCGAATTTACTAACCCATTGTCATAAAAGGCTATTTTAACACCACCATACGAGCCGGTATCATGAAGCTGAAGCGACTGCCAAGGCCGACACGACTTTCAATCTCGAGCTGACAGTCATGATGACTGAGGGCATGCTTGACGATGGCAAGGCCGAGTCCGGAGCCACCGGTGTGGCGGGAGCGGGCCTTGTCGACCCGATAGAACCGTTCGGTCAGCCGCGCCAGATGCTCGGGGGCAATCCCCTCCCCCTCATCCCTCACGGCAAACAGCGCCATTGCCCCCTGCTTGCGCCACTCCACGCTGATCTTGCGCCCTGCCGGTGTGTAGTGGATGGCGTTGTAGACCAGATTGGAGACGGCGCTGCGCAGCTGCTCCTTATCCCCGCGCACAAACAGGTCTGGCTGCACCATGAATTCGATCTGGTGGGCCCGTTCGCCCGAGAGCGCCCGCGCCTCCTGCTCCAGCAGTCCGAGCATGGCAGGTATGTCCACCAGATGGGAGAGATCAACGGTCGGTGCCGCCTCGATGCGCGACAGGGTGAGCAGCTGGTTGACCAAATTGTCCATCCGGATGGTCTGCTCCATCATCACCCGGTGCGCCTTGGCCCACATGGCAGGCGGGGGCGGATCTTCAGTCATCTCCAGATAGCCCTTGAGCACGGTGAGCGGAGTGCGCAGCTCGTGGGAGACATTGGAGACAAAGTGCTTGCGGGTCTTCTCCAGACTGCGCAGGCGGGTGACATCGCGTACCACCAGCATCGCCTGATCGGAGGCGTAGGGCATAATGCGAAACTCGAGAAACTTCTCTTCGTTGATCGGAGAAGTCATCTCCAGTGGTTCATCATAGCTCCCCTTCCCCAGATAGGCGGCAAAGGCAGGATGGCGGATCAGGTTGCCAATGTGCTGACCTGCATCTTCCGGCCAGCGGAAACCGAGCAGTTGCTCTGCCAGCCGGTTGCACCAGAGGATGCTGCCATCTTCGCGAAACACCACGGCCGCATCGGGCAGCGCCTCGGCCCCCTCCCGAAAGCGGCGGATCAGCCCCGCCAGCTCGCGCCGCCGAGCCCGGTGACGCTGTTGCAATTTGTAGATCCCGTTGAAAATGTGCTCCCAGCTGCCACTGCCGTTAGGTGGTACCAGGCTGCGGTCGTGCCACAGCCAATCAGACAGCCGCTTCTGAAAACGGTAATGCCAGCCCAGATGCAACACTGCCGCCACCAACAGGCAGAGGGCAAGATGATCAATCAACCAGCCAACCAATGCGAAGGGGGCGTAGAAAAACGCCATTCGCCACAACTGTCGCCGCCAGGCGTAAGGTTGCAACATAACTGCCTCTAGAGACGGGTTGAGAAGCGGTATCCGGCTCCACGCACCGTCTGGATCAATCTGTCGTGCCCTGTCTCTTCAATCGCCTTGCGCAGGCGCCGAATATGCACATCCACGGTTCTGTCCTCGACGTACACATTGGTACCCCAGACATTGTTGAGCAACTGCTCACGGCTATAGACCCGCTCGGGGTGAGTCATGAAGAAATGCAGCAGCTTGAATTCGGTCGGCCCCATGTCGAGCGCCTTCTCCTCGGCACTGACCCGGTGGGAGACGGGGTCCAGCTTGAGCCCCTGCACCTCGATCACCTCGTCTACCGAGGTGGGGGAGACTCGGCGCATCACCGCATGGAGGCGAGCGGTGAGCTCCTTGGGCGAGAACGGCTTGGTGATATAGTCGTCGGCACCGGCCTCCAGACCACGCACCTTGTCCTCCTCCTCACCGCGGGCGGTGAGCATCACCACCGGGATCTGGCGGGTCACCTCATCCTGCTTGAGCTGTTTGATAAACTGGATGCCACTGCCGCCTGGCATCATCCAGTCCAGCACGATAAGTTCCGGGTAGGGTTCACGCACCTTCGCCAGTCCGTCGGCGAAATCTTCCGCTTCAATCGTCTCATACCCCTTCTGCTCCAGCACGAAACAGAGCATTTCGCGGATCGGTGCTTCGTCCTCGACCACCAGAATTCGCTTAGCCATTCCCTTCTCTCTCCTCTGTGAAGATGGGTGCGCCAATTATTAGAATTTTCTGTGACACTTTTATGACTTTATGACAGGCGGGATGATAAACGTTTTCAGATTCAGTTGGCAGCAGCGCGTTGCAGCAGGTCCCAGCGGTTGCCACTGATATCCTCGAACACTACCACGGTGCCGTAGGACTCCTGTCGAGGCTGTTCACAAAAATGGACACCATACTGCTGCATCCGCCGGTAATCCCGCCAGAAGTCATCGGTCTCGAGGAACAGAAATACCCGTCCGCCACCCTGTTTGCCAATGGCGGCCAGCTGCTCCGGGGTCGCAGCCCGCGCCAGCAGCAACGAGGAACCCGAGCTGCCAGCGGGAGCAACCCGCACCCAGCGTTTGCCCGGTTTGCCCGGTTCGTCGAGCCGGGTATCTTCCAGCAGCGCAAACCCCAGCCCCTCGGTGAAAAAGGCGATAGCCTCGTCATAGTCGGCCACCAGCAGGGTCAGGGCACCAATAGATTGTCTGGTCATCTTGCTCTCGTCTTTAACATGTCATGCTACCGCCCTCAATGCGCCACTACCCGGTTGCGTCCCTGCGTCTTGGCCTGATAGAGCGCCTCGTCGGCACGTTTGAGTACGCATTCCCATGGCTCTCCCCCCCGCTCGGCCACCCCGAACGAAGCGGTCACCCGCAAGGCCAGCGGCCAATGGGGAGATGCCTCCAGCAGGGTGCGCAGCCGCTCGGCCAGGATACACGCCCGCAACTCATCGTAATCAAGGCAGACCAACACAAACTCCTCTCCCCCCCAGCGCACCAGATGGCAGAGGGGATCGCAGTGGCGCAGGATCTCGCTGACCAGCAGTTTGAGCACCTCGTCTCCCACCGGATGGCCATGGCTATCGTTGATCTGTTTGAAGTGATCCACATCGATATAGACAAGAGTGCAGGGCTGCTCACCTATCTCGAGCAGCAGTCGCTCACCGCCGAGCCGGTTGAGGGCGCCGGTCAGGGCATCATAACAGGCCTCCTCGCGGGAGCGGCGATTCTCTTCACTCAAGGTCCGGTTGAGCGCCTCGGCCTCCAGTTTGGCCTGATGGGCATGCTGCAAGCGCTGCTTCATCAAAAGGTGGTTGATCAGAAAAACGGTACAACCGTAAAGAAACCAGACAAACAGGATCAGCCGATAGAAGAGGGTGGCATCGAGCCAGCTACCGTGAAACTGCAGCGCTTCGATCACCACGCCATGCTTACCGGGCGGCATATCTGAACCAGCCATAACCTCGATGGCATAAACCCGATCCAGATTGGCCCCCTGCTGCTGCAACGGCACATTGTAACGGGTGATCCACCAGGTCGCCGGGGTAAACACATCCAGTGGCACCTCGTGATCCCGGCCGTAATCCGCCGGCCGAAAAATGATCTCGTTGAACTTGGATTGCTCAGGCTCATCAACCCGGTCATAGACCGGATTGTAGTTGCGCAGATACAAGCGCCAATCCTGCTCGCCAGCCCCGGTTACGCTCAAACGGATATGAAGTGTGCCAAAACGGGTCAGATTAATCCCCTTGTCACGGGGGGTCAGGGTGAGGATAAGGCCGCAACTTGGGTAGCTGGCGGGATTGGCGGTTAACGTACAGACCACTCCGGGATGATCATCCGCCGAGGGTTGATAGCGCACCGCCCCCGGCCCAGCATCCCGTGGCTGCTGCACTGTGATGGAGAGCGGCCACTCCTTGATATCGAGAACTCGCTCTGGCCCGAACTCGAACAGCAGGATGGCACAACCGGTGAGCGCCAGCAGATACCAGAATAGTGACTCGGCCAAACGGGAACCGGACGCGATCATGCTTACCCTAACCCCTGAATATGAAGGCACAGCCATTCACTCGGGCAGACAACCGATCGTTGCTGCCAGATGGCCCATGATAACAGGGCTCTATGATAATCCCTGTAACGACAAGAAACAGGCTACTTATCATGGCATTCACACTGGATCGCTCCCGTTTTTTCCCATTAGAGCCCCCGTTCTGCCGATTGCTGGCGATAACGCTGGGGTGAACATCCCAGCTCCCGGTTGAACATGGCGATAAAGGCCGAGGTGGAGCCGTAACCGAGCCGCCAGCTGATCTCCTGAATGGGCATGTCCCCCTTGAGCCAGGCCAGAGCCTTGAGCAGCCGCAACCGCGCCCGCCACTGACCGAAGCTCATCCCCAGCTCCCGCAGGCAGCGCCGCGCCAGGGTGCGCTCTGTGGTATGCAGTTGTCCGGCCCACTGGGCCAGAGTTCGGGGATCGGCAGGATCGCTGTGTAACGCCGCCAGCATGGGAGCCAGCAGCTTGTCCTGACTCATCGGCAGGTAGCTCTCCTGACAGCGGGTGCGCGCCAGTCGCTCCACCAGTAACTCGGCCTGACGCTGATCCCACTCATCCGCCATATGGCTCACCCGCCGTTCGCAAAAATCGCTCAGCAGGGCGCGGATCAGCGGGGTGAGCAGCAGCAATCTGGGCTCTGGCGGCAGCTTGGCCGCCAGCTCGTGACTGACGTAGATGGAGGTGTAGTCGAGGGTCTGCTCGTTGTAAGAGGTGTGGTCGAGATCCGCCGGTACCCAGATCAGATAGTCGGCAGGGGCCACCAGTCGCTGATCCCCCAGCTCTATCTCCATGATCCCCAGGCTGATCATGTTGAGCTGGCCCCAGGGGTGGGAGTGCAGCACGGTCGCGCTGTCGGCCAACATCTGCTGGTAACTGAAAAAGAGCGGATTGGGAGCGGGCAGAACGACATCTACCGGCTGAAAGTGGTGAGTGGCCATCAGCGCCCCTTGTCAGCGAGAGAGAGGAGCAGGCGTGATGCAACGCCCTGTTGGCTCGGTCTCCGGCACAGGTCAAAAGCAGCCATCAGTTGCGGGCAGACGCAGCCCGTGTGGGCCGGAATAAGGTGCATCAGAAAGAGTTGTCTTTTCTGCTGGGTCATCTGTCTGTTTTACGCTACTTGATAATATAAAGACAAGGGTAGACTTGGCCCCCTGTTAATAAGGAGCCTCTGATGCGAATCTTTTCCCCTCTTCTCTTTCCGCTGATGGCGGTGCTGATCTGGGCTACCAATACCGTGGTGTCCAAGGCGGCCGCCAGTGTGCTCGACCCCGCGGCTATCTCCTTCTATCGCTGGGTGATCGCCGCTCTGGCGCTGACCCCCTTCTGCCTGCCGCAGCTGTGGCGCCGCCGTAGCGAGGTTCGCCCCTGGCTCGGCAAGCTGCTGGTGCTGGCGGCGCTCGGTATGGTGCTCTACCAGTGCCTCGCTTACTACGCTGCTCACAGCACTTCGGCCACCAATATGGGGGTGATCGGCTCCCTCATTCCACTGCTCACCCTGCTGCAAGGGGCGCTCTTCTTCGGCCAGCGTCCCGGCAAACAGGCACTGCTCGGCATGAGTATCTCCCTGTTCGGCGTGCTCTGGCTGCTTGGCAAGGGCGAACCACTGGCCCTGCTCCATAACGGCATCAACCCGGGGGATGGCATGATGTTGCTCGGCTCCGCCAGCTACGCCCTTTACGGCCTCTTGATCCGCCGCTGGCAACTGCCGTTTGGCCCCTGGCTCAACCTCTACATGCAGATCCTGCTGGCCGTACTGCTGCTGGTGCCGCTCGCTCTCAGTGCCGACTCGATGGCGGTGCCGGCCGAAGGGTGGGGGCTGGTGCTCTTCGCCGGGCTCGCCTCCTCCCTGCTGGCGGCTTACTGCTGGATGCGCGGCCTCGCCTGCATGGGGGCAGAGCGCACCTCGGTCTTTATGAACCTGATGCCGCTCTGTACGGCGCTGATCGCCGTCGTCGGCCTGGGCGAGCCAATCCACGGCTATCACCTGCTGGGTGGCGGGCTGATCCTGGGCGGGGTGATGGCCTCCCAGCTGAAGGGGCGTGCGCCGGTAGCCGAACGGGAAGCCGCCTGAGAACCAACATCGTCCGGAAACAACAAGGGAGCCCATGGCTCCCTTGTTGTTTCTGCAATGCACGCCAGTGCGCATCTCAACCGGCCCGGCGCCAGCGGTAGCGACGCTCAGGCCGCCCGCGCTGGCCGTAATTGAGATCCACATCTACCCGGTCTTCCGACTCCAGATATTCCAGATAGCGGCGCGCCGTGGTGCGGCTGAGGGAGAGTCGCAGCGCCACCGTGTCGGTGGAGAAGACACTCTCCGGCTCACCCGCCAGCAGATCCAGCACCTGACGCAGGGTGATGCTGTCGATCCCCTTGGGAGTGACGCGCATCTCCTTGATCTGGGAGCGCCCTCCCTTGCCCAGCAGCTTGTCGAGATCTTCCTGCTCCAGCCGACCCCGCTCGCAGAGGCGGCTGTGCAGTTGCAGGATCTCGTCCAGACTCTGCTGGATGCGAAACAGCCGCAATGGTTTGATGACGTAGTCATGAACCCCCAGATTGAGGGCCTGCTGGATGGTCTCCACATCCCGCGAGGCGGTCACCATGATGACATAGGCTTCGCGGTTGTGGCTGCGCAGGCGGCTCACCCACTCAAGGCCGGAGCCATCGGGCAGGGAGACATCCACCAGCAGCAGTTGGGGCACCACACCGGCCATCATGGCATCGGCCTGGGCCAGGGTGCCGGCCCGCCCCAGCAGGGAGAAACCGGGTGTCGCCGCCACCAGTTCTGACAAGATGGCACCGATCCGATCGTCATCTTCAATAACAAGCGTGATTATTGGGTCCATGGTTCACATTAATTGGTTTTTATTCAAATAGATACCAAACAGGGTGGTCTGCTCGGCGGTTCGCCGCCATTCTATCACACCCTCGTGCCGACCCACGGTCTCCTTGACCAGGAACAGACCCACCCCGTGATCGCCGCTCTGGCGACTCACCCCGTAATCGAACAGGTGATCGGCCAGCTCCTCGTCGACCCCCTCACCGCTATCCTCCACTTCGATCACCAGTCGCCGCCCCACATCGCACAGGGACAGCAGCACCCGCGGCGGCCGCTGCTGGCGGTTGCGCCAGGCCGCCTGCAGGCCGTTGTCCAGCAGGTTGCCAATGAGGGTAATGAGATCGGCCGAGACCGAGGCCGGATACTCCGCCAGCGCCGAATCGGGATCGAGTTCCAGGGTCACCCCCAGCTCGCGAGCCCGGCTGAACTTGCCGAGAATCAGCCCCGCCACCGGCTTGTTGTCGATCAGCCGCAGCAGCTCCTGCAGCATGGTCTGGCACGCTTCGTTCTCCTGCTGGATCAGCTCCACCGCCTGATCCACATGGCCCAGCTGCAACAGGCCGGAGAGGCTGCTCAGCTTGTTGGCAAACTCGTGGCTCTGCATCCGCAACATCTCGGCATACTGGCGCAGGTGGGTCACCTGCACCCCCAGACTGGCGGCCACCTCCGGACGGCTGAAGATCAGCAGCCGCCCCGGCGCCTTGCCCTGCACCGCCTGCCAGCGGCCAACGAAGGACTCCCCCTGAATGGTGAAGCTCACTTCCCCACCCTCCTGCTCCAGACAGGGGGCAAGGGGCGGCACCAGCTCCGCCAGCGACTGTCCCTGCAGGGCGTGGCGCCCGGTAACCGGCAGCCGCAGCTGATAGCTGGCGGTGCTGTTGATCATGTTGATGTTGCCGCGACCATCAAGGGCGATGACCCCTTCGGTGATGTGCTCAAGCACCAGATCCTGCAGGGTGAAACGGCGCACGATTGCCTCCGGCTCCAGATCGAGCAGAGTCTTGCGCAGCAGGTATTGCACCCAGAGTGCCAGCAGCAGGCCGCACCC
Organism: Aeromonas sp. A600620; assembly: GCF_029479985.1. Taxonomy (NCBI): domain Bacteria; kingdom Pseudomonadati; phylum Pseudomonadota; class Gammaproteobacteria; order Aeromonadales; family Aeromonadaceae; genus Aeromonas; species Aeromonas sp. A600620. Next base: position 29,433 of record NZ_JAAKXB010000003.1, on the reverse strand, counting down.
CAGCACCGCAACGATGGCGCTGATGAGCAGGGCTACCCGCTCCATATAGATGCCCTCCACCTGCTGCATCAGATAGCCCACCACCACGGCCCCCATGACGCGCCCGTCACCGCCCACCACCGGGGAGAAGCAGCGGATCGCCGGCCCCATGGTGCCCCGATCCTTGGAGCAGTAGCTGCGCCGCTCCTGCAGCGCGGGCCAGATATCCTCGCCGCGAAACTTCTGCCCCACCAGCTCGGGGTTGGGGTGGCTGAGGCGGCGACCATGCTCGTCGGTTACCACCATATAGGTGGCGTCGGTGCGGTTGCAGACCGCCTCCACATAGTCGCGCAGGGTAGGGTCACGGCCCTGACGCAGGGCCTCGACCACCCGGGTGTCCGCCGCCATCACCCGTGCCAGATCGCTCCCCTTATCCTGCAGATTGCTCTCCAGCAGATGGCGGATAAAGAGGGCCAGCAGACTGCCCAGAATGAGGATCAGCAGCAGGGAGAGCCCGAGAGAAAGGGTGACCAACTGGTGGCGAAGTTTCATGCACATACCTTAAAACGTCAGGACGCAGCCCAATAGTGCGGATGCCACCAGGTCTGGTCAATCAAAGGAGCCGGATCGCCGACAAAATCGGCCAATCCTTCCTCGCGGGCGCAGAGCGCCACCGCTCTGGCGACGGCGCGGGCCACCTCTCCCACCTGTTCGATGGGGGGTAGCAGCCGACCCGCCACCAGCGGATAGGCGCCGACTGCCCGCACCGCAGCCAGCAACATGCCATCGCTGATGCGGCGCGCCTTGACCGCGCAGGCACCGAGACCAATCCCCGGGAAGACATAGACGTTGTTGCACTGGGAGACTACCCGCCGCTCGCCGGCCACCGTTACCGGCGCAAAGGGGCTGCCGGTGGCCAGCAGGGCGCGGCCATCTGTGGCGGCCCACACCTGCTCGGGGGTCGCCTCGGCACTGCGGGTCGGGTTGGAGAGTGGCAGGATCACCGGCTGATCGCACACCTCCCCCATCGCCTGCAACACCTCGCGGGTAAAGAGGCCACCCTGCCCGCTCACGCCAATCAAGACCGCCGGACGCACCTGGCGGATGGTCTCCAGCAGCGAACTGTTCCCCTCCTCAACGGCGCGGGCAAACGGCTGTTGGGCGCGAGTCAGGTTGGGACGATCGGCGCAGACCACCCCGTCCTGATCAAACAGCCAGACGCCATCGTGGCTCCCCGCAAGCTGGGCCAACATGGCGGCGATGCCGCAACCGGCAGAACCCGCCCCGACGATCAGCACCGGGGCATCGCACAGGGCGGTACCCGCCTGCTGCAACCCGGCCAGCACGCAGGCAGAAGCCACTGCCGCCGTGCCCTGAATATCGTCGTTGAACATGCAGAGCTCGTCCCTATAGCGGGTCAGCAGGTTGGCGGCATGCTTGCCGGCAAAGTCTTCAAACTGCAGCACCACTTGGGGCCAGCGCTTGCGAATGGCGGCCACCACCTTGTCCATGAAGTGGTAGTAGCTCTCGCCGTCGATGCGCGGGGATTGCCAGCCGAGGTAAGAGTCATCCTCCAGCAGCTCGGGGTTGTTGGTGCCCACATCGACACAGAGCGGCAGGGTACGCGCCGGATTGATGCCGCCAGCAGCGGAGTAGAGCGCCAGCTTGCCGATACAGATCCCCATGCCGCCGATACCGAGATCGCCAAGCCCCAGCACCCGCTCGCCGTCGGAGATGACGATCACATCCACCTCCTGCTCCACCGACTCGAGGATATCGTCGAGATCATCCCGGTCGTGCCAGGAGAGGTAGAGGCCGTGGCTGCGCAGATAGAGGTCACTGTGGCGCTGGCACGCCTCCCCCACCACCGGGGTGTAGATGATCGGCAGCAGCTCCGGCAGGTGGTGGCGTACCAGATCGTAGAACAGCACAGGGTTGTCCTCCTGCAGCTGGCGCAGCAGCAGATGCTGGTCAAACGGACTCTGCATGGCGCTGACCAATCGGTAGATCCGGCGCCGCTGCTGGGAGAGGGACTCCTCCTTGTGAGGCATGCGACCCCGCACCCCCTGACGCTTGCGCTCGGCATAGGGCAGGCTGGTGCCCATCATGATGTCGTTCATCTTGTTTGTTCCTCAATCCGGTATCAGGCGAGCAGGGAGATAAGGGCGGTGGCCAAGATCAGCATCACGGCGCCGCCCAGGCGAGAGGAGATCTGGGCAAAGGGCATCAGCTTCATCCGCTGGGCCGCCGAGAGCACGGCTACGTCGCCGGTGCCGCCCATGTTGGCCATACAGAGCCCGCCGGTTATGGCCGCCTCGATGGGATAGAAACCGATCAGCTTGCCGACCAGCGCCGCGCCGAGGGCGCCACCGATTACGGTGACCATGACCAGCACGAAGTAGCTGACGGAGAAGGCACTGATCAGCTCGGGAATACTGGTATAGGCGACGCCGATCCCCACCAGCAGCGAGGGGGTGAGGTTGCTCACCACAAACTGGTACCAGTCGGCCGCCGCCTGCTCATAACGACGCGGCAGCACGCCGCTCACCTTGATAAAGGCGACCGCCAAAATCATCAGGGCGAAGGGGTGCATGGGGATAAAGTTGCCAAGCAGGGAACCCAGCACAAACATGCTGGAGCTGATGAAAAGGCCCATACCCAGACTCTGCAGGGTCGGCGCTTCGGCCTGCTCGTCAGCAATGCTCTGGCTATTCTCTTTGACCATCAGCTTGCCGTTGCCGGTCAGGGAGGGGTAACGGCGACCGAGCCGCGCCAGCAGGGAGCCCACCAGAATGGCCAGGGTATTGGCGATCACCACCGCCGGTACCATGCGCGACAAGAGATCCGCACTGGACATCTGCATCGGGCCGGAGAGGATCTCCACCAACGGCACCGCACCGGCGCCCATGCCACCGCCCATGATGGGCAGGCCGATCAGCAGCACGGCATTCTTGAAGCCATATCCCATCAGGGAGCCGACCAGCCCCACACTCAGCAGTGCCAGTGCGACGCCACCAAGAATAACCGGCAGGTAGCGCATGGCGGCATTTTTCAGCAGCGCGCCGCTCATGCCGAACACCGAACCGGTCACCAGACTGGCGATAAAGAAGTTGAGAAAGCCCCCCTCCTTCATGAAGTTGGTGATGACCTGCCCCGCCTGCACCGGCAGCAACTGATATTCAAACAGGGCGGCACCGCCGAAGATGGCGAGGATGGTGCCGCCCCCCAGGTATTCGCGGATCGGCATGATCCGCTCACCCAGCTCGGTCAGCAGGGTGCCCAGCACGAACATCAGCGCCAACGCACCGACCATGCCCAGCGGCAGCGAGCCATTCCAGCCGGAAAAGAGAACACAGGTCGCCAGCCCCAGAAATATAAAGAGAGGCATACCGGCAATTTGTTGGCCGCCCATAAAGGCGGCCTTTTCTTGTGTGGTTTGTAGGGGTGAGAGGTTTTTCATTGTTATGTACTCTGCGTGTGATTGTGGCCGCTACTTTATTGATCCCCCTCGCCCCTGTCGGTTAGCCAGATTGCAAAGCCATATAAAAACATTAAAAACTTAAACATCATGGTGCCGCCAACGTGCGCAGCACAATAGAACACCAGACATCCGATACCCGACCAAGTCAGGAAATAGGGTGATAAAACGAGCGAGCCCAATGGCGGATATTTGGGTGATCAGCAGTAATAACGATGCGATGATCTCCCCCCTTCGGGGAAATAACAGAGCCAGATGACAAGCTCTGCGACCATTTATCGCCACAGCTCCTGTGAGTGATTATCAGCGGGTAATGTCATCGCCATAACGCGAGTGCCACGGCATGCCACACCAGGGTTTGAGTCGGCGTGCAGGAAGCACGCACGATGAAAAAGGGTGAGGAGAAAGATGCAAAAAGGGGAGATTGAAATAGTGATGAGTCAAGCCAGCGAATACCAGAGCACTGGCTTGAACTCACAAGGATCACACACGGTCAGGTCTATTCTGCCAACAGCAATGGAATATTGGCGGGGTCAAAATCATGACTGATATCGGTACTTCTGATAGCGCCTTCCCGATTCACGCCATGGTGTGACTCTGCACCATATTCTCCATCACTCAACAGCGTTTCAATTGCCAGATACACACATCCACTGTCATATCCATCCACAACCCGTTTCCCCCTTGTTTTATAACCCCATCAATATTAGCGGATAAAAAAAGAGCTGCTCACTGAAGCTGAAAATTTCATGAAAATAATCGCCGGATATCCTCCATTCACGGCGCAATATCCGAATCGGCAAGAGAGCCTCGAGTGGATCAGCCCCGAAAATAATATCAGGGGCTCGAATGCTGCTCGCCCTCACCAACGAAAGATCCGACCAGAAACATGATTCACATCACACTATTTACTTAGCCTGCTAAACAAGTATGATAGTTAGCAGGCTAAGTACATTGAGGATGAGAAGATGACGGATCTGGAAAGGTTGCGCGAGCTGTCACTCGCCGAGCAGATAGCGCGGATGCACCGGCTATGGCGTACTGCCGCCGACCTGGAGCTGGCTCCCCTTGGCCTCACCCATCCCCGCTGGACCGCGCTGTGGAAGCTCTCCCGCATGGGGAACCATGTCAGCCAGAAGACCCTGGCCGAAGCCCTCGAAATAGAACTGCCATCCCTGATGCGCACCCTGGGCCAGCTGGAAGAGCAGGGTCTGATTGAGCGCCACTGCTGCAGTCAGGACAAGCGGGCCCGCATCGTCTGCGTGACCCCGGCTGGCCAGACCCTGCTCGATCAGATCGCCGACCGCATCATGAATATCCGCCGGGAGCTGCTGGGGGGCATCGACGAGCAGACCCTGCAGCTGTTTGAAGCCACGGTGCAGCGGATCTCGGCCAACGCCCTCAGCAAAATTGAACAACACCACGACCGACAAGCCGGAGGCGATACAAGCCCTCCCGAGACCGACACAGAGAGAGAATAAGATGACTCCGGATCAACAATTTACCCGCTGGATCAAATGGTCCATGGCGGGCTTTGCCACCTTGTTTGCCTATTTTCTGATAGCCGACCTGCTGATGCCCCTCACCCCTCAGGCGATGGCGACCCGGGTGGTCACCAAGCTGGCCCCCCAGGTGAGCGGCAAGGTGATCGAGGTCGCCGTTCACAACAACCAGCAGGTCAAGAAAGGGGATCTGCTGTTCAGGCTGGATCCGGCCCCTTTTGAACTGGCAGTGGAGCAGGCCCGCCTTGCGCTGGCGCAGGCAGAGCAGCAGAACAGTGAACTGGATGCCGCCCTGACCGCCGCCGTTGCCGAGATCAACGCCAAGGAGACCCTGGCCAGCCAGAAGTGGCGCGAGGCTGAGCGGATCGATGCGCTCTACCAACGTCACATGGTTTCGCTGCAACAAAAAGATGAGGCTGACAGCGCCCTGCGCAGCGCCCAGGCCAACCTGCGCGCCAGTCAGGCCAAACTGGCCCAGATCAAGGCCAGTCGTGGCGTGACCGGTGAGGACAATCTGTTGCTGCGCCAGGCCCGCAACCAGCTGGCGCAAGCGCAGCTGGCCCTCTCTTACAGCCAGGTCCACGCGGATCAGGATGGCACCATCACCAACCTGCAGCTCAAGCCGGGCAGTATCGCCAGCGCCGGCAGCCCGCTACTGGCACTGGTGTCGGAACAGGTGGACGTCATTGCCGATTTTCGGGAGAAGAGCCTGCGCCATGTTGGCGAGCAAACCCGCGCACTGGTCGCCTTCGATGGCGAGCCGGGTCAGCTCTATCCTGCTCGGGTAAGCAGTCTGGATGCCGGAGTGAGTGCCGGTCAGTTTGATGCCAATGGTCGACTGGCCGCGCCGGTGGAGTCTGATCGCTGGGTACGGGATGCCCAGCGGATGCGGCTGCACCTCGAGCTGGACCAGCTCCCCGATCATCTGCCAGCCGGGGCGCGAGCCACGGTACAACTGCTGCCGGACAATGCCCTGACCGCCATGCTGGCACGGGGCCAGATCCACCTGCTCAGCCTGCTCCATTATGTCTACTAACCACGCCACTCACCCGTCGGCCAATACCGCCCCAGCACACCCCACCGGTGGTGCTGCCGCTCACCTCTGGTATCGGCCCCTCACCGGCAACGAGCTGCGCCAGTGCCTGCGCATCGCCTTTGGCTGTACCACGGGCTTTCTGCTCTGCAAGCTGTTTGGCTGGAATTACGGGGTCTTCTATACGGTCACACCGGTGCTACTGCTGGGGATGGTGCCTGTAATGAATGGTCATGCCGCGCGCCAGCTGATCGCGGCGGCGGTGGTCTGTGGGGTGGAGGTCGGGCTGCTGGGTGGGCTGTTTGGCAGCCATCCGGCGCTGATGACCCCCATCGCCTTCATGCTGTTTCTCTACCGCTTCGCCGCCATGTCGCGGGGCAGCCTGTTTCTGTTCGGGGCCAACGGGGTGCTGAGCCTCAGCATCATGCTGCACTTTGCCAGCTATCCGCAGACCGACCTCAACGACCTGATCCTCAACAATATCTGGGCGAGCGTGCTGTCGGTGCTGATCGCCTACCTGATGACCATGCTGATCCCGGATGTGGAGGCCAGACCCAAGCCTGCCTCGGCCCCCAAGGCGCCGCACCGGATGCGCCATGAAGCCCTGCTGGGTGCCACTGTGGCCACCCTGTCATTTCTGATATTTCAGGTGTTTGACCTGCGCGACTCCATGTCTGCCCAGGCCACGACCTTGCTGGTGCTGTTCCCCATGCACTGGAACGGTGCGCTGAGTTATGCCCGCAAACGGGCGATGGGTACCTTACTGGGGGTCACCTTCGGCTTGCTCGGCCAGCTGCTGCTCTATGACTGGTCAGGGCAACTGCTGCTGGTCGCCCCGCTGCTGTGGCTCGGCGCCATGCTGTTCAGCCATGCCCACGTCAAGGAGGCAGGCGGCTCCGGGGTCGGCTTCGGCGCCCTCACTACCCTCGGCATCCTGTTTGGCCAGTACCTCACCCCGGGCAACGATCTGGTGTTCAGCGCCCTCTACCGGGTGAGCAGCATCCTGTTTGCCATCGTGGTCACTCTGCTGGCCTGCTACCTCGTCCACCGGTTGCTCAACCGCTTCGAGGCGACCCGCTTCGGTTATTGATTTCCTGTTGTAAGCACTGTTGTCAACCCATGGATGAGATCTCTTTCGCCCCGTCGCCTGCCGGGGCGTTTTTTCTCGCCCTCGTTTACCTCCCTCACCAATACTCCTGCCACTACAAGTCAGCGCAGAAGTGTGGCTATGCTTGTAAGGCTGCTGTCGATGAGGTGCACACTTATGGTTCCGTTGTTAAAAAAATGGCTGGTTTGTCTGATGCTGTTGGCTACCAGCCCGCTCGGGGCCACCCCGCTTGTCATTGGTGCCGAAGATGACTGGGCCCCCTACTGCGAGCGCGACAAGGACAATGAGGATGACCAGCCCCACGGACTGGCGCCTGAGCTGGTCAAGGCGGTGTTCGCCGCCGAAGGGATCGAGATTGTCTTTCGCACCCTCCCCTTCGCCCGCTGCATGCACGATGCGAAAAGCGGCAAACTTGCGGGGTGCTTCAACGCTACCATCACCGAAGAGAACCGCTACCAGTACCATTGGCACGATACCCCCATGTTCGAGGAGGATCTTGCCATCTTCGCCCTTGCCAGCGACCCGCAACGGGATCTCAAGCTCACCTCGCTGGAAGGCAAGCGGGTGGGCATCACCCTCGGCTACACCTACCCTACCGATTTTATGGAGAACCCTAGGATCACCCGCTTTCAGGCCAAATCCGATGCCCAGATCCTCGAGATGCTGGTACGTGGCCGGGTCGACTACATCCTGATGAACGGCATGCCGGGCTACCTCAAGATCCAGCAGAAGCAGCTGACCGGCAAGGTGGTCAAGGTTGGCAAGCTCTCCACTGATGGCTTCTGGCTCGCCTTCTCCCGCAACACACCTCAAGGGGAAGCGCTGGCCAAGCAGTTCGAACAGGGGCTGCAGAAGATCAAGAACAACGGCATCTATGAGACGCTGATCCGCCAGTTTGAAACCAGACTTGGCCTCTACTGATTGACGATGCCTTCCTGATAGCGCCCCCTCATACTCGCGCGGTATGCCGGACAGCGAGCGACGCACCGAATGGCCCCGCTGATTGCACAATAACGGCAACCTGTTAGGCTCACGCCCGTATGACACCAATGGAGCTGTAATCATGAATAAGGTACATATGATGGCCGCTGGTGCGCTGGCCCTCGGCCTGCTCGCTGGCTGCAATCAGGGCAATACCCTCTCAGTCACTGGTGGCGAACCGGTCAGTTACCAGTGCGAGCAAGGCAAAAAGGTGCAGGTGCGCTACTTCTCCCTCTCCGACGAGAGCCTCAGCTTTATCAAGCTGTCGCTGCCGGATGGCAAGGATTACACCCTGCCCCAGGCCATTTCGGCCTCCGGCGCCCGCTATACGGACGAACATGAGGCCGTCTGGTGGAACAAGGGGGATGAGGGCTTTGTCGAGCTTCGGGATCAGGATGGCGAGTGGCAGACCGCCTACAACGACTGCAAACAGCAATAAACGTGACCCCGGCCTGGCCGGGGTCTCTCTTTCTCTGGCATCAGAGTGATGGGGGATCAGTTGATCTCGATCTCGAAGCGGTTGGTCACCTCGACCGGAATGGCATCCGGGTTGCCCTCTGCAGGGCTGTAGCGGATCCGCGAGAGGGTCGCCAGCGCACTCTGCTCCAGCTCGCCGGGGGGCTCGGCCGCTACCACCTCCGGCTTGACCGGCGTGCCGCTGGCGTCGATTTGATAGCGAACTTCCACATACCCCTTGACCGGTTTGGCTGGCAGGGCTGGCTCGTCATTACCAAGCCATGACCACTGCTTCTCCTGAACCCAGTAGCTGGACAACTGCTCGAGAGAGATAGCGATCGGAGCGCGCTCGTGCGCTACCTCCTGACGGGATGAGCACCCCAGCAACAGTGTCACTGCCAGACCTGACCATACTGCGACTTTCCACTTCATGTAACGCTCCTTGTTCTCTGCCGGTACTTATTGCCGGACTGCAGGCCGCTCAACACGCGCCCTTTTGGTCAGTCACCCATCCTAACGAAAAAGTATTCGTATGAACATGAACAAAAGGGCCAACCCCGAGAGGTTGGCCCTTTTATCGTCAATAAGCTCACTAACCATCCGCTGGCATCAGCCGCGCTTGTCGCTCACCACCAGCCAGAGCGCATGGACCATGCCCGGCAGACCGCCCATCAGGGTCAGCACGATGTTGATTAAAAAGTGCAGGCTAAAGCCCACTTGGATAAACGCGCACACCGGGGGCAGGAAAATGGCCAGCAGGATCTTGAGCAGATTGTTCATCTCGGCTCTCCTCTTCATGAATGTCGTCAGGATTGGAATGGGCTAACCATAAACATCCCGGGCTTCAACTGCAAACCAGACAGGGAATTAGCTCACCCGCATCACGCCAGGCGTTGAGGTCGTGGATCTGCTGATTGCTGCTGCCACGCCAGAGCAGGCCGGGGTCTGCCAACTCCTTTTCATACTTGCCATCCACCAGCACATCCAGCAAGGCCACCAGCTCGCGCTGGGCCTCTGACAGTTCGCCGAGCAGATAACCGGTCCAGCACCAGATATCCTTGCCCGGACACTCGGCGCGCACCCGTTTCACCAGCGCCAGCACGTGGGGCACGTTGGCCGGGTGGAGCGGATCGCCGCCGGAGAGCGACAGACCTCGCCGTTTGATGCGGCTGTCGTTGAGGTCGCTAATGATGCGATCGCTCATCGCCTCATCGAACGGCTTGCCGCCATCGAGCCGCCAGGTGCTCTGGTTGTAGCAACCCGGGCACTGATGCTCACAACCGGAGACAAACAGGGTGGCACGGGTGCCGGGGCCGTTGATCACATCGACCGGGTAGTATTGGTGGTAGTGCATCATCTCTCTCTATTACGGCCCCTCATCCCCGACCCTTCTCCCGCGAGGGGAGAAGGGAGCAAAGCAGCGCAAACAGTACATCGGCCGGTTCCCTCTCCCCTTGGGAGAGGGCTAGGGTGAGGGCTCGGCTTACATATGTTTGACGCGGCGCTTCACCTCTTCCTGCTTGCCCGCATTGAAGGGGCGCGCATCCGGGCTGCCGAGGTAACCGCAGACACGGCGGGTCACCGACACCTTGGCCGGGTCGTGGTTGCCGCAGCGCGGGCAAGTAAAGCCCTTGGAGGTACATTCGAACTCACCGGTGAAGCCGCAGTCGTAGCACTCGTCGATGGGAGTGTTGGTACCGTAGTAGGGCACCTTGTCATAGCTGTAGTCCCAGACGTTCTCCAGCGCTTCCAGATTGTGCTGGATGTTGGGGTACTCGCCGTAGCAGATGAAGCCACCGCTGGCGATGGGCGGATAGGGCGCCTCGAAGTCCAGCTTGTCGTACGGATTGACCTGCTTCTCCACATCGAGGTGGAAGCTGTTGGTGTAGTACCCCTTGTCGGTCACGCCGGATACCACGCCAAACTCTTTGGCATCGATGCGGCAGAAACGGGTGCAGAGGTTCTCGCTCGGGGTGGAGTAGAGGCTGAAGCCGTAGCCAGTCTCCTCTTTCCACTCGTCAATGGCTGCCCTGAGACGGGCGATGATGGCGATGGCCTTCTGTTGCAGCTCGGTGCTGTCAAACAGGTGAACCTTGTCACCAAACAGGGCGTTGATGGTCTCGTGAACTCCGATATAACCGAGGGAAATGGAGGCACGACCGTTCTTGAAGATCTCGCTGACGTTGTCGTCCGCCTTCAGCCGCACGCCGCAAGCCCCTTCCATATAGAGGATCGGAGCAACCCGTGCTTTCACCCCATCCAGACGGGTGATGCGGTACATCAGCGCCTTCTTGGCGACCCGCAGGGAGGCATCGAGACGATCCCAGAAGTCCGCTTCATCACGGGATTTCAGGGCAATGCGCGGCAGGTTGAGGCTCACCACGCCCAGGTTGTTGCGACCTTCGTGGATCAGCTCGCCATTCTCCTCGTAGGCACCGAGGAAGGAGCGGCAACCCATGGGGGTCTTGAAGGAGCCGGTCACGTTCACGACCTGGTCGTAGTTGAGGATGTCCGGATACATCCGCTTGGAGGCACACTCCAGCGCCAGCTGCTTGATGTCGTAGTTGGGATCGCCCTGCTTGTGGTTGAGGCCATGCTTGATGGCAAACACCAGTTTCGGGAACACGGCGGTCTTCTTGTTCTTGCCAAGGCCAGCGATGCGGTTGCTGAGGATGGCGCGCTGGATCATTCGCGACTCCCAGCTGTCCCCCAGACCAAAGCCGAAGGTGACAAACGGCGTCTGACCGTTGGCGGTGTGCAGGGTGTTGACTTCGTACTCCAGTGACTGGAAGGCGTCGTAGCACTCTTTCTCGGTGCGGGCCATGGCGTAGGCTTCCACATCGGCAATGCCCCACTCTTCGGCCACTTCACGGTGTTTCTGCCAGCTGATGGTCACATAGGGGGCCAGCACTTCGTCGATGCGGTTGATGGTGGTGCCGCCATAGATGTGGCTCGCCACCTGAGCGATGATCTGGGCGGTCACGGCCGTGGCGGTGCTGATGGATTTCGGGGTATCGATCTCCGCATTGCCCATCTTGAAGCCGTGGGTCAGCATCCCTTTCAGATCGATCAACATGCAGTTGAACATCGGGAAGAAAGGTGAGTAATCGAGATCGTGGAAGTGCAGATCACCGCTCTCGTGGGCCTGAACCACATCACGGGGCAGCATGTGGCTGGTGGCATAGTGCTTGGCGACAATACCGGCCAGCAGGTCGCGCTGGGTCGGGATCACCTTGGAGTCTTTGTTGGCGTTTTCGTTGAGCAGGGCGGCGTTGGTCTGCTCGACCAGACCACGGATCTCCTGCGCCAGACGGCCGCGCGCCTCGCGAGCCTGATCCCTGTCGTGGCGATATTCGATATAGGCACGGGCGATGGCCTTGTCGTCGGAAGCCATCAGGTGGTTTTCGACCCGGTTCTGGATCTCGTGGATATCAACTTCACCACGCCCTTCCAGCTCCTGACTCACTGCATTGGCAATGCGGGAGGCGAGTGCCGGATTGGCCTGATTGACCGCTTCCGCCGCTCGGCTGACCGCATCGCGAATCAGCTGGGCATTGAATGGTGCGCGACATCCGTCACGTTTGATCACAACCGGTTTCATGGATTTTCCCCGTTAAAAGGCCAGGCATTTGCCTCTGGCTCACCCTTGTTGGGCCCCCCTCCCGGCATCTCGTCCTGGACGCAAATAAATTCAGCCGAGGCTTGACAAGCCTGGGCTGAAGATAGGAGGGGAACAGCTTATACACAGCTTGATAACACAACATATAGGGATTAAAAACGAATGCGTCCCTATATGTGGTGTCTATTAGGCACCAAAGCGCAGCCTCATTTCTTGATCCAGAACAGGTTTTTCAGCGAGCGGGACAGTTCACGACCAACCAAAAAAAGACTCAATAAAACCCGATCCCAAGCAGAGTGCGGGCTGGCGTCCGATCCGCTCAACCGAAAAAAAATCGCGCCCTGCCATACCGGTTTCGAGATGACAGTAACGGCAAACACTGCCCATACTGAGCATGCATACACTATCACTCGACAGGGGCCTTCCCATGCGCACCTCCCTGCTGTTGCTACTGCTCTCCACCCTCTCCCTGCCGCTCTGGGCCGCAAACATTCTGGTGATCAGCAGCTACCATCCCGAATACCTTTGGGACCAGAGCTACAACGAAGGTTTGCGCAAAGGGTTGCAGGGGGAGCACAAGATCTCTCACTTCTATATGGACACCAAACGCCATCCACGGGAGGCGTTCGACGACATCGCTCAACGGGCTATCGCTTTTTATCTCAAGAGCAAACCGGATCTGGTGGTGCTGGGGGATGACAATGCCATCAACTATCTGGCCAACGAGATCGCCTCGCTGGGTACTCCCGTTGTTTTTCTCGGCATGAACGAAAACCCCCGCCTCAAGGGCTTTGTCGGCCACCCCAAGATCACCGGGGTGCTGGAACGCCCCCTGCTCAAGCGCAACATCAGCGAAATAAGTCAGATGATGGGAGGGCTTGACAAGGCGCTGGTACTGTTTGATTCCAGCAATGTGGCCCTCACCGCTATCGAGGATGAATTCAAGACCCAGACCGAATTGCGAGTCGGCCAGACCCGGGTCAACAGCCAGCTGATGGGGGATTACAGCCTCTGGCAGGAGGCGGTGCTCAACGCCAAGAAGAATGGCTATCAGGCAATCTTCCTCGGCCTCTACCACACGCTGGTCGACGATAATGGCAAGCATGTGAGCGAACAGACGGTGCTGGAGTGGACCAGCGCCAACACACCGGTTCCTCTCTTCTGTTTCTGGGAGTTTGCCGTCGGCAAGGGGATGGCCATCGGCGGGCTGGTACTGGACGGCCACGATCAGGGGTTGCAGGCAGCGTCCCTTATCAACACCATACTGGCGGGCACCCTGCCCCGTACTATCTCCCCGCGAGCGGCCCTGCGCGGCGAATATGTCTTCAGCAAGAGCGAGCTGGCCCGCTGGCAGCTCACTGTGCCCGACAAATGGCACAACAAGATCATGTGGCGTGAGTAACAATAAGTAACCCGGCACATTGGCCGGGTAACACCTGCACAGTCAGATGACTGATGACCGAAAGCCGCGTGCGTCAGCTGGCAGCAAAAGGCAGGGAGAGGCGCTTGGCAAGCGCCTGGAAGTGCTGGCTGATCTCGGCACCAAACAGAGGATCACCGATAGCTCGGTTCTGCCAGTTTTGCTCCAGATGACGCCAGTCATCCTCGGTCAGGGAGTCACGCAGATGGGGGAAGATCACCCCCTCTTCGTAGTTCATGTGTGCCTCTTGCAGCTCCACGAAGCGCTCCAGCTTGGCGGTGAACTGATCGAGCGGGATCACCGCATCCATCAGGATCATCTCCACCATCTCCTTGAGCTCGGTCCCTGCCTCCAGCAACTTGAGATGCTCTTCATGCAAGCGGTTCGCGACATCCCCCTCCACCACCCGGTATTTCAGGTAGTAGTCATAGACAAGATCTTCCTTGGGGTGGTGATACTTGTCAGAGACCTCCCGCAGATAATCGATGACATCGCGCACCAGAAAATAGCTGATGGGTTGCTCGGCACGAATGGCGGCCAGCTTCTGCTTCAGCAGATCCAGCAGTCGGGCGATATTGAGGTGATCCTTGTGCAGACTCGATAACATGGGCACTCCTTGGCGCTGAAATAAAATGTTACTTTCCTGAGTATACGGTCATTTGTCGCCCGAACTTTGCACTCAATCAAGTGGTTGGCAGACAGATTGCCATTCGATCGGGCTTTTACCCTGCAATTCCAGCAGGCGGTTGGTCTCGGAAAAGTGGCCGCAACCGATAAAACCACGGTGGGCAGAAAGGGGGCTGGGATGGGGCGCCGTCAACACGTGGTGGCGTTGCCGGTCGATAAAACGCCCTTTCTTCTGGGCATGGGAGCCCCACAACAGAAATACCACCCCCTGACAACTGGCATTGATCTGCTCAATGACCCGATCGGTGAAGGTTTCCCACCCCAGATGGGCATGAGAGTGTGCCTGACCGGCCTGCACTGTCAGCACTGTGTTGAGCAGCAGAACCCCCTGTCTGGCCCAGGACTCCAGAAAACCGTGATTGGGTGTGACGAAACCAGGCAGATCCCGCTGCATCTCCTTATAGATGTTGACCAGTGAGGGAGGCGTACGCACGCCGGGCAGAACGGAGAAGCAGAGCCCGTGCGCCTGATTGGGGCCGTGGTAGGGATCCTGCCCCAGGATCACCACCTTGACCTGATCCAGTTCGGTCAGTTTGAAAGCATTGAACACATCGGCCGCGGGGGGGTAGATCACCTTGCCCGCTTCCCGCTCTGCCCTGACGGTCGCCAGCGTACACTTGAAATAGTCCTGCTCTTTTTCAGAGCCAATCACATCACTCCAGGTCAGCACCCCGGCCTCCTCACTTGATACGGCGAAGGAGTCAGGATAGGGGGGCAGCCCGCAAGACGCAACCGTGACTCACACTTTCCAGAGCCTGGCGAGCCGGCCGGAGCGCTCCAGTTTGTGCAGACCGGCGTTAAACAGCAACATCAAGCGGCGGGCATCGGGATCGGCCTTGCGCATCAGCAGATAGCCCGGCTGGGACCAGATGGGATCGGGGGCACCACTCAATGCTGCCGCTTGGGGATGACGAGAGAGAACCTGCTGAAACAGAACCTGTGCCACCTGTTCATCCATGACCAGATAACGAATGCGTCCGGTGAGCAGTTTCTCCATGCTCTCCTCATCGGAGTCGGACCACTCAAGAGACAGCTCGGATTGCCTTGCTGCAAACCCTTCACCATAAAAATAGCCACGGGTAACCCCGACAGGCTCGTTTTTCAGCTCACCCAAACTGACCAATGGCGAACCATTAAGTGCAAGCAGACGGGTCGTAAATTTGCCCAGCGATGCAGAGAGATAGAAGTGCTGCTCGCGCTCGCGAGAGCGAAACCAGGGCATGGTAATCATATAACGCCCTTCAAGAGTCAGGCTGTATGCCTCAGACCAGGGGTAGAAATGAAAGCTGACATCGACCCCCTGCTCGGCAAAGGCCTCACGTACCACCTGACAGAGAAACCCCTGATTGGGCAGCGACTCACTGATATAAGGCGGCCATTCGCCCACCGCTATGCGTACTGTTTCGGCCCGGACCACAGCTGTGATTGCCCAGCAACAGAACAGGGCCAACCATCCCCACATTCGCCACCTGATATTCACCCGACACTCTCCTTGCTTTCTGCTGAGTGTAGCCAACTCCTCAATCCACCACAGAAAAGCCGAAAAAGATGTAGTTAAATTACTAGATTAAAAAGGTAAAAGATGCATAATTTTGATATCTTACAAAATCAGAAAAATGACCTATTTTTGATTAAACTCAAGAATTCAATCCCATTTAAATGGCGCTTTATTAATTTTTATTGATCTAGATCAATTTTAGTAATATTACCAACATGGTATATATGACCCCATCAAAGCAAAGGTGTAAGGCAAGGGCCCTTTAAGCCACCGCAATTAACGGTAGCTTAAATACATCAGGGTAATTTCCTTACAGTTGGATTCGCGTTCCCATTGAGGAGTCATACCATGATCAAAGGCATTCAAATCACCCAGGCTGCCAACACCGCCCTGCTGAACTCTTTCTGGCTGCTGGACGAAGAGAAGCAACAGGCTCGCTGCATCTGTGTCAAAGGCGATGCCTTTGCTGCCGATCAGGAAGTCGCACTCTCTGATCTGGGTCAGTTCGAATACCGCGAACTGCCTGTTCAGGCCGAACCGGCTGTTGAAGGTGGTCAGCACCTGAACGTCAACGTGCTGCGTCGCGAAACCCTGGAAGATGCTATCGCGAATCCGGAGAAGTACCCGCAGCTGACCATCCGCGTATCTGGCTACGCAGTGCGTTTCAACGCCCTGACCCCGGAACAGCAGCGTGACGTGGTTACCCGTACTTTCACCCAGAGCCTGTAATCAGCGTCCTGCAGTGAACCGCTGATACTTGCTGTATCAGCACAAAAAACGGCCTGTCGGCCGTTTTTTTATACGTGCTTTCACTGGGCAAGCGCAAAAAACAAGGCCTCGCATTGCGAGGCCTTGTGATAAGTGCTTGTCCCATCAAGCAGAGGTATCCAGGGGCTCAAAACCCTTGATCAGGTCATCGATGGCCTTCATCTGTTTGAGGAAGCCTTCCAGCTTGTCGAGCGGCAGGGCGCTCGGGCCATCACAGCGGGCAATTTTCGGATCCGGGTGGGATTCGATAAAGAGACCGGCCAGACCGACCGCCATGCCGGCGCGCGCCAGCTCGGTCACTTGCTCGCGACGGCCACCGGAGGCGGCACCCAGCGGATCACGGCACTGCAGGGAGTGGGTTACGTCGAAGATAACCGGATAGCCACCAGTGCTCTTTTTCATGACGCCCAGACCCAGCATGTCCACTACCAGGTTGTCGTAACCGAAGTTGGCACCGCGCTCGCAGAGGATCAGCTGATCGTTGCCGCACTCCTCAAACTTGTCGGTGATGTTCTTCATCTGGCTTGGGCTCAGGAACTGCGGCTTCTTGATGTTGATGACGTTGCCGGTGCGGGCCATGGCTTCCACCAGATCAGTTTGGCGCGCCAGGAAAGCGGGCAGCTGGATAACGTCAACCACCTCGGCGACCGGCTTGGCCTGATGGGGTTCGTGCAGATCAGAGATGACCGGCATGCCGAAGGTCGCTTTGAGCTCCTGGAAAATCTTCATCCCCTCTTCCAGACCCGGACCGCGGTAGGAGTGGATGGAGGAGCGGTTGGCCTTGTCCCAGCTCGCCTTGAAGACAAACGGGATGCCCAGCTTGCTGGTCACTTCCACGTACTTCTCGCACACCGCCATCGCCATGTCGCGGGATTCCAGCACGTTCATGCCGCCAAACAGCACGAACGGTTTGTCGTTGGCAACGTCGATCTGGTTGATCTTGATATTCTTCTGTTCCATCTAAGACTTCCTTAATGAAGGGGCCTGAAGCCAAGTTACTCCGTTGCAGCCGAGCGCTGCGGCCTTGATATTCTTCTGTTTCAACTCCAAGACATCCTTAATAAAAGGGCCTGAAGCCAAGTTACTCCGTTGCAGCCGAGCGCAGCGGCCTTGATATTCTTCTGTTTAGTCTCAAGCCGCCCTTAATGGAGGGGCTTGGGGCTCAGGTCCAGCGCGGCCAGCTGCACTTTCAGCACATCGGCCACCGGATCGTCCGGGCATTGTTCAATAAAATATTCAAAATCGTCGGCGGCCTGGCGCGGGCAATCGAGCTGCTCGTAGATAAAGCCGCGATCCCGCGTCTCCAGCGGATCGCCGGGCTTCATCCGCAACAACAGCTCGCTGCAACGCAGCGCCTCGGGCATGCGATCTTCCCGCAGCAGGGCACCCTTGCTGACGTTGAGCAGCCGTTCGATGATCTCCCACTGGCCGGAGGGCTGCAGGTAGTCGGGGGTCAGGGTTGCCAAGTCCCCCAACGCACCGCGCAGCAGCAGCTCGATGCGGGCCAGACTCAGCTCGTCGCCGGTAAAGGGGTCGACATAGACCTCCCCCTCGCCACCGGCAAAGCTCACCAGGAAGTGGCCGGGGAAGCAGATCCCCTCTACATCGAGCCCGAGCTTGCGCCCCAGCTGGATAATGAGAATGCCGAGACTGACCGGGATCCCCTTGCGCTGCACCAGCACCTGATTGAGGTCACAGTTGTTGGCAGAAAAATAGTCCTGCCAGTCGCCATGAAAACCGAGGCTGTGGTAGAAGCCCTGCAGCAACTGTTGGCGCACCTCGTCGCAAGTGCCCTCTTCAATCTGCTCGTCCAGCCACTCGTCCAGCAGGTTCAACTCGCGGATCCCCTCCTCGACCGAGCCATAAATTTCGTCACTGACTGACAACGCCAGCTCGGTGATGTCGTGGGCTTCGAAATCGGTCCATTCGTCTATGTGTAACATTCTCTTCATGCCTTAGCCGAACACACTCGTCTGTTTGAGCACTGCCAACTTGGCAATAAAGTAGATCCAGCCGAGCGCCCCCAGAAAGGAGCACCAGCGCACCAGATTGCTTTTGGCAAGCCGCAGCGCCATCGCAGCCAGAAATACCAGCACCAGAATGGCCATCAGCTTCTCGCTGAGCCAGGGCGTTCCGTTATTGAGCGGGTTGAGATCCAGCACCATGCAGAGCAATGCGCCGGAGAGCACCACCAGCCCGTTGAGCCAGCCGCTGACCTTCATCACCGGCGCGCTATAGGCACGGCCAGTAGCGGTCTGTACCCAGTAGAAGCGGAGCATAAACATCAGCACGGCCCCGGCAATCAGGGTGAGGTGCAGGTGTTTGAGCACAAAAACCATATTCAATCCTTGCATGGGGGCGCACAGGCAACCCGCCGTGTAACAGTGAGGAACCGTCAGCGCAGCGGGCAGAGGCCCAGCGTCACCCTGTCGTTATCCCCGTAATCGCGCACCGTGGCTACCTCACGGTAGCCGCCATCACGCAGCAACTGACGCACCGCCTCCCCCTGATCCCAGCCATGCTCCAGCAGCAACCAGCCGTCAGGCAACAGATAAGCGGGGGCATGGGCCACGATGTGGCGGATATCGGCCAGCCCGGCGTCATCGGCAACCAGCGCCGAGCGGGGTTCAAAGCGCACGTCACCCTGCTCGAGATGGGGATCGGCGCCATCAATATAGGGGGGATTGGAGACAATCACCGCAAAACGTGGCGCTTCGTCGCGATCCGGCTCGCCAAGGGGCTCGAACCAGCTGCCATCGCGCACCTCGATGGGTAGCCCCAGCGCGGCGCTGTTCTCGCGGGCCAGCGCCGCGGCATCCGCCATCCGATCCACCGCCCACACATCGACCTCGGGCCGCTCGGACTTGAGCGCCAGCGCGATGGCGCCGGTGCCGGTGCCGAGATCCAGCACGGCGCACGGCCCTTGCGGGATTCTGGTCAGTGCCTGCTCGACCAGCACCTCGGTATCGGGGCGCGGGATCAGGGTCGCCGGGCTCACTTTCAGCGGCAGCGACCAGAACTCCCGCTCGCCAACGAGATGGGCGATAGGTTCGCCGTTGAGACGACGAGCCAGCCACGTCTGCAGGGTGGCCTGCTGGGCGGCATCCAGCTCACGCTCGGGCCAGGTCATCAGATAGCTGCGACGGCAATCGAGCAGATGACAGAGCAGTACATCGGCGTCGGCGCGGGGGGATTCTCCCCCAGCCAGCATGGTCATGATATGGGCGCGGGCCTGCTGGATCTGCATCAGTGCCACTCCACCTTATGGGCACGACACTTAATGCGAGCTTGCCGAATCACCATTTGCATCAGTTGTTCTCGGCCAGCGAGGCGAGCTGATCGGCCTGATACTCCTGCACCAGCGGGGTGATGACGCAGTCCAGATCCCCTTCCAAAATTTCGGAGAGGCGATAGAGGGTCAGGTTGATGCGATGCTCGGAGAGGCGGCCCTGCGGGTAGTTGTAGGTACGAATGCGCTCGGAGCGATCACCGGAGCCCACCAGATTGCGGCGGGTGCTCTGCTCGGCGGCGCGGTGGCGCTCATCCTCGGCCGCTTGCAGGCGGGCGGAGAGCACCGACATCGCCTTGGCGCGGTTCTTGTGCTGGGAGCGCTCGTCCTGACACTCCACCACCAGACCGGTCGGCAGGTGGGTGATGCGGATGGCCGAGTCGGTCTTGTTGACGTGCTGACCACCGGCACCGGAGGCGCGGAAGGTATCGATCTTCAAGTCGGAAGGGTTGATCTCGATCTGCTCGGCTTCCGGCACTTCCGGCAGCACGGCGACGGTACAGGCGGAGGTGTGCACCCGGCCCTGGGATTCGGTCTCCGGCACCCGCTGCACCCGGTGACCACCGGATTCAAACTTGAGGCGGCCATAGACGCGCTCGCCGTCGATCTTGGCGATCACCTCCTTGTAGCCACCGTATTCACCGTCATTGCAGCTGACGATGGAGACGCGCCAGCCCTGACGCTCGGCAAACCGTGAATACATACGGAACAGGTCACCGGCAAAGATGGCCGCTTCGTCGCCACCGGCACCGGCGCGGATCTCCAGATAGCAGTTGTTGTCATCCTTGGGATCCTTGGGCAGCAACATCAGTTGCAGCTCCTGCTCCAGCGCCTCCAGATTGGCCTTGGCCAGCGGCAGCTCCTCCTGCGCCATCTCGCGCAGGTCGGCATCATCCTCCTCCAGCATCATCTGGGTGGTCTCAAGATCATCCTGCGCCTGACGGTAACGCTGGAAGGCGTGAACGATATCTTCCAGCTGGGCATATTCGCGGGTCAGGGCGCGGTAGCGATCCTGATCCGAGACCACATCCGGCTCGCCGAGCATGGCCTGTACTTCTTCGTGGCGCTCGATGAGGCCTTCCAGCTTTCTGATCAGTGACGGATTCATAACTCTTGCATTCTCAATGGAGGACGGGACAACCGGCAGGTTGCCCGAAAATTATGGCTCTTGTGACAACCCCAGCGCCTGCCGCAAGCGGGAGAGCTCGCTCTGATCCCCCTGGGAGGCAGCCTGGCGCAACGCCTGGGTCGGCGCGTGGATCAATTTGTTGGTGAGGCGATGGGCCATCGCCTTGAGCGCCTGTTCGGCACTCTCGCCCTGCGCCAATGCCAGCAGGGCCCGTTGCAACTCTTCATCAGCCACTTGCTGGGACTGATGGCGGTAATCGCGAATGAGGTCGACCGAGCTCTGGCCACGATACCAGCCCATAAACTCGTCGCGCTCTTCCTGCACGATCACTTCCGCCTGGGCGGCAGCCCGTTTACGGGTTTCGAGGTTCTGCTCAATGATCCCCTGCAAATCATCCACCGTGTAGAGATAGGCATCGGAGAGCTCATCGACTTCGGCTTCGATGTCGCGCGGCACGGCAATATCCACCAGAAACATGGGTTTGAAGCGGCGGGCCTTCAGCGCGCGCTCCACCATCCCCTTGCCGATGATGGGCAGTGGGCTGGCGGTCGAGCTGATGACAATATCCGCCTCGTGCAGATAGTCGGGGATCTCTTCGAGCGTCATCACCTGGGCACCGAATTCGGCTGCCAGGGTCTGGGCGCGCTGCAGGGTGCGGTTGGCCACCATCATCTTGGTGACGCTCTGCTCGCGCAGGTGACGGGCCACCAGTTCGATGGTCTCCCCCGCCCCGACCAGCAATACCTTGGTCTGGGAGAGATCGGAGAAGATCCGCCGACCCAGACTGACGGCGGCAAAGGCCACCGACACGGCACTGGCGCCAATCTCGGTATCGGTACGCACTCTTTTCGCCACCGAGAAGGATTTCTGGAACAGCCGCTCCAGCGCCCCCTTCACCGACTCCGCCTGCTGGGCGTGAGCGTAGGATTGCTTGATCTGCCCCAGGATCTGCGGCTCCCCCAACACCAGCGAGTCGAGCCCGCACGCCACCCGCATCAGGTGGCGCACCGCCTCTTCATCGTGATGCTGATAGATGGCAGTGACCAGTTCGGCCGCGTCCAGCCCGTGGAACTGTTGCAGCCAGCGCAGCACTTGCTCCTGCCGCTCCTCCTCCAGATTGCAATAGAGTTCGGTCCGGTTGCAGGTGGAGACGATCACCGCCTCGCTGACACCGGGTTGGCTCACCAGCTCACGCAAGGCGCGATCGATGCAGTCCGGGCCAAAGGCGACCCGTTCCCGCAAGGCGACACTGGCGGTGTTGTGGTTGATTCCGAGGGCAAGCAAACTCATGAGTGGGCGACGATCATTTCATACGCTGGGTGCAAAGGCTGCCAATTGTACGAGAAAGGGTAAGTCTTTAAAAGCAATACGGCCGCCCCGTATACTGTGGCAAATTCCTCTCTCTGGAGCCGTCTCTTGCTGCTACGTATTTTTACCCTCACCTGCCTGCTGTTGCTGGCCGGTTGTGCCACCACCCAGCCCCAGCGTGACCAGGTGAACTGGAACCAGGAGCGGACCCGTCTCGAGAAGCTGACCCACTGGCAGCTATCCGGCAAGATGGCCATCATCACGCCCCAGCAAAAAGGCAGCGCCCGTCTCAACTGGCAGCAGGATGGCGAGGATTATCGCCTCAACCTCACCAGCCTGATTGGCACCAGCATTCTGGAGCTCTCCCGCAGCAAGGGAGAGATCACCCTGCTCGACAGCGACGGCAATCGCCACCAGAGCCAGGATGCAGAAGCGCTCATCTATCAACTGACCGGCTGGAATATTCCGGTTGCGGGATTGCCAGAGTGGATCAAGGGGCTACCGGGTCAAGCGGAGTTTGAACTCAACCCCGACAGCAGTCTGGCCAGCGTGCGCGACGGCCAGTGGCAGATCGTCTATGGCGATTATCGGGATCAGGATGGCTACCGCCTGCCGCACCAGCTGACCATGACCGGCCAGAACAGCCGCCTCAAGCTTCAGATCAACCAATGGACTCTTGCACGTTAATGGCTTCCACACGCTGGCCGGCACCGGCCAAACTCAACCTGTTTTTACACGTCAATGGCCGTCGTCCCGATGGCTATCACGAGCTGCAGACCCTGTTTATCTTCCTCAACCACAGCGACTGGCTCGAGTTTGAGGTGATACCAAATAGCGACACCCTCACCCTGAGCCCGGCCATTCCCGGGGTGCCGGATGAGCAGAATCTGATTATCCGGGCTGCACGCCTACTGCAGGCAACCCTGCCGAGCCCGCAAGGTGCCCATATCCGGCTGGAGAAGGTGCTGCCCATGGGAGGCGGCATTGGCGGCGGTTCGTCCGATGCAGCGACCACGCTGGTAGCGCTTAACCACCTCTGGCAAGCGGGTTTGAGTGAAGATGAACTGGCAGCGCTTGGCGTCCAGTTGGGGGCTGATGTGCCGGTGTTTGTCCGTGGCAAGGCGGCCTTTGCCGAAGGAGTGGGCGAGCGGCTGCAATCGGTCGAACTGCCCGATGCCTGGTATCTGGTGCTCAAGCCCGATTGCCATGTGGCGACCGCGGCCGTATTCCAGGATCCGGACCTGCCGAGAGCCACGCCAAAAATGGCGCTGGACAACCTGCTGGAAGGCGAGTGGAAAAACGATTGCGAATCACTGGTGAAAAAGCGCCACCCCGAGGTTGCCAATGCGCTCGGCTGGTTGCTAGAATACGCGCCGTCAAGAATGACGGGCACAGGAGCCTGCGTCTTTGCTCAATTTGAAGACGAAGTGACTGCTCGGGAAGTGTTGGCCTGCGTGCCGAAGGGACTTGATGGGTTTGTCGCCAAGGGCGAGAACATATCACCTCTCTTCTCCACATTGCAACAGTTCAAATGATTGGGGTATCGCCAAGCGGTAAGGCAGCGGGTTTTGATCTCGCCATTCCTAGGTTCGAATCCTAGTACCCCAGCCAATTTTACCGAACGGTATTGATGATGATTAACGTGGCCGGTTTTGCACTCGGCCACTGATTCGGGTTACCGGTATCATCACATTCATTGGGCAGCAGACACCTTGTACGTTATCTTGATAAATCGTTTGCCCCAAAACGATAGGGTCTGATTTCAGACTCCCCCACATACTGGATGCAACCCCGAGGTTTCAAACCGTGCCTGACATGAAGCTGTTTGCTGGTAACGCAACGCCGGAACTAGCCCAGAAGATCGCAGATCGCCTGTTTATCAAACTCGGCAATGCTGCCGTAGGTCGCTTTAGCGACGGCGAGATCAGCGTACAGATCAATGAGAATGTACGTGGTGGCGATATCTTCATCATTCAATCCACCTGTGCCCCGACCAACGACAATTTGATGGAATTGATCGTCATGGTGGATGCTCTGCGTCGTGCTTCAGCTGGCCGTATCACTGCCGTTATCCCCTACTTTGGTTATGCCCGTCAGGACCGCCGCGTCCGCTCCGCCCGTGTACCCATCACCGCCAAGGTTGTCGCTGACTTCCTCTCCAGCGTCGGTGTGGATCGCGTGCTGACCGTTGACCTGCATGCCGAGCAAATTCAAGGTTTCTTCGACGTTCCGGTAGACAACGTGTTCGGTAGCCCGGTGCTGCTGGAAGACATGAAGTCCAAGAACCTCGAGTCTCCTGTCGTTGTCTCCCCGGACATCGGTGGCGTCGTGCGTGCCCGCGCCATCGCCAAGCTGCTGGATGACACCGACATCGCCATCATCGACAAGCGCCGTCCCCGCCCGAACGTCTCCCAGGTCATGCACCTGATCGGTGACGTTGCAGGCCGCGACTGCATCATCGTTGATGACATGATCGACACCGGCGGCACCCTGTGCAAAGCCGCAGAGGCCCTGAAAGAGCGCGGTGCCAAGCGTGTATTCGCCTACGCTACCCACCCGGTCTTCTCCGGTTCCGCCGTCGAGAACATCAAGAACTCCGTGATCGATGAACTGATCATCACCGACTCCATCCCGCTCACTGCGGAGATGAAAGCGGTCGGCAAGGTCAAGCAGCTGACGCTGTCAACTGTACTGGCCGAAGCCATTCGTCGCATCAGCAACGAAGAGTCCATCTCCGCCATGTTCGAGCATTGATAGATTCAGCAATAACGAAAACCGCCATCAGGCGGTTTTCGTCTTTCTAGACCCCGGCTATATGTACGACCCTGCCTGTGGCAGGTGTTAAGGATTTACCCATGAATGGCTTGCGCCCCCTCCTGCTCGCGACCCTCACCTCCGCCCTGTTCGCCTGTCAGCCCGCCAAAGAGAACCCGCCCTTTGTGCTGACCCTGGCTCACATGAACGACACCCACTCCCAGTTTGATCCGGTCAATGCCGAGATCAAAGGGCAGATCTTTGCCCAGCAGGGGGAGACGGACACCCTCTATACCCGCTTTGGCGGTTATCCACGCCTGCTGACCATGGCGAAAGCCTATCAGGCCGAGGCGCTGGCCAAGAACCAGCCCTTGCTGCTGCTGCACGGCGGCGATGCCTGGCAGGGCAGTGGCTACTTCAAACTGAACGAGGGGATGGCCAACGCCGAGTTGCTGAGCCAGTTCGGCCTCGATGCCATGGCACTGGGCAACCACGAGTTCGATCTGGATAACCAGAAGCTGGCCCGCTTCATCGAGGGGGTCAACTTCCCGGTGCTGGCCGCCAACCTCGACACCAAGGCCGATCCGGCCCTCAGCAAGGCTGACAACCTCAAGCCCTTCGTGGTCTACGCCTTTGACGGCAACCAGAAGAGCCCGGTCACCGATCTCGACAACCTGCCGCAAGGCAAACAGCTGGTCGCCGTCATCGGTCTGGTACTGGAAGACATGGGTAATATCGCCCCCAACGTCGGCAAGCTGCGCTTTGGCAAGGAGGTCGCCTCGGCTCAGGCCACGGTCGACATGCTGCAAGCCAAGGGGATCCACCAGATTGTGGCGCTCACCCACATCGGCAACGAGCGGGATCTGGCGCTGGCCGCCAAGGTAAACGGCCTCGATGCCATCGTCGGCGGCCACTCCCACAGCCTGCTCGGCGATTTTCGCAACATTGGCTGGGGCAAGACCGGCGATTACGCCAAGCTGGTGACCAATCCGGATGGCATCGGCAAGACCTGCGTGGTGCAGGCGGGCTCCTACGCCCAGGCCATCGGTCTGGCACAGGTGACCTTTGACAGCCAGGGTCAGGTGACAGACTGCCAGGGCCACAACAGCCTGCTGGCCAGCCGCGACTTCTTCGCCGATGCGGCGCGCAAGCAAGCGCTCGACGATGCCCGGAGCAAAGAGGCAAGCCAGTTTGTCGACAACCAACCCAATCTGGTCACCGTGGATGAAGATCCGCGCCTGCGCGGCATCATCGACAGCCACTACAAACCGGCGCTGGAGAAAGCCTACGGCCCGGTGATCGGTACCATCCCCGAGCAACTGCAAAATGCCCGTCGCCCCGGCGACAACGGCAGCGACAGCCACGGCTCAGATGTAGCGCCGCTGGTTGCCGAAGGGGAGTTCTACTGGGCCAATACTCCGGCTGTTCAGGCCCTGACCGGCGGCCCGGTCGACTTCGCTCTGGTGGCGGTGGGCGGCGTGCGCGCCGACCTGCCCGCTGGCGAATGGCGCGAGGGGGATAGTGCCCTCACCCTGCTGCCGTTCAAGAACCAGCTCGCGGTGCTAACCCTGACTGGCGCCGAGGTGCGCGCCCTGCTGACCGAGACCATCACCGCCACCCTGCCCGCCAGCGCCCATGCCGGCAAGTTCCCCTATGGCGGTCACCTGCGTTACACCTTCCAGGAGACCGACGCAGGCAAAGCGGGCACCCTGACTCAATTGCAGCACAAGACCGCAAGCGGCGAGTGGCAAGATCTGGTGGATAGCCAGCACTATCGGGTGGTGATGAACGCCTACAGCGCCAACGGCAACGATGGCTGGCAAACACTGGCCAATGCCCAGCGTCAGAAGAGCGAGCGGGTCGATATCGCCAGCGTCAATGGCAAGTTGACCGCCTTCCCGGTGTTGAAAGTGGCACAAAATGGCGAACTGCTGAGCGCCGTCTATGCCCCGGACCAGGCCCTCGATTGCAAGGCCAGCGGCGTGGATTGTGGCACCGATGCAGCGTCTTTCGTGGAGTATGTGCGCGATGCCCGTCCCACCCTGACCGCACTGGATGAAGAGACCGTCACCCTGCTGCGTACCAAATAACGACGGTAGTCAACCGAGCACAATCCATCGGTAAACTGAAACGGGCCTCTTGCAAGAGGCCCGTTTGCCCACCGTTAGCCACCCATTGGCCGCAATAATGCTGCAAATCCCGCCATAACATGCGCATTGGTTGAGTGATCGCCACTCGGCGGCTAGAATATTGCGTCCTATTGCCCTGGGTAGTGTGCCCACGGCAGCTGCGAGTGAAGACATCAAGCGTGACAAGCGAAATCAAACTGATCGTCGGACTGGGCAACCCCGGCCCGGAATATGCCAAGACCCGCCACAACGCGGGCGCCTGGTATGTGGAGCAACTGGCCCGCTGGCACAATGTCAGCCTGCGTGAAGAACCCAAGTTCTTCGGCCATACTGCTCGCATCCTGGTCGAGGGGCAGGATGTGCGGCTGCTCATCCCGAACACCTATATGAACCTCTCTGGCAAGGCGGTGGCCGCACTGGCGCGTTTTTATCAGATTGAGCCGGAAGCGATGCTGGTGGCCCATGACGAACTGGATCTGCCGCCGGGCATCGCCAAGTTCAAGCAGGGTGGTGGTCACGGTGGCCATAACGGTCTCAAGGACATCATCGCCAAGATGGGCAACAACAATAACTTCTTCCGGCTGCGCCTCGGGATCGGCCATCCCGGCAGCAAAGAGCAGGTGGCTGGCTTCGTCCTGACCAAGGCCCCCAGCAGTGAACAGAACCTGATCGACGCCGCGCTGGACGAATCCCTGCGCGCCACCGACATCCTGTTCAAACAAGATATGACCAAGGCCATGAATCGCTTGCACAGCTTCAAGGCTGAAAAGGGTTAGGTCGGTTTGACCCTGTACGGGCATTGTGCCGGTACATGAGCAACGACCAGAACAAGCATGACATGGGCCGCCTGCGGGCGACCCCCAACAGCATCCATCAAGTAAGGTAACAATCCATGGGTTTTAAATGCGGTATCGTGGGCCTGCCCAATGTAGGCAAATCCACCCTGTTCAACGCGCTGACCAAGGCCGGTATCGAAGCCGCCAACTTCCCGTTCTGCACCATCGAGCCGAACACAGGTGTGGTGCCGATGCCGGATCCCCGCCTCGATCAGCTGGCTGCCATCATCAATCCGCAGCGTGTTGTGCCGACCACCATGGAATTCGTCGACATCGCCGGTCTGGTTGCCGGTGCCTCCAAGGGTGAAGGTCTGGGTAACCAGTTCCTGGCCAACATCCGTGAAACCGAAGCGATCGGCCACGTTGTGCGCTGCTTCGATGACGAGAACATCATTCACGTTGCCGGCAAGGTCTCTCCCGCTGACGATATCGAAGTGATCAACACCGAGCTGGCCCTGTCGGATCTGGACGCCTGCGAGCGCGCCATTCACCGTCAGTCCAAGCGCGCCAAAGGCGGCGACAAGGATGCCAAGCTGGAAGTGGAAGTGCTTGAGAAGATCAAGGTCGCGCTGGAAAACGGCCAGATGATCCGCGGCATGAAGCTGGATAAAGAAGAGCTGGCCGCCGTGAGCCACCTCAACTTCCTGACCCTGAAACCCACCATGTATATCGCCAACGTGGCGGAAGATGGCTTCGAGAACAATCCCTATCTGGACAAGGTGCGTGAAATCGCCGCCGCCGAGAACGCGGTCGTGGTCGTGGTCTGCTGCGCCATCGAAGCCGACATCGCCGAACTGGACGATGAAGATCGCGCCGAGTTCATGGCTGACCTTGGCATCGAAGAGCCGGGCCTGAACCGCGTTATCCGCTCCGGCTACCAGCTGCTCAACCTGCAGACCTACTTCACCGCCGGTGTGAAAGAGGTACGCGCCTGGACTATTCCGGTCGGTGCCACTGCCCCGCAAGCGGCCGGCAAGATCCACACTGACTTTGAAAAAGGCTTTATTCGCGCCCAAACCATCGCCTTTGAAGACTTTATCAACTACAAGGGTGAGCAAGGCGCCAAGGAAGCGGGCAAGATGCGCGCTGAAGGGAAAGATTACATCGTCAAAGATGGCGATATCATGAACTTCCTGTTCAACGTCTAATCCCATGACAGGCCAGCATTTGCTGGCCTGTTTTTTATCTGCCATTGCCCAAGCAATAATGGCAATGTCTTAAAAAAAACCAGATTGTTGGGCTTTTGCGCAACAGAGACCAATAACTGGTCAAACGCACTCAAATTGCGTTTTTCTGGCAAAAAAAGGGTTGACGCCCCAGAGCCAGATACGCATAATTCGGCCCGCACGGTGACGAGGTAACGACTCACCGGAAGCAAGGTTGGCTATGTAGCTCAGTTGGTTAGAGCATCGCACTCATAATGCGGGGGTCACAGGTTCGAATCCCGTCATAGCCACCA